>NZ_AFWY03000011.1:0-154021 GCF_000231075.2 Amycolatopsis sp. ATCC 39116 | reverse complement strand
CCGCCGGAGCGCTGCCCGCCGGGACACCGCCTGCCGGGACAGCGCCCGTCGGCGCACTGCCTGCCAGGACACCGCCCGCCGGCCGGCCGCCGCTGGGAACACCGCCCGCCGGTACGACGCAGGCCGCGTGGAGCACGCCCGGCGCGCACCCGTCACCACGAGCGGGCGCATCCGTCCACACCGGACCCCCGCACCGCGCGGTGTGGATCACCGCGGTCGCGGCGGTCCTGGTGATCGCGGCCGTGGTCACCGTCGTGCTGCTCAACCGCGGCGGTGGCGGCCAGGCAGGCGCGGGCACCACCATGACCCAGCCCACAACCAGCCAACCCACCACCGAGCCCACCACATCGAGCAGCGAACCCACGACCGCGACCAGCACCGCCGCCGACCCGGAGACCGCCCTGCTCGCCGCGATCCCCACCGCCTACCGCGGCAACGCCAGCTGCCGCACCGGCGCGGAATACCGCCAGGAGGGCGCGCTCGCCACGGTGATGTGCACCGAGTCCAACACCTGGAACCCGCGCTGGGGCCCGCCCGCGGAGGCCTACTTCCACTCCTTCGCCGACCGCGCCGCGCAGGACGCCTTCTTCCAGCAGCTCGTCACCACGTTCCAGCTGCGCCGCGACGACGGGCACGGCGGCTGCGACCCGTTGAGCCGCTCCAACATCTACGGCCTCTACTACCGCGACACCGGCGGCCCACTCGACGGTGAGTTCCTCACCTGCTTCACCACCCAGGGCGCCGGTCAGCTCTGGTGGGTCGACACGCGCACGCTGATCGTCGGCAACCTGTCCTCGCCGGACGCCGTCACCCCGGAGCAGCTGGAGCACCTCTACTACTGGTGGAACGAGCAGATCCTCGGCACGATGAGCTGATCACTCCTTGACCGCGCCCATGGTGAACCCGGCGACGAAGCGGTCCAGGAACCAGTTGAAGACGAACGCGATGGGCACCGCCACGAGCACCGTCGCGGCCTGCAGCGACTGCCAGAAGAACACGTCGCCCCGGATGAGCTGGGTCGGCACTCCGGTGCTGACCGGCATCTGGCCCGTCGGCGCGACGAACGCCAGCGCGTAGATGAACTCGCTCGCGGTCAGGGTGAACGCGAACACCACGACCGCGACGATCCCGGGGAACGCCAGCGGCACCACCGCGCGCAGGAACGCGCCCACCCGGCTGTACCCGTCGACCATCGCCTGTTCCTCGATGTCCTTCGGGATCGTCTTGAGGAACCCCATGAGCAACCAGGTCGACACCGGGATCGTGATGGTCGGGTAGACCAGCACCAGCGACCACGTCGAGTCCTGCAGCCCGACCGCCACCACCATCCGCGACAGCGCCAGGAACAACAGGCTCGGCGGCACCAGGTAGACGAGGAAGATCCCGATCGCCATCGGCCCGGACCACGGGCGGTCCAGCCGCGCCAGCGCGTACGCGGCTGGCAGCCCGAACGCGAGCGTGATCAGCACGACCAGCACCCCGACCAGCAGGGTGTTGACCACGAACGTGCCGAACGCGGTGTCGGTGAACAGGTAGGTGACGTGGTCGGGCGTCGGCGGCCGGTTGAACAGGAACGGGTTGTTCACCGGGTTGTACAGGTCCCGGTTCTGCTTGAACGCGGTGATCAGGCTCCACAGGAACGGCGCCGCGCAGATCAGGGCCGCCAGGATCGCCGCGACGTACAGCCCGATCCGCGCCGAGGTGTGCCGCCGCGCGTAGCGGCGCCGCTGCCGGGAAGCCTCCTCGATGGTGGTCATCGCACCTCGATCCGGCGCACCGCGCGCAGGATGAGCACGGCGGCGGCGAGCAGCAGCGGGAACAGGAACAACGCGATGACCGCGCCCTGGGCCACGTCGCCGCCGTCGATGCCGCGGTAGAACGCCCAGCTCGCGAGCACCTGCGTGGCGTCGTTCGGCCCGCCGCGGGTGAGCACCCGGACCACGGCCATGTCGGTGAACGTGAAGATCGCGCCGAACAACGCGGCGATCGCGGCCACCGGCAGCACCAGCGGCACCGTGATCTCGAACATCCGCCGCCAGTACCCGGCCCCGTCGACGCGGGCCGCCTCGTCGATGTCCTTCGGGATCGACATCAGCCCGGCCATCATGATCACCGCGGCCAGCGGCACCAGCCGCCACACGTGCACCGCGATCAGCGACCCCATCGCCAGGCCCGGCCGGCCGAGCCAGTACGCGTTCTCCGCCGGGCCGAGCGCGCCGAACTGCCGCAGCACCCAGTCGATCGGCGAGTAGATCGAGTCCAGCAGCCACAGCCACGAGATCGACGACAGCGCGACCGGCGTGGTCCACGGCAGCAGGACGAGGAACCGCACCACCCACTTGCCGCGGAAGTCGGCGACCAGGATGTTGGCCAGCACCTTGCCCAGCAGCACGATCAGCACCATCGACACGGCCGTGAACAGGAACGTGTTGCGCAGCGACCGCCAGAACACCGGGTCGTCCAGCACGGCCTCGAAGTTGCGCAGCCCGACCCAGTCGAACGACGGGTCGCCCGCGCTCACGTCGGAGAACGCGAACGCGATGGCGAGCACGAACGGCACGCCGATCAGCGCGACGATGTAGAGGATGCTGGGCACCAGGAACGCCCACGCCAGCACGCCGTCCCGGTCGGCCATCCGGCGGCGCGCGGTGGTCACCCCCGGCCGGGTGGCGGTGTCCGCGGTGGTCGCCATGTCAGCCGTCCAGCCGCACCGGGGCCGCCCGCTGCCCCGTCGCGGAGTCGAAGAACCGCAACCGCCGCGCGGGCACGGCGAAGGAGTGCGTCTCCCCGGGCGTGATGGGGGTGTCCACAGTGGCCGGCAGCCGGGCGACGACGCGGGTGCGCTCGCCGATCCGGGACACCGTGCCGTACACGTGCCGGTCGCCGGAGAGGTACTCCATCCGGTCGACCTCCAGCGGCACCGTGACCCGCTCGCCGCTGACCACCTCCGCGGGCAGCAGGTGCTCCGGGCGGAACCCGACGAGCCTGCCGTCGTGCGGGATGAGGTTCATCGGCGGCGAGCCGATGAACGTCGCGACGAACGTGTCGGCCGGGTCGTCGTAGACCTCCACCGGCGGGCCCGCCTGGCACACCCGGCCCGCGTTGAGCACCGCGATCCGGTCGCCGAGGCCCATCGCCTCGGCCTGGTCGTGGGTCACGTAGATCGTGGTGGTGCCCAGGTCCTGCTGGAAGCGCTTCAGCTCGTCCCGGGCGCTGGCCCGCAGCTTGGCGTCCAGGTTGGACAGCGGCTCGTCGAGCAGGAACACCTGTGGGTCGCGCACCATCGCGCGGGCCAGCGCGACCCGCTGCCGCTCGCCGCCGGACAGCTGCCGCGGCTTGCGGTCCAGCAGCTGCTCGATGCCCAGCAGGCCGGCCGCCCAGCGCGCCTTGCGTTCCCGCTCGTCGCGCTCCATGCCGGCCGCGCGCAGCGGGAAGACGATGTTGGCCAGCACCGTCTTGTGCGGGTAGAGCGCGTAGCTCTGGAACACCATCGCGATCTGCCGCGCCCGCGGCGGCAGCCCGGTCACCACGTGACCGCCGATCAGCACGTCCCCGCTGGTCGGCTGCTCCAGGCCGGCGATGGTGCGCAGCAGCGTCGTCTTGCCGCAGCCGGAGGGGCCGAGCAGCACCAGGTACTCGCCGGCCGCGGCGGCCAGGCTCACCCCGTCGATGGCGTGCACCCGCCCGCCGTCGAACTCCTTGACCAGTTCCCGGACCTCGACGACCGCCATGGCACTCAGCCGCCGACGAGCCCGGCCGCGCGCCACTTCGCGAAGATGGCGTTGACCTGGTTCTCGGCCTCGGCCACCGACTGCTGCGGCGTCATCTCGCCGCGTGCCGCCCTGGCGAACATGTTGGGCACCACGAACGTGCTGAACACCTCGCCGATCGCGGTGCTCGCCGGGCCGGGGTGCCCGATGTTGGCGCTCCACGGGATCGCGTCGGCCAGCAGCTTCAGCTTGTCCGGCGGTTTCGAGCCGAACGGGTCGGCGGCGAGCCAGCCGGGCAGCTCCGGCGTGAGGCCGGACCACGCGCAGAAGTCGTACAGCTTGGACGCGTAGGTAGCCGCCTTGAAGTTGGCGGTGTAGTGCAGCAGGAACTCCTTCGCCGCGTCGGCGCCGGTCGCGTGCTGCGGGACGATCCAGTTGTAGAGCACGTGCTGCGCGGCCAGCGCCGCCTGCGGCCCGCGCAGCGCCGGGACGAAGAAGGTGTCGTCGGCGACGTCCGGGTTGGAGGTCGCCGCGGTGCGCCACGCCGAGATCGAGTTGACGATGTAGGACAGCTTGCCCGCGACCAGGCCCTGGTTGTTGCTGGCCGCGTTCCAGGAGAACACCTCGGGCGTCATCGCCTGCTGGTAGAGCCGCGTCATGTACTCGATGGCCGCGATCGTCTCCGGCGAGTTGATCACCACGCGCTCGTTCTCGTCCTGCACCGAGGCGCCGTAGGACCACATCAGGGCCCGCAGCACCATGTTGGAGTCGATCTCCTGCGACATGCCCAGGCCGAGCGGGACGCCCTTGCTGCGCTTGATCTCCGCGGCCCCGGTGAGCAGCTCGTCCCAGGTGGACGGACCGTTGGGCATCCCGACCGGCTCCCACAGCGAGCGGCGGTAGTTGCCGGGGTCGGGCACCCAGCCGGGGGAGTAGGCGTAGAACTTCCCGGTCGCCGGGTTGCGGCTGGACTTCTCGCACAGCGGCAGCTGCTGGCCCCAGCGCCGGTTCGCCTCGGCGACCAGGTCCCTCATGTCCAGCACGCTCGGCTCGAACTGGGACAGCGTCGCGATGTACTGGATCAGGTCGTGCCCCTGGCGGGCCTGGATCTCGGCCGCGATGCGGGTCGGGACCTGGGCCTGGTCGATGTGGTCGACCGTGACGTTGACGCCGACGCGGGAGCCCCAGTCGCGCGCGAACCGGTCGAACCACTCGTCGTGGCTGGGCACGAAGTGGCTCCACAGCAGGATCCGCAGATCGCCGGAGAGCCTCGCCGTGGGTTCGGTGAAGACCTCCTGCGGCGCCTGCCCCGGCGCGGTGCCCACACCGCCGGTGTCCTCCTCCGAGGCGCAGGCGCCGAGCGCCGCCGACCCCAGCGTGAGGGCTGCCGCCGCGCGCAGCACGTCCCGCCTGGTGTGCCGTGAACCGAAGAAGTCGTTCATTTGTCGACTCCTCCCCGTGGGGGTGGCTCGGGAAGCGTAGCCAGATAGTGTAGCGGTAATGTGATCCGGAACACACTCCGTGACCGATCTGGGATGCGAGCCGCGTGGTCGTGATCATCGCCGTGGTGCTCGTCGTCGCGCTGGCGGCGGTGGCCGCGTTCCACTGGTGGGCCTGGCGCCGCCTGGTCCGCGACGCCCTGCCGCGTGGCTCGGGGTGGCGGCGGGTCGCGACCGGGACGCTCGTGGCCGGGCCGGTGCTCACGGTGGCCGCGCCGCTGAGCGAGTTCGCCGACGCGCCGTACTGGCTGGTCCAGGTGGTGTCGTGGCCCGGGTTCCTCTGGATGGCGGTGTGCGTCTACCTGCTGCTGGCCCTGCTGGCCGGCGAGGTGGTACGCCCGCTGCTGCGCCGCCGGCTCGCCCGCCGCGACACCGGGCCGGTGCCGGAGGAGACGGCGGTGACGCGGCGGGTGTTCGTGTCACGCGTCGTGGGCGGCGCGACCGTCGCCGCGGTGGCGGGCACCGTCGGCTACGGCGTGCACAGCCTGTTCAGCGGGCCCCGCGTGCTGGACGTGACCGTGCCGCTGGCGAAACTGCCGCCGGGCGCGGACGGGTTCCGCATCGCGGTGGTCAGCGACATCCACGTCGGCCCGCTGCTGGGCCGTGGGTTCGCGCAGCACGTGGTGGACACGATCAACGCGACCGCGCCGGACCTGGTGGCCGTCGTGGGCGACCTGGTCGACGGCGACGTGGAGGACCTCGCGCCCGCGGTGGCGCCGCTGGCCGGGCTGCGCTCGCGGCACGGCACCTTCTTCGTGACCGGCAACCACGAATACATCTCCGGCGCCGGGCAGTGGGTGGACCACGTGCGGAACCTCGGCATGCGGCTGCTGGCCAACGAGCGCGTCGAGCTGCCCGGGTTCGACCTGGCCGGCGTCAACGACGTGAGCGCAGACGAGGGCGAGGGCCCGGATTTCGCGAAGGCGCTCGGCGGCCGGGATCCCGCGCGGACCACGCTGTTGCTGGCGCACCAGCCGATCCTGATCGGCGAGGCGGTGGCGCACGGGGTGGACCTCCAGCTGTCCGGCCACACGCACGGCGGTCAGTTCTGGCCGGGGCACCTGGTGGTGTCCGGCATCCAGCACACCCTGGCCGGGCTGACCCGCCACGGCGGCACGCAGCTCTACGTCACCCGCGGCGCCGGGGCGTGGGGACCACCGGTGCGGGTCGGCGCCCCGCCCGACATCACGGTGGTCCGCCTGGCGTCGCGCTAGAACTTGACCAGGGCGCCTCCGGTGAACAGCTCGTACACGAAGTTGACGAAGAAGAACCCGAAGAACAGGAAGTTCAGCACCAGGATCACGTAGTGCCACGGCCGGGGCCGCGCCGCCTTCGGCAGCCGCGAGTTGAGGTACATCAACGCGAACGGGAAGATCAGCGCGCCCAGGTTCGACATGTTCGCCGAGGTCTGGACCAGGTCCGTCGGCAGCGCCAGGTGCATCGCGCCGGCGATCACCGCCAGCACGAGCAGCATGAACGGGAAGTAGAAGCGGCGCGGGTCGCCCTCGATCAGGCGGCGGATGCGCGGGCTCGACGCGTGCGTGGCGTCGGTGAAGTTGCGCACCAGCGCTTCGAAGATGCCCAGCTGCGTGGAGAACAGGATCAGCACGCCGACGACGAGCATCAGGTAGAACATCCACGTCCCGTACTCGGCGCCGAGCTGCGTCGCGGTGAACGTCGGGACGTTCGCCGTCGTCGGCCGCTGCCCGCTGGTCGCCACGATGTGCGACATCAGCACCGTCGGCAGCAGCATGCCGATCATCGCGCCGACGAAGAACACCGCCCACTGGTCCACCAGCAGCAGCCGGTACCACCGCCGCCAGCGGCTCGTGTTCGCCGCGTCGTCGGGGAAGGTGACGCCGACGTGCCGGAGCTGGCTGCGTTCCCCGCGCAGGCCCGCGATGAACCCGACGCGGTAGCCCATGCCGTAACCCTTGTCGCGGTAGTGGTTCATCACGTACCAGTTCAGCCCGGACGCCAGCGCGGTGAACCCGGCCAGCCCGCCCAGCTGGGTCGCGGTGATGCCCTCCGGCGGCGCGGCGGGCGTGACGAGGCCGCGGATCCCGTCCCACCACACCGATCCCGGCACGATCGCCAGCGTCACGACCAGCAGGATGACGATGATCGCGCCGACCATCAGCCAGTTCGCGAGCTCCAGGCTGCGGGAGATCTTGCGCGCCAGCACCGTGATCAGGAAGACCACCAGCAGCAGCCCGATGCCGAGCAGGCGGACGTACTCCAGTTCGCCGGAGCGGTGCGGGCGGCCCGCGATGAGCGCGAACAGCCCCTGGCCCGCGCCGGCCGCCCAGCCGCCGAAGATGAACGCGAAGTACAGCACCAGCAAGGAGAACGGGATCCACAGCTTCGCGCCCGGCGGCACCCGCCCGAACCCGACGATCGGCACCTCGCCGGTGGCCACCACGTAGCGGGAGACCTCGACGTTGTAGAAGGTCTGCAGCAGCGCGGAGACCGTGATGACCCAGCCGACCCCGACGAACCCGAACGTGCCCACCGCCTGCGGCCCCAGCAGCCACTCGCCGCTGCCGACGGAAATGCCCAGCGCGATCAGGCTCGGCCCGATCACGAACTGGACGACCTGCGCCGGCCCCAGCCGGCGGACCCGGAACACCTCCTCCGGCTCCGGCAGGTCGTCCACCGCGAGCGGGGGCCTGCTGACGCCGATCTGGTGCTCACCGACCGCGGCCGGGGGTACCGGCCTTCCGGATGCGCCGACCATGACCACCTCCGAGCCCGATACGGACTTTCCGGGCAGTAAGCACCTCGGCGCGCGCCTGGTCAAGGGTCCGCGCGCAGATCGTGACCTTCTGCTCTAGGCGGCCGAGGCCGCGGTTGGCTATACCGCTGCGGAGGCCCTCGACGGGGAGGACGGTCATGTCCCGAAGGCTGATCGTGTGCTGCGACGGCACCTGGTGCGACCCCGAACTGGACGCGGTCACCAACGTGCGCCGCCTGCACAACGCGCTCGCCGCCGCCGACAGCAGCGGCCGCGAGCAGTTGTCGAGCTACCGGCGCGGGGTCGGCACGCGGGGCGGGCTGCTGAGCAGGCTCGCCGCGGGCGCGATCGGCGCCGGTCTGCCGAAGGACATCGTGTCCGCCTACCTGTGGCTGTGCACCACCTACCGCCCCGGCGACCAGATCGCGTTGTTCGGGTTCAGCCGCGGCGCCTTCACCGCCCGCAGCCTGGCCGGGCTGGTGAAGGAGTCGGGCCTGCTCGACCTGGGCGAGGTCGACTCGCGCACCAGCGGGCTGCTGGCCGCCCGCGCCTACCGGCACTACCGCACCCGCTCGCCCGGCGACACCTGGCGCGCCGGCCTGCGGTTCCACTTCGACCCGGAGCGGGCCGCGGACATCCCGATCGACTTCATCGGCGTGTGGGACACCGTGGGCGCGCTCGGCGTGCCCGGCTACTTCGCCGGGCTCAGCGAACTGACCCCGGGCTCGCGCTACCGGTTCCACGACGTCGAGCTGAACCCGCACATCCCGTACGCGCGGCACGCGCTGGCGCTGGACGAGTGGCGACGGCCCTTCACACCGACGCGGTGGACGCCCAACGGCAGCACCGACATGGCGGAACGCTGGTTCCCCGGCAGCCACATGGACGTCGGCGGCGGGCACCGGGAGACCGGGCTGAGCGACATCTCGCTGCAGTGGATGACCGACGAGGCGGCCAAGTGCGCGGGCATCGCCTTCCACCCGCCCGCGCTGGCTCGCCTCGCGCCGGACCCGGGCGGCGTGCTGCACGACGACGACCGCGGCGTGTTCGGGGTCGCGCCGCCGCTGGTGGACCCGCTGCTGCAGCCGCTGCTGGAGGTCGGCCTGCACCACCGGCCGCGGGCGGTGCCCCCCGTCGTGCCCGGCGGCCCGGGCGGGGCGCTGGACCCGTCGGCGCTCGAACGGCAGCAGGCGCAGCCGATCACCGGCGGCCCGTACCGGCGGACGCGCATCCTGGGCAGCGGCCAGCAGGCGACGGTCGAGGTCGCGGCGGAGGAGCTGTGGACCGACACCGGGCTCTACCTGGAGCCCGGCCGGTACACCTTCGCCGCGGCGGGGCAGTGGTCGGACGGGGTGGACTGGTGCGGGCCGCGCGGGACCCCGCTGCTGCGGGGGCTGAGCCTGCGTCGGCTCGCGGGCACCGCGGTCGGCGAGGCGGTCGGGCTGTACCGGCTCGTGCGCGGCGCCAGCGGCGCGCACGCCCCGCTGGCGCCGCGCGAGGTGGACCTGCCGTGGCTGTTCCTCGTCGGCTACGTCGCCAACGACAGCGACCGCAGCGGAGCGGACCCGGAGCACGAACGGATCGCGATCGGCGCGGGCACCGCCCACGAGGTCACCGAGCCCGGGTACTTCTACGCCTTCGCCAACGACGCGTGGGGCTTCTACGGCCGCAACTCCGGCGCGGTGCGCCTGACGGTGACGCGGCTGTAGTTTCTCGGTCCGAGCGGCGAGCCGGTCGCGGCGGGCGGCGCTGGGGGCCGCGGCTGAACTGGTTCACCCCGGGGGCGGGCTGTCGAACCACCGCCCCCGGGCCGGCTGACGGTGACCCGGCGCTAGGCGAGGACGGCTTCGATGCGGAAGTGGTCGAGCGCGTACGGCATCGGCGGCTCGGCGGGTAGCCGCGGGGTGCGGATGGTCAGGGTCCGCATCAACGCCGCCCGGAGCGCTTCGCGGCCGGTGAGCACGGCCAGGTCTGCTCCGGCGCAGCGTTGGGGGCCGCGGCTGAAGTGGTTCACCCCCGCCGGCGTGCCCTCCAGCCACCGCTCCGGCACGAAGGCGTCCGCGTCCGGCACGTGCGCCGGGGCGCGGTGGAAGAACGTGTTCACCACCAGGATCCGCGTCCCGGCAGGCAGGACCGTCCCGTCGTCCCACACCACCTCCGCGCGCGTCTCCCTGGACAGCATCGGCGTGGTCGGCCACAGCCGCATCGTCTCCTGCAGGCACGCCGCCGCGTGGTCCGCCTCCGCCAGGGCTCGTTCGGCGTCCGCCGGGCGCTGGCCGAGCACCGCGAGCGCCCGCAGCGCGTTGGCTGCCAGGGTGTCGCCGAGCGCGAACAGCCAGTGCGTCACCTGCGCGCACGGCTCGGTGTCCGGACCGGCTGGCGTGTCGGCGATCGCCGCGGCCAGACTGCCCGGCTCGGCCCGTTCCAGGTGGCCCTCGACGCTCGCGCGGAAGGCCGGCAGGCGCCGGGACGGCCGGCGCGGCAACCGGTTCGCCTCGGCCATCATCCGCTCCAGCGTCACCGACAGCGCGTCGTCGCCGGCGGCCTCGTCGCCCAGCACGATCCGGCGCGCGATCCGCTGGAACGCCCGGTTCCACGGCCGCCACCCGGTCCGCGCGGGCAGCCGGGCGATCTCCTCCGCCACGCACTCCGCCACGCGCGGCGCGAGGGCGGGCGCCGACGCGAGCACCGCGTCGGTGAACCGGCGCCGCTCCCGCCACGCCTCGCCGCGCGAAATCGTCACCGCGCCGGGCTGGAAGTGCGCCATGCCAAGGCGTTTCGGATCCGGATCGCCCGCGTAGACGTCGACCGGCCCCTCGAGCACCCGGTCGGCGTCGCGCGGGTCGAGCAGTAGCACGGTCCCGCCGACGCGCACCGGCCGCGTGCTCCGGCTGGCCATCGCCGACAGCTGCCGCACCGCCGCGCCGTCCACCCCGGCGGCCGCCGCCGCCCGGACCACGGCGGGCCTGCGCGCGAACAGCCCCTGCGCCAGGTTCGGCGCCAGCACCAGCGCGCCGACCACCAGCGCGTCGGGCAGGGCCGCGCGGGGAACTGCGGCGCGGGCGGGGACGGTGGTCGTGGACATCATTTCCACCTCCGGCGACGACAATTCCGCGGAGATTCGATTCCGGCCTTTTTCAGGCTACCCGGGAAATGTGCGATCGCCCGGCCGCCGGTGTTGGTGAAATTCTCGCAGCGGCCCCGCGCACTTGGGCCATCCGGGTACTGGACAGAGCGCGTGATCCGGTGCCACGCTGGGCGTTTCGCGACGCACGCTGGCAGGCAAGGCGCCGATCTTCGCACGTCCATTCGCGCAACCGACGAATACGGGGGAACCCGCGATGGCCGATCAAGAAAACACCACCCGGACATATCGCACCAGCCTGCCCTGGCGGGCCTTCACCATGATCACCGGAATGGTCGACCGGGTGGTGGGCTGGGACCGGCTGCCGGTCCCGCTCGGCCTGCTCGACCTGATCGGCCTGCGCACCAGGCTGCGCCAGGAGAACCTGCACGACACGAGCCGCCTGCCGGCGATGGGCACGCCGCCGGTGCCGCCGCTCACACCCGATCACCTGGTGAGCCGGTCCGTCGACGGCAGCCACAACGACCTGACCGAGCCCGCGATGGGCATGGCCGGCGCGCGGTTCGGCCGCAACATCCCGCTCGACGAGATCACCCCGGCCACCGAGGACGCGGTGCTGAAGCCGAGCCCGCGCGAGATCAGCCGGAAACTGCTGACCCGCACCACGTTCGTGCCTGCCACGTCGGTGAACTCGCTGGTGGCCGCGTGGCTGCAGTTCATGATCCGCGACTGGTTCAGCCACGGCACCAGCCCGAAGGAGAACCCGTGGGTGGTGCCGCTGGCCGACGACGACACCTGGCCGGACAAGCCCATGCGCATCATGCGCACGCCCGACGACCCGACCCGCCCGCCGGGCGCCTCGATGCCCCAGACCCGCGTCAACGTGCTCACCCACTGGTGGGACGGCTCGCAGATCTACGGCGTCACCGGCGAGGAGCAGGGCTGGCTGCGCAGCGGCGAGCAGGGCAAGCTGCGGGTGCTCGACAACGGCCTGCTGCCGATTCCCGACGACCCGTCCCGCGACCCCGCGCTGGTCCCCGGCTTCTGGCTCGGCACCGAGATGCTGCGCACGCTGTTCACGTTGGAGCACAACGCGATCTGCGACCGGCTGCACGCCGAGTACCCGTCGTGGCCGGACGAGGAGCTGTTCCAGCGCGCCCGCCTGGTCACCTCGGCGCTGCTGGCGAAGATCCACACCGTGGAGTGGACGCCCGCGGTGATCAGCCACCCGACCACGAAGGCCGCGTTGCGGGCCAACTGGTTCGGCCTGGCGGGGGAGCGGGTGCACCGGCTGTTCGGCCGCATCAGCGGCAGCGAGGTGGTCAGCGGGATCCCGGGCGGCGCGACCGACCACTACGGGGTGCCGTTCGCGCTGACCGAGGAGTTCGTCGCGGTGTACCGGATGCACCCGCTGGTGCGCGACACCTGGAGCCTGCGCTCGGCCGGGGACGACGCCACGATCCTGGACTGCGAGTTCCCCGACATCTCCGGCGCCAACGCGCTCAAGGTGCTCAACAGCATCGGCATGACCGACCTGCTGTACTCCTTCGGCACCCTGCCGCCGGGCCTGGTCACGCTGCACAACTTCCCCAAGCACCTGCAGCAGTTCCAGCGCCCGGACGGGCACCTGCAGGACCTGGCGGCCACCGACATCCTGCGCTCGCGGGAGCTCGGCGTGCCGCGGTACAACGAGTTCCGCCGCCTGCTGCACCTGCCGCCGGCGCGCGACTTCCGCGACCTGACCGCCGACCCGGAGTGGGCCGAGGAGATCCGCCGCGCCTACGACGACGACATCGAGCAGGTCGACCTCACGGTCGGCATGTTCGCCGAGCGCCGCCCGGAGGGCTTCGCGTTCAGCGACACGGCGTTCCGCATCTTCGTCCTGATGGCCTCGCGGCGGCTCAACAGCGACCGGTTCTTCACCGAGTACTACACGCCGCAGGTCTACTCCGACGCTGGACTCGCGTGGATCCGGGACAACTCGATGGCCACCGTCCTCACCCGGCACTACCCGGGTCTGCGGCCGGTGCTCGCGACGGTGGACAACGCGTTCGCCGCGTGGGAGGTGCGGACATGACCGTCGTGGACGAGGCCGCGCTCCTGCGCGCGACCCACGACGAGCTGGACCGGCTGTTCCGGGCCAGCCCGCCCGGCGAGGTGCCGCACGGCCCGATGGACGGCACCGCGGTGCTCGCGCCGGGCACGCCGGTGAACGGCCTGGTCGCCGCCCTCGCCCGATCGGTGGCCTGGCGCGGCAAAGTGTTCGACCCGGCGGGCCGCACCCTGGCGAACCGGATCGGCCCGGCCGGCGTGTCGGCGATCAAGGCGGCCGTCGCGCCCGGGCACAGCTGGGTGGACGGCCGGGAGTGCGTCGTCATCGACTACTCCAAGACCTCGCTGGTGGCCCGCGGGGTGCGGGACGAGATCCGGCTGGTGGCCAAGGACCTCTACCTCGGCGTGGTGTGGTTGTGGCGGCGCCGGGTCGGGTGGTTCCTGCTGCGCAGGCCCGGCACCGCGGGCGCGGCCCGCCCGTCGCCGCACCAGGTTCCGCTCACCATCCGCGCGCCGCTGCGGCAGGGCCACGAGGGCGACGTGCCCGGGCTGCTCGACGAGCTGCGCAAGGGCGTCGACTCCGACGGCGGCCCGTTCCGCGACATGGCCGGGGTGCACTTCGCGCGGGTGTTCGTCCTCCCGCCCGACGGCGACGGCCGCGAGTCGCTGGTCTACATGGCCGAGCTGGACACGCCCGTGCTGGCCCACCTGCACGACCTCGCCGCCGCCCGCGGCGACGCGCTGTCCGCGTTGCTCGGGCTGTGCGAGGAGTACCCGGAAACCCGCACCGCGGGCGGCCGGGTGCGGTGGCTGCGCGACCACGAGATCCCGCCCGCCGCCACCTACGTGCACCGCACCGGGCGGAGCCTGGCGCGGATCCGCGACGAGGCCAGGCTGCGGGAACGCATCGAGCAGTTCCTCGACGAGAAACCGGAGTGGACCGGCACCGGCGAAGTGGCGGTCCACCGCGCGATCCGGGACTTCGTCGCGCAGCAGCCGGACCTGTCGTGGGCGCTGCGGCCCGCGGCCCCCACCGCGGTGGGGCACCGCCTGCGCGAGGCCGCGCACCTGGTCGCGGTCCCCGCGGTCGCGCCGCTGCTGCTGCCGGCCGTCCCGGCGCTGGCCGTGCTGATCCGCCTCAAGGAGCTGCGCGACGAGCCCGAACGCGCGACCGTGTCCCGGGAACGGCTCGCGGAGCTGACGCAGCAGGAGGACACCCGGGTGCAGAACCCGTTCACCGCCACCGGGTACGTCAAACCGGGGCCGGTGCGGCACTTCACCCTGCGCACCGTCCTCTATGGACTGGACTGGTTCAACCGGCATGTCTACGCCACCGACAACCTGGCCGGGGTGCGGACCATCCACTTCGCCCGGTGGGTCTACCTCGACGGCGGCCGCAGGCTCGTCTTCGCCAGCAACTACGACGGCAGCCTGGAAAGCTACATGGACGACTTCATCGACAAGCTGTCCGCCGGGCTCAACGCGGTGTTCAGCAACGGCGCCGGCTACCCGCGCACGCGCTGGCTGCTGTGGGGCGGGGCGCGGGACGAGCAGGCCTTCAAGGCCTACCTGCGCGCCCACCAGCTGCCCGCCGTCTGGTACTCCGCCTACGGCGACCTGTCGGCACGCAACATCGACGACAACTCCGCACTCCGGGACGGCCTCACCCGCGACCTCGACGCGGAAGCGGCGCGGTCCTGGCTGGCCCTGCTGTGAGGTGGCGGCGATGACCCTCGACTTCAGCGACACCCAGGGCCTGCTCGTCCGCGGCTACGGCGGGCTGCGGCACGCCACGTTCCTGCTGTTCGCGGTCACCGGCGAGCGGGCGGCCCGCGCGACGCTGCGGAACCTGGCCGCCCAGGTGTCCACGGCGGCGGCCAAGCCGGCCGAGGCCGCGGTCAACGTGGCCCTCACCGCCGCCGGGATGCGCGCGCTCGGCGTCCCCGCGGAGGTCGTCGACTCGTTCTCGGCGCCCTTCGGCGAGGGCATGACCACCGAGCACCGCAGCCGCCTGCTCGGCGACTCCGGCGACGCCGACCCGCGGCGGTGGGCGTGGGGCGGGCCGTCCACCGCGCCGGTGCACCTGCTGGTCCTGGTGTACGCGGCGACCGCGACCGCGCTGCGGCGGCGGGTGGCCCAGATCAAGCGGGAGAGCGAGGGACTGTCCCTGACCGTCGCGCTGCCCACCGACCCGCTCACCCCGACCGAGCCGTTCGGCTTCCGCGACGGCCTGTCCCAGCCGAAGCTGTCCGGCCTGGGGGAGGAGGCCGCGCCCGGCGACGTCGAGCTCGGCGAGTTCGTCCTGGGCTACCGCAACGCCTACGGGCGGCTCACCGAACGGCCGCTGCTGCCCGCCGACGCCGACCCGCGCGGCCTGCTGCCGCGCACCGCCGACGGCGCCGCCGACCTCGGCCGCGACGGCAGCTACCTGGTGTTCCGCCAGTTGCGCCAGGACGTCGACGGGTTCTGGGCGCACCTGCGCGAGCGGGCGGGTGGCGAGCAGCCTGCCCGGCGGCTCGCGGCGAAGATGGTGGGGCGGTGGCCCAGCGGCGCGCCGCTCGTCCTCGCCCCGGAGCGGGACGAACCCGCGCTCGCCGAAGAGGACTTCGCCTACCACGCCGAGGATCCGCACGGCCTGTCCTGCCCGCTGGGCGCGCACGTGCGCCGCGCGAACCCGCGCGACTCGCTCGACCCCGGCCCGGGCTCGCCGAGGTCGGTGGCGGTCAACAACCGGCACCGGCTGCTGCGCCGCGGCCGCAGCTACACCATCGCCGGCGCGGACGGCTCCGGCCCGGACGAACGCGGGCTGCACTTCCTGTGCCTGAGCGCCAACCTTGCCCGGCAGTACGAGTTCGTGCAGCACACCTGGATCAACAGCCCGGTCTTCAACGGCCTGCACGACGACGCCGACCCGCTGGTCGCGCCGAAGAACGGGCGGGGCGCGCGGTTCACCGAGCAGGCCACGCCGGTGCGGCGGCGGCACAGCGGGCTGCCGTCCTTCGTGCAGGTCCGCGGCGGCGCCTACTTCTTCCTGCCGGGCGTGGCGGCACTGCGGTACCTGGCGGCGTGATGAACTGGCTGAAACTGCTCAACGACGCGGTGCTCGGGCTGGTCGCGGCGGAGCGGCGGGTCGACCCGTGGGTGCGGCCGGCCTTCGACGCCGTGGTCCGGCCGCCGGTGCAGGCGCTCGTGCAGGCCGCGCTGGCCCGCGGCCGGGTGCCCGGCTCGTCGGTGCCCGCCGAGGAGACACCGCTGCCCGGGGAGGCCGCCGCCACCGACGAGATCGTCGACCTGATGAGCCGGTTCCTGCACCGGCACTACGCGCACGGGCATGCGCTGCGGGCAGGCAACACGAAGACCTACGGCGTGGTGCACGGCTCGCTGCGGATCCACGACGGCCTGCCGTTCCCGGTGCGGCACGGGCTGTTCGCGCGCCCGGCGACCTACCCGGCCTGGGTGCGCTTCGCCGGTCCCGGGCCGTTCGCCCCGCCCGACCTGAAGGACAACGGGGTGCTCAGCATCGGTGTCAAGCTCGTCGGGGTGCCGGGGCCGAAGCTGCTCGACGACGAGCGGCACACGCTGGACCTCACCGGTATCAGCGCGCCCACGTTCACCACACCGGACGTGGTGGAGAACGCGAAGCTGCAGCGGCAGATCGGGAACGACTCGCCGCTGTGGTACTTCGTGAACCCGCGGGACAGCCACCTCGCCGACCTGGTGATGCAGGGGCTCTACGCCCGCACGCACAGCAGCCCGCTGGACACGCCGTACTGGAGCTGCGCGGCGTACCTGCTCGGCCGGGGACGGGCGATGCAGTACCGGTTCGTGCCGCGGGGCGCGCGCGGGCGGGCGCCGTGGAACCCGTCCGACGACTACCTGTCCGAGGCGCTGCGGGCCACGCTCGCGCAGCGCCAGGCCGGGTTCGACCTGTGCCTGCAGGTGCAGACCGAGCCGCGGCGGATGCCGGTCGAGGACGCCTCGATCGTGTGGCCGGAGCGGTTGTCGCCGCCGGTGCGGGTCGCGACGCTGGTGCTGGACCGGCAGGAACTCGACCCGGGGGAGCAGCGCGCGCGGGCGGACAGCCTGTCGATCAACCCGTGGCACACCATCGCCGAGCACCGGCCGCTGGGCAGCCAGAACCGGGCGCGGCGGGAGGTCTACCAGCAGCTGTCCCGGCTGCGGCAGGACATGAACGCGGTCAAGCACGTGGAACCGGGCGGGCAGCGGTTCTTCCCGGAGGACGACCGTGGTTGAGCACCTGCGGGTCGCCGCGAACGGGCTGGACTTCCACGTGCTGGCCGACGGCCCGCGCGACGCCCCGCCGGTCCTGCTGCTGCACGGGTTCCCGGAGGGCGCGGCCGGGTGGCGGCCGACGATGGCCGCGCTGGAGGGCGTGCGGGTGTACGCGCCGGACCTGCGCGGCTACCCGTGCAGCGACCGGCCGCGGCGGGGCTACGACGTGTTCACGCTCACCGACGACGTCCGGCTGCTCATCGAGGCGCTCGGGCTGGACCGGCCCGCGCTGGTGGCGCACGACTGGGGCGGCGCGCTGGGGTGGATCTTCGCGCACCGGTTCGGCCCGGTGATCAGCAAGCTGGTCGTGGTGAACTGCACCCATCCGCGCACGCTGGTTCGGGCCGCGCTGACGTTCCGGGAGCTGCAGCCGCTGCGGATCCCGTGGGTGCTGCCGTTCCAGGTGCCGTTCGCGCCGGAGTTCCTGCTGACGACCCGGCTGGGCCGCGCCGGGCTGCGGCTGTCGTTCACGCTGCGGGAGGGCTCGCGGGGCCGGATGGACCGGGAGCTGGTGGACGAGCTGGTCGGCCGGTTCCGGTCGGCGGCCGATCTGGGCCCGCCGATCGACTACTACCGGGCGATCTTCGCGACGCTGGTGTTCCCGCTGTCCCGGGCGCGGCTGTACGCCACCTACGACCGCCCGATCCCGGTGCCGGTGACGCTGGTGTGGGGGCTGGAGGACGAGGCGCTGCCGTCGGCCGTGGCGCGGGACAGCTTCCGCGACGCGGGCTGCGACGTGGAGTGGCGGCCGCTGGAGGGCATCGGGCACTTCGTGGACCTGGAGGCGCCGTCGTTGCTGGCGGCAGAGATCGAACGGGCGGTACTCGTCAAACGGGCTTGATGTATCAAGGCGGTTTGATGCATCATCTGGAGATGGTCCCGGATTTCCTCCGGCTCGCCGCTCACCCGCTGCGGTGGCAGCTGCTCGGCCTGCTCGCGGACGGGGACCTGCGTGTCCGCGAACTGGTCGCGCTGACCGGTGAGCCGCAGAACCTGGTGTCCTACCACCTGCGGCTGCTGCGCGAGGGCGGTCTGGTGACCGCGGCGCGCAGCACGTTCGACGGCCGGGACAGCTACTACCACCTCGACCTGCGCCGTTGCGGCGACGGGCTGGCGGAGGCGGGGGCCGCGCTGCACCCGTCGCTGGGTCCGGGCGCGGTGCCGGTGCGGCGGGGGATCGCCGTGTTGTTCGTGTGCACCGGGAACAGCGTGCGCTCGCCGATGGCCGAGGCGCTGCTGCGGCACCACACCGAGGGGCGCGTGCGGGCGGCGAGCGCCGGGGTGCGGCCGGCGGAGCGCTTGCACCCGTCGGCGGTGCGGGTGTTGCGCGAGCTGGGCGTGGCGGTGTCAGGGCGGCCCCGCGACGTCCGCACGATGACGCGGCGCCGGTTCGACCACGTGATCACGTTGTGCGACAAGGCGCGGGAGGTCTGCCCGGACCTGGGGGCGCGGCGGGCGCACTGGAGCATTCCCGAGCCCGAGGGGTACGAGGGTTTCCGCGCGACGGCCGCGGAGATCGATGTCCGTGTCCGGCACCTGGTGCCGGCCCTGACCGGAGGAGCAGCGCGATGACCGAACACGCCTCGGTCCGCTACCTGGTCGACGACGTCCAGGCCGCGGTCGACTTCTACACCGGGCACCTGGGGTTCGAGGTGAACACCAGCGCGGCCCCCGCGTTCGCCGACGTGGTGCGCGGACCCCTGCGGCTGCTGCTGTCCGGCCCGGCGAGCTCCGGCGCGCGGGCCACGCCGTCCGGAATGGACGGTGGCGGGAACCGCATCCACCTGGTGGTCCCGGAACTGGACGCGGAGATCGAGCGCCTGCGCGCCGAGGGGGTGTCGTTCGTCGGCGAGCCGGTTGCCGGCCCGGGCGGACGGCAGATCCTGCTCACCGACCCGGCGGGCAACCTGGTCGAGCTGTTCCAGTCCGCGGCCCGATGAGCGGAGCCGGCCTCTGGCGCACGGTTCTGACCGGCGCGCGCCCGTGGGTCCTGTTCGAACACGGAACGTGCGTGGTCCTGACCGAGCCCGAGGGCGACCTCGCCCACCAGGCGACGGAGCTCCTGCGGACGTTCGGCCCGGTCCGCGCCGGTGGCGCGGCCGGGGACTTCGGGGTGATCACCCTCGACGAGGGTGGCGGCTGGCTGGTCACGTCGTACCGCCCGGACGTCCTGACGCACGTGGCGCCCGGCGAGCCGCCCGCGGAGTCCGACGTCACGATCGGACTCTACGGACGGTCCAAACGCCACCGCGACGCCACGGAACTGCACGTCGTCCACGTCGAGGACCTGCCCGGCCCGGCTTGAACCGGCGGCCGGTCCTTCACCGCGCCGAGCCGGCGTCACCGGCGGGTGGCGCTCCACCACGTCCTCCAGACACACCGTCATGCCCCATCTGCCGCCGGACCTCCTTGGCCGTCGCGATCTCCCAGCCCCGCAACCGCTCGCTGATCGCCGCCGCCGTGGCCAGCCCAGTTGCGGCATCGCCGGGTGGACCTGCGTCGTCACCACGTCGAACCGCGCGCCGGGCTCCCACATGCACAAGTCCGCCTCCACCCACCGCACCTCCGGGGACCCGGGTGCGAGCCAGTGCCTCTGCGGAGATGTCGACCGTCGTCACCTGCCACTTCTCGCCCGGCGAGTCAGGACGCGCGTTCCTCAGCCTGCCCGGCCCGGCTTGAACCGGCGGCCGGTGAATCGTCACCGGCGGACAGTGCGCACGACCACGGCAGCACGCACGCGCGCACGGCCGCGTTCGCTGACCGCCCAGGCGCCGAGTGCGCCCAGGGCGAACGCCGCGCCCAGCAGGGCGCAGCCCGTCCAGCCCGCGGCGTCGAACAGGGCGGTCGTCGCGGTGGCGCCGAGCGCGGAGCCGAGCGAGTAGAAGACCATGTAGCCGCCGATGGCGCTGCTGGTCCGGTCGGGGAAGGCGCTCGTGAGGACGTGCTGGTTGCCGACGTGCACGGCCTGGACGGCGAAGTCGAGCACGACCACCCCCGCGATCAGCAGCACCAGCGACCAGCCGAGCTGCCCGATCGCGGCCCACGAGCCGAGCAGGAGGGCGAGCGCGACGCCGCTGACCCGCGCGCCGTGCCCGGCGTCGGCCCAGCGTCCGGATCGCGCGGCGCCCAGGGCACCGGCCAGCCCGGCGATCCCGAACAGCCCGATCTGCGCCTCGCTCAACCGCCACGGCTCGCCGGCCAGCGGCAGCGCCAGCCCGCTCCACAACGTGCCGAACGAGGCGAAGAGGAAGAACGCGATCAGCCCGCGCCCGAGGAACACCGGTCGCGTGAACAGCCCGCCCAGCGACCGGAGCACCCGCCCGTACGGTTCCGCGCCGGTCCGGACGTCCGCGGGCAGCGCGACGAGGCTGAGCACGCACAGGGCCGCCGCGAGGACCGCGAGGGCGAGGTAGCTGCTCCGCCAGCCCCACAGCTCGGCCAGGCTCCCGGTGACCACCCGCGCGCCGAGGATGCCGACCACCACGCCTGAGGTGACGACGCCGAGGTTCCGGCCGCGCTCGCCGGGCGGGGAGATCGACGCGGCGAACGCGACCGCGGTCTGCACGACCACCGCGAACGCGCCGGCCAGCACGAGACCGGCGAACGCCAGCCACGCGGCGGGCGCGGTCGCGGTGACCGCCAGTCCGGCGGCCACCAGCCCCAGGTGCGTGGCGATCAGCCGCCTGCGGTCGAGCATGTCGCCCAGCGGCACCAGCAGCACCAGTCCGGCGAGGTACCCCAGCTGCGCGGCGGCCACGAGCCAGCCGACCGAATCGCGGGCGACGCCGAGGTCCCGCCCCATCGGCCCCAGCACCGGTTGCCCTGCGTACACCCCGGCGACCGCCACCCCGCACACCGCCGCCAGCAGCAGTCTCGTTCCGCGCCCCACCCGTGCCTCCAGTTTGGTTTCAAATTGCAACTCTTTGGAGGGTATGGCAGAATGGTTTCAATACGCAACTCAATGGAGGACGGCGTGTGGACGGACCCGGAGTGCCCGGTCGCGCGGGCGGCGGACGTGGTCGGGGACCGGTGGAGCCTGCTGATCATCCGGGACGCGATGGACGGCGCCCGCTCGTTCACCGATTTCCAGCAGCGCACCGGCATCGCGCGCAACATCCTCACCGACAGGCTCCGCAAGCTCACCGCGCACGGCCTGATCACCCAGGTGGAGGCGCCGTCCGGCAAGCGGAAGGTGTACGCGCTAACCCCGGCGGGCAAGGACCTGTTCCCGGTGATCGTCACGCTCCGGCAGTGGGGCGAGCGCCACGCCTACGAGACCGGCGAACGGCATTCGGTGCTGGTCGACGACCGCGGCGAGGTCGTGCCGCCGCTCGTCCCCGCCGACGCGGGCGGGCGGCCGCTGACGAGTGACACCACGTCGGTGCGCAAGTAGTGTGCGAAGCGTGCGGCGGGTGGGCGTGACGGACGAGGAACTGCTGGTGGAGGTCGCCCTGACGCGGCTGGACCACCCGGACCTCGACCTGGAGGAGATCGCCGAGCTGGTGGTGCGCAAGGCGGGGCCGGACGCCGTGCTGGAGTTCGCGTCACGCAACTTGGCCGAACGGGGCGAACTGCGGGCCGCGATGTTCGCCGCGGCCGTCGAGCACGTGATCCGGGTGGTGCTGACGCTGCGCGGTCCTTCGGACTAGCCGGCGGGGCTGCCCGCGTCCACGGACAGCCCCACCGGAATCACGCGCCGATCGTGGCGGTGTCGATCACGAAGCGATACCGCACGTCGCTGTTGTCGACGCGCTCGTAGGCCTCGTTGACCTGCTCGGCGGAGATCGTCTCGATCTCGGCGCCGATTCCGTGCTCGGCGCAGAACTCGAGCATCTCCTGGGTCTCGGCGATCCCGCCGATCATCGATCCGGCCAGCACCTTGTTGCCGCCGAGGAGGGAGAACGCGTTGTAGGACAGCGGCTCGCCGGGTGCGCCGACGTTGACCATCGCGCCGCCGACGCGCAGCAGGCCGAGGTAGGCGTCCACCGGCAGCTTGGCCGACACGGTGTTCAGGATCAGGTCGAACCGGCCGCGCAGCGCCTCGAACGTGCCCTCGTCGCTGGTCGCGTAGTAGTCCTTCGCGCCGAGCCGCAGGCCGTCCTCCTGCTTCTTGAGGCTCTGGCTGAGCACGGTGACCTCCGCGCCCATCGCGGCGGCCAGCTTGACCGCCATGTGGCCGAGCCCGCCGAGGCCGACCACGGCGACCTTCTTGCCCGGACCGGCGCCCCACCGCCGCAGCGGCGAGTAGGTCGTGATCCCGGCGCACAGCAGCGGCGCGGCGACGTCGAGGCCGATGCCGTCGGGGATGCGGCACACGAAGCCTTCCTTGACGACGATCTGCCGGCTGTAGCCGCCGTAGGTGTTCTCGCCGTCGAAGCCGACCCCGTTGTAGGTCTGGACGTTGCCCTTGACGCAGAACTGCTCGGTGCCGGCGCGGCAGTACTCGCACTCGCCGCACGAGTCGACCATGCAGCCGACGCCGACGCGGTCGCCGACCCGGTACTTGGTCACCTCGGGGCCGACGGCGGCGACGACACCGGCGATCTCGTGGCCGGGCACCATCGGGAAGATGGCCTGGCCCCAGTCCTCCCTCGCCTGGTGGATGTCGCTGTGGCAGATGCCGGCGAACTTGATGTCGATCAGCACGTCGTCCGGCCGCAGGTCCCGCCGCTGGATCGTGGTGGGCGCCAGGGGCGCGCCGGGCGACGGCACAGCGATAGCGTGCGTGGTCGTGGTCATGGATCCTCCCGGATACGACGTCGCGGGGCATACTGTAAGAGCCCTCATACATCACCTACGTAAGAGGGCTCTTACATATTTCGGCCGGGGGATGTGAGCTGGGTCATGGGCGGGAAGTACCACCACGGCAACCTGCGCGACGAGCTCGTCCGGGTGTCCCTCGATCTGATCGCCGAGCGCGGCGTGGCCGGGTTCTCGGTCGCCGAGGTCGCGCGGCGCGCCAAGGTCAGCCCCGGCGCGCCCTACCGGCACTTCCCGGAGCGGGAGAGCCTGCTCGCCGCCGTCGCCGCCACCGTGGCCTGCCAGCTGGCCGACGAGGTGCGGGCCGCGGTCGAGCGCGAGGACGACCCGGCCGCCGCGCTCGCCGCGGCGGCGGGCGCCTACACCGCGTATCTGATCCGGCGGCGGGCCGGCATGCACCTCATCTACGCCGAGGGGCTGCACGGCCCCGGCTACACCGAGCTGCACGAGAACACGCGCACCCTGACCGACCAGTTCCTCCTGCTGTGCCTGCGCCTGTGCGACAGCCCGCAGGAGGCGCTGGAGCTGATGGAGCAGCTGTTCACCCAGGCGCACGGCTACGGCATGTTCTGGCTCGACGGCGTCTTCGTCAAGCACGGCTACTCGCCCGAACTGGTGGTCGCGAAGTCGGTCGCCGCGGCGCGCGCCATGATCGAGGGCCACCGCGCGACGACCGGTGACGGCTGATCAGTCCACAGTAGACGCCGCAACCATCCGTGAGAACTCGCCAGTCCGCCCGTTACGGGGGAGCGAGTCGCGCCGACGAGCACGGAGAGCCCCGCGAGCGAGGTGTTCCCCCGCCGCCGATATCGCGCGCCACAACGAAGTCGCCCGCCTCAGGCGTACCGTGGACGCCGAAGGGGAACGGGTGTTCCGGATCGTGCGGAGGTGCGGGCCGAGGTGAGCCGGAAGGCCAGGGCGGACAGCGAGCGCAACCGCAGGCGCATCGTGGAGGTCGCGCGCCGCGGGTTCGCCGTCGAGGGCATCGGGCTGCCGATGCGGGAGATCGCCCGCCGGGCCGGTGTCGGGGCCGCGACGCTGTACCGGCACTTCCCGGCGCGCCCCGATCTCCTCGACGCGGTGCTGGCCGAGCAGGTCGCCGCCTGCCGCGAGGACGTGCGCAACGCCCTCGCCGACCCCGACCCGTGGCGGGCGCTGAGCGCGATCGTGCGCCAGTTCGGCGAGCGCCAGGTGCGGGACCGCGGCCTCAACGACGTCCTGCTCGGCTCGCACCCGGAGGCGGAGGCGTTCGCCGAGGAACGGCGCGAGCACACCCGCTCGCTCGACGCGCTCGTGCGTCGCGCCAGGGCTGCCGGCGCCGTGCGACCGGACCTCGCCACCGAGGACGTGCGGGTCGGGTTGATGGCGATCGCGTCGCTGCGGGGCCTGCCGCCGGACCGGGCGCCGGTGGCCGTCCGCCGTCTGACGGAGCTGCTTCTCGCCGGGATGCGGTAGCAACGCTCGCGTCGCGGCCACACCAGCACCGCTCGGCTTCACGCCTCGTGGCGCCGACGCTCCCGGTAGGTGCGGGTCTTGTGGCGGTTGCCGCAGATCTCCATGGTGCACCAGCGGCCACGGCCGTTACGTGAGACGTCGTAGAACGCCCACCGGCAGTCCGGGGCGGCGCAGAGCTTGATCCGCGACCACTCGCCCCTGGCCACACTGCCCGCCACGGTCTCGACGATGGCGTTCAGCCAGGCCGGGCCGGAGGTCGCGACGAGGCGCAATCCGCCGGACGCGTCCGGTTCGAGCCGCAACGGGTGTTCCGCGAGGGCCGCGGCCGCCCCGGTATCAGCGACGAGCACCTGCCGGAGCGCCGTGCGCAGGGCGATGGCGGTCTCCAGATCCGCCGCCCGCGGCGGGCTGTCGCCGAAGTCCAGACCCCGGTCCGTCAGCCAGTCCGCGAGGGCCTGCGGCGAGGTCAGCCGCTCGCCGGGCATATGACTCTCCCCGTGCCGCTTGAATGTGCGCTCGTCCACGGTGTTGAGGAAGTCTTCGATCACCTGCAGCGACACCACGACACCATCATCTCACGACAGTGGTGTTGCTCGCGTGCGACACCGCTGTTAGCTTTTACCGGTGTCGAAGACGAGAGGAGAGCGCGATGGCCGGCACGCACGCGGTACTCGATGTTCCCGACGCCGACCTGGAGGACCTGCGAGAACGGCTGCGCCGCACCCGGTGGGCGCGACCGTGGCCGGCCGAACCCTGGGCGGCGGGCACGGACGGCGATGAGCTCCGCCGCCTGGCCGGCTACTGGGCCTCGGCCTACGACTGGCGCAAGCACGAAGCCGCGATCAACGACCTGCCGCACCGGTTCGCCGAGATCGGCGGCACGGTCGTGCACTACCTGTACTTCGGCGCCGAGAGCGGCGGAGCACGGGCGATCCTGCTGGCCAACGGCTGGCCCAGCTCGTTCCTCGAACTCGTCGGCCTGGCGGAGCGGCTGTCGGCCCCGTCGCGGTTCGAGCGCGACCCGCGGACCGCTTTCACCGTCGTCGTCCCGTCCCTGCCGGGGTTCGGGCTTGCTCCGCAACGCCCGGCGCTCGAGTCGAGCACGCACACGCACGACCTGTGGCATCGGCTGATGACCGAGGAGCTGGGTTTCGACCGCTACGGCGCGCACGGGTCCGACATCGGCGCCGGGGACGTGAGCCGGCTGGCGCAGGCGCATCCGGACGCGCTGTTCGGACTCCACCTGCAGGACGCCGCGAACCCCGCGGGCTACGACGCGACCGGGCTGAGCGAGGAGGAACGGGCCTACCTGGCGGCCGAGCACGCGTGGGACGTCGCCGAGCGCGGGTACTCGCACCAGCAGCAGACCCGGCCGCTGACCCTCGCCCAGGGGCTGTCGGACTCCCCGTCCGGGCTGCTCGCCTGGATCCTGGAGAAGTACCGGGCCTGGAGCGACTGCGACGGCGTCGTGACCAACCGGTTCAGCGACGACTTCCTCCTCACACAGGCCTCGCTGTACTGGTTCACCAACACGATCTCGACCTCGTTCCGCCCCTACTACGAACGCCACCACCAGCTGGTCCCGCCCGTCGAACGGGTCGAGGTGCCGACCGCGCTGGCGTTGTTCCCCGCCGACATCGGCGGACGGCAGCCTCGCAGCTGGGTGGAACGCGTCTACCGCGTCGCCCGCTACACCGAGATGCCCCGCGGCGGTCACTTCGCCGCCTACGAGGAACCGGATCTGCTGGCCGACGACATCACGGCCTTCTTCGGCTCACTGCGGTGAGCACATCCGTCCACACGGGACCGTCGCAGAACGGAGAACTCCATGCCTGAGGTCGCCCCGGAAGCCGTGCCGGGGCCGGTGCTGCAGGATCTGCGTGCCCGGCTGCGGGCCTACCGCCGGGTGCCGCTGCCCCCGGGATTCGGGTGGGAGCGTGGCGTCGACGGCGACTTCCTGGCCGAACTCGTCACCCACTGGGCCGATCACTACGACTGGCGGGTGCACGAAGAACGGATCCGCGCACTGCCGTGGACACTGGCAGGCGGGCTCCGGCTGATCCACCAGCGCGCGGCGACTCGCGGCGTTCCGGTCGTCCTGCTGCACGGCTGGCCGGACTCGGTCCTGCGGTTCGAGAAGGTCCTGCCGCTCCTGGCGGATCTGAACGTGGTCGTCCCGGCGTTGCCGGGTTTCCCGTTCGCCGCCCCGGTGGCACGCGGGGGCATGTCGGCCGCGGCGATGGCCGAAACGGTGGCCGCCGCCCTCGCCGAGCTGGGCTACGACCGTTACGTCGTGTCCGCGGGCGACGTCGGTTGCGATGTCGCCGAGGTGCTCGCCTCGGCGTACCCCGACCGAGTCGCCGCGCTCCACCTGACCGATGTGTCGCAGTACCGGTTCCTGGTCGATCCACCGGCGGACCTCTCGCCCGCCGAGCAGGCCTACGTGCGGTCCGGGCACCGCTGGCAACGCCAGGAGGGCGGCTACATGCGGGAGCAGGCGACCAAGCCGCACACCCTCGCGGTGGGGCTCGGCGACTCGCCGGCCGGGCTCGCCGCGTGGCTGCTGGAGAAACTGCGCACGTGGACCGACTGCGGGGGCGACGTCACCACGGTGTTCACCCGCGACGAGCTGCTGACCTGGATCACGGCGTACTGGGTCACCGGCTCGATCGGCACCTCGTTCACCCCGTACGCGGAGGCCGGACCCAGGCCGGGACCGATCGTCGCGCCCACGGCGTTCACGATCTTCCCCAAGGACCTCGTCAACGCGCCACGGGAGTTCGCGGCCCGGTTCTTCGACGTCCGGTCGTGGGTCGAGGAGCCCCGCGGCGGGCACTTCGGTGCATGGGAATGCCCGGAGCAGTACGTCGCCGGGGTCCGCGCCGCCGCGTCCCTCGCCTGAGCGTCCTCAGGCGCGGCGCGCGGCCCAGACGGAACGCTTGGTGCGGACCGCCAGGTCGTCGCGGCGCAGCAGGCTGTGCGGGCCGTCGACGTCGAGCAGCCGGTCGAGTGCGGCGAGGTCCTCGCGGTCGAGCTCGGCCGCGACCGCGCCCCGAACACGTTGCAGCGCATGGAGGGCGTACCGGCCGACCACCGGGTTGCCCGCGCCCTCGACGTTCACGTCGACTTGGAGCTCGCCCTCCACCACGAACCCGGCGGCGGCGAGCATCGGCCCCCAGTCCGCGCCGCGGTGGGGGAGGTGCCGGGCGTGGAGCCGGTCGCCCGCGGCGTGGACGCGGTCTTCCAGCCCGGGCCGGTCGGCGGGCGCGGTCGTGGGCAGGAAGCGGGGCAGGCCCGCCATTTCGACCACGACGAACAGGCCGCCGGGCGCGAGCAGGTCGTGGACGGCGCGCAGGGCGCGGCCGGGATCAGCCAGGTGGTGCACGGAGCCCGAGGCCCACACGAGGTCGGGGGTGCCGAGGTCGGGCCAGGTGGCCTCGTCGAGGTCGGCGAGCACCGTGCGCACGTGCCCGTCCACCCCGCGGGCGCACGCCTTTTCGCTGAGCCGCCGCAAGTGGCCGGGCGAGGTGTCCACCGCCGTGACGTGCGCTTCGGGGAACTGGTCGAGAAGGGCGAACGTGCCCGCTCCGGTGCCCGCGGCGAGGTCGACGATCTGACGCGGGCTGCCGTGCAGGGGCAGCCACCTGATGATGCCGGTGGTGTGCTCGGCGAGGGCTTCGGCGTCCAGTTCGAGGATCTCCGCCTGCGCGCTGTCCGCGTCGTGGTGATCGTGACCGTGGTGATCGTGGCTCTGGTGCTGGGCATGCGCGCGTGTCATGCTGCCACGATAAGAGCGTTTTGCTCTGCTGCTCGGTCCTTTGCCGATTGCGCAAGGAAGTGGGCTCCCGCGGTGCCCCGGGCGCAAAATGCCGCGTATGCCGGTCGTGCCGTCATGAGCCGTTGTCGTCGGCCTCGTTTTCGCGATGCCCGCGGCGGGCGTCGCGGTCGTAGATGAACATGACCTCGCACGGACGGCCGTGAGCGCCGATGGCGTGCGGTGTCATGGTCGGGAACTCGGCGGCGCGGTTGGTGTCGACGCGGAAGGTCCGGTCTCCCAGCAACAACGTGGCGGTGCCGGACAGCACGACGAACCATTCCCGGCCGGGGTGGGCGCGCATCTTGGCCGGGTTGTCCGGCGGCGGGTCGGTGAACCGCCTGCGCATCACGGTCATGCCGGGGTCGCCCTTCATCGGCCAGCTCAGCCCGTGCGCGCCGTGGTGGTTGACCGGGCTGATGACCACGTCGTCCACGGCGTTCTCGACCAGCTGGTCGAGGGTGGTGTCCAAGGCGCGGGCCAGTGCGACAAGCTGGTCCAGTGCCAGGCGGCGCTGGCCGTTCTCGATGCGGCTCAGCGAGGACTGTCCCAGGTGGACTCGTGCGGCCAGTTCCTCCAGCGACAGGCCTTGGGCGACGCGCAGTGCCCGGATCCGTTTGCGCACGAGGCTGTCCAGCGAATCTTCTTCTTGCTTCATAGGCAAGATGATATGCCAGTGCGGCAAATCGTGCTTACCCTCGCGGCGTCGTGCACTCCCATGCCTGCCGAGAGGAACCCATGAGCACCAACCAGCCCACACCGGGGGCTGCCACACCGGACGCGCGCCGGCTGCGCACCATCCTCATCTCCGTGTCCACCTCGTTGATGGCGGTCGTCGCCTCGGTTTCGGGCCTCGGCGTCGCGCAGACCCACCTGGCCGTCGAGTTCGGAGCGTCGCTGGGCACGGTCCTGTGGATCATCAACATCTACACCCTGGCCCTGGCCGCGCTGCTGCTGCCGTTCGGCGCGATCGGCGACCGCGTGGGCCGCAAGCCCGTGCTGACCGCCGGGCTCTTGTTGTTCGGCATCGCGAACGTGGTGGCGGCACTGGCCCCGACCGCGGAGGTCATGATCGCCGCCCGCGTGGTCAGCGGCGCCGGCGCCGCGATGATCATGCCGATCACGCTGGCCGTCATCACCTCCACCTTCCCCGAGGAACGGCGCGGCAAGGCCATCGGCGTGTGGACGGCCGTCGCGGGCGGCGGCGGCGTCCTCGGCATGTTCCTGTCCGCGCTGCTGGTCGACGTCGCCGACTGGCGCTGGCTGTTCGCGCTCCCGGTCGCGCTGATCGCCGTGGCGCTCGTGACGACCGTGAAGTCGGTGCCCAACTCGCGTGAGCGCTCGGCGCACCCCTTCGACACCGTCGGCGCGCTGCTGTCTGCCGTCGCCGTCGTCGGCTTCATCTTCGTGCTGCAAGAAGGACCCGTGCGCGGCTGGACCGCCCCCGAGACGGTGGTCGGCCTCGCGGCCGGCATCGTCGCCGGCATCGGCTTCGTGGCCTGGGAACTGCGCCGCCGCGACGCTTCGCTGCTGGACGTGCGGATGTTCGCCGAACGCGGCCTGATGGGCGGTTCGCTCACGTTGCTCGTGGTCTTCGGTGTCCAGGCGGGCATCGGCGTGGTGCTGTTCCCGTTCTTCCAGGCCGTGCTCGGGTGGTCCGGACTGGTGTCGACGGCGGCGCTGATGCCCATGGCGATGTCGATGATGCTGGCTTCCGGGCTCGCGGCCCGGCTGGCCGAGCGCATCGGCTCCCGCGCGACGATGACCACCGGCGTCGCGCTGGCCGGCGTGGGACTGGTGTCCATGGGCCTGTTCGTCTCGGTGGCGGGCGGCTACCTGTCGATCCTGCCGGGGCTGGTCGCCATGGGCATCGGCATGGGACTGGCGATGACGCCGTCCACCGAGGCCATCACCGGCTCGTTGCCGCGGGACAAGCAGGGTGTCGCCTCCGCCCTCAACGACATCACCCGCGAGTTCGGCACCGCGCTGGGGGTCGCGCTGCTGGGCGCGCTGCTGTCCGCCGGCTACCGCGGCTCGATCGACGGCATGCTGTCCGGGGTGCCACGGGAGGCGGCGGACGTCGCCAGGGAGGGCGTCGCCAACGCGATCGAGGTCTCGCGCAGCGCCGGCTCGCACGCGGCGCAGATCGTCCACGCCGCCCGGGAGTCCTTTGTGGCCGGATGGCAGCACGCGATGTGGGCGGGCGCGGCCGTCATGGCGGTGCTGGCGCTCTATGTCGCCGTGCGGGGCCCGAAGAACCGGGGCCGCCCCGCGGTGGACACCACCGCGTCGAGCCGGGCGGGATCACCCCTGTGACAGCGGCTTCCACCGCGGCCCGCTGCCTGCGGGTCGCGGTGGGGGCTCGGACCGCCGGTCGCTACCGGTCGGCGATCCGCCACTCGCCGCCGTCGTGTTCGAACCGGGCGGGCGAGCGTGCCCCGGTTCCACGACGGCTGGCTGCGCACCGGGGACATCGGCACGATCTCTCCCGACGGCTTTCCCACGCTCGTGGACCGGTCCAAGGACGTCATCAAGTCCGGTGGGGAATGGATCTCCTCGGTCGACCTGGAGAACGCCGTCATGGCCCACCCGGCCGTCGCCGAGGCCGCCGTCATCGGCGTGCCCGACGCGAAGTGGGACGAGCACTGGGTTTTCCTCGACGAGGTGCCGAAGACCGCTGTCGGCAAGGTCGACAAGAAGCGCCTGCGGGCCCTGCGCTGACCCGCGATCCAGCGTCGCCAAGACTGTCCTTTCCGGAGCGGGGATGGTCATTCGCCGACGCGCATGGCCGTGACGGCGGGCGGGCGGAGGGCGAACCGGGTCGGCACCGCGATGGCGCCCCAGCCGACGAGGGCAGCGGCGGCGAGGATCCCGCCGTAGGCGAGCGGGGGCACGGTCGGCAGCGCCGTCCCGGTCAGGCTCAGGCTGATGCCGACCAGCGGTGGCAGCGCGGCGAGCGACCCGAGCACGATCGCGGCCACGACGACGACGGCCGCCTCGCCCCGCGTCATCGCCCGGACCTGGCGGGGTTTCGCCCCGGCCAGCCGCAGCAACGCGAACTCGCGCACCCGGGCCGCGGTGGCCAGGACGAGGACGTTCACCACCGCGATCGCGATGAACGCGATCAGCACGAGGTTGAGCACGAGGTTCACCGTGGACTCCGCGCTCGCGGCGTCGTCCCGCGCCGCCAGGAACGCCTGCCGGTCGGCCACGCGCACCTCCGGGTACGCCGGGAGCGCCGCGGCCGCCGTCCCCGCGACCAGGATTTCGTCGTCCAGCCCGGTCGTGGTGTGCCCGGCGACGGCGGCGTGCGGCAGCGTCAGGTCGCCGAAGCCCAGGCCGTTGCCGTAGATCGCGACGACGCGGGCGCTGTGCGGGGTGCCGTCGCCGAGGCGCATGGTGACCGTCCCGCCCAGGTCCACCCCGAACGTCCCGGCCGCGTTCTCGCTGACCGCGACGGCGTCACCGGTGAGGCCGGCCAGGTCGCCCCGGCGGACGTCGAGGTCCAGGACCCGGTCGAGGCCATCCGGCGTGACGCCCTGTGCGGCGTAGGCCTCGGTCGTGGGCTCGCCGAACATCGTGGAGGTCACCAGGACCCGCGTCCGCACCACGGACACCGCCGCGGTCACGCCCGGCGCCCGCCGGACCGCGTCGGCCACGGCGGGGGAGATGCCGCCGTCGCCCACGAGCACCTGGTCGGCGAGCAGACCGGTCTCGGCCTGCCGCTGCGCCGCCGCGGCGGTCGTCGTCAGCGTGAAGATCTGGACCGCGGCCAGCGCCACCCCCATGATCAGCGGTGTGGTCGCCGCGCCGAACCGGCGGGACCGGGCCCGGGTGCCGGCCTCGGCGAGGAACCCGGACGCCGTCCGGCTGAGCCCGAGCCTGCCCAGCACCGACGCGGTCGCGGCGAGCAGCCGCGGCCCGAGCAGCGCCACGGCGGTGACCAGCAACAGCGCCGATCCGGCCGCGCCCGCCGTGCCCGCGGCGCCGCCCATCGCCAGCGGGAACCCGATCCCGGCGACGGTCCCCGCGATCGCGAGCACCCAGCCCGTCAGCAGCCGGCCACGGCCGAGCCGCGGCGGTTCCACAGCGGCCTCGCCGAGCGCGCCCACCGGGCTGATCCGCGCCGCGCGGCGGGCAGTGATCAGGCCGGCCGCCACCGCGGCCACCACGGAGCCCGCGACCGCGGCGAGCACGGGCAGCGGGCCGATCACGAACCCGAACCCCGCGGGGATCGAGCCGAGGCGGACGAACACCCCGTGCAGCAGCAGGCTCAGGCCGGCGCCGGGGAGCGCGCCGAGCACCGCCGCCACCGTCGCCACCAGCCCGGTCTCGATGCCGATCAGCCGGTAGATGTGCTTCGGCCCGGCCGCGACGGCCCGCAGGAGGGCGAACTCGCGGCGGCGCTGCTGGTTGGCCAGGCCGACGGTGCTGGCCACGACCAGCAGGATGACCACCAGCATCGTGCCGCCGAACGAGCCCGCGACCAGTGTCAGGAACGACCGCGCGGCACCGTCGCCGGCGAACTCGGCACCGGCCCGGTCGGCGCCGGTGGCCGTCGCGGCCCCGGGAACGGCCCGGCCGATCCGCTCGGCGAGACCGGCCGCGTCGACGCCGGGTCCGGCCAGGACGGCGACGGCGTCCACCGCGTCCGGGTGGCCGGCGACCTCGCGGGCGCGTTCGTCGGTGAGGTACGCCGACTGTTGCCCCGGGGCGACGGCGCCGACCACGCGGTAGGGGGAAGCGCTCCCGCCCACCGCCAGGTCGACCACGTCGCCGGGATGCGCCCCGGCGAGCACCACTTCGTCGGCACGCCGCGGCTCCCGGCCTTCGGTGAGCGCGACAGCGCCGAGCCTCGTCGAGGACCACCCGTGCACGACGACCGGGCCCGAACCGCGCACCACGGCCGTCGCGCTCACGTCGGGCACGACCGCGGTGACCCCGGGCACCCGGCTGATGTCGGCGGCCCGCGCGACGGGCAGCGGGGCGCGTTCTGGGAACCACTGGTCGACGTCGCCGGGCACGGACACCGACTGCGGCGCGGTGACGACCACCGCGGCGGCGGCGTAGCGCTGTGGCGGAAGCCCGCCCCGCAGCCCGGATTCGAGCAGGACACCGCTCGCGGTGATCAGGGCGGACCCGGCGAACACCGCGACGAATGCCGCGGCGAACGCCGATGTGCGGGCCCGGATCGTCCGCTGGGCCAGGAAGAACACGCTCATCACTCCCCGAAGTGGGTCATCCGCTCGGCGATGCGGTCCGGCGACGCGCCGGTCAGCTCGCCGGCGATCCGGCCGTCGGTCAGGAACACCACCGTGTCCGCGTAGGAGGCCGCGACCGGGTCGTGCGTCACCATCAGCGCCGTCTGGCCCCAGCGGTCCACCGCCTGCCGCAGCGTGCCGAGCACCTGCCGCGCGGTCCGGGTGTCCAGTGCGCCCGTCGGCTCGTCCAGCAGCACCACCTCGGGCCGGGTGACCAGCGCGCGGGCGATCGCGACGCGCTGCTGCTGCCCGCCGGACAGCTTGCTCGGGCGGCGGTCCAGCGGCACGTCGAGTTCGACCGACCGGACGACCTCGGCGAGGAACGCCGGGTCGAAGCGCTGGTTGCCCAGGCGCAGCGGGAGCACGATGTTCTGCTCGACCGTCAGCGTGTCCAGCAGGTTGTAGGACTGGAACACGAACCCGATCCGCTCGCGCCGCAACGCGGTCAGCTCGGACTCGCGGCGTCCGGTCAGCTCGACGTCGCCGAGCGTGATGCGGCCCGAGGTCGGCCGGTCGAGCCCGGCGGCGCAGTGCAGGAACGTGCTCTTGCCCGAGCCGGACGGGCCCATGATCGCGGTGAAGCTCCCGCGCCGCAGTCCGAGCGTGACGCCGTCGAGCGCGTGGACCGCGGCAGCCCCCTTGCCGTAGGTCTTGACCACCGATTCCATCCGCACCGCGTACTCCAGGCCGTTCGCGACTGTCATCGCTGTCGTCCTTCCCCTGTTGTCCGGTGCCTCCGACGCTAGGAGCGGGACGGGCGCGGCACACTGGCCTGAGCACCCGGACCGGGGGTGTAGCCAGGTACACCCCGCCGGGGGGTTTCAGTAGAGTCGCGGCAGGACCGGGGGAGCGGCGATGAGGACAGCGATCAAGCGCAGCGCCGGCGCCACGGCGGTGCTCGCGTCCGGGCTGCAAACGGCGCTGCCCGCGCTGGCCGGCGTGCTCGTCCTGCCGTTGCTGGTGCTGCTGTTGCCGTTCGCGCCGGCGGTGCTGAAGCCGGTGCGCGTCCTGACCGGGCTGGAGCGCGAGCGCGCCGGGCGGCACCTCGGGTTCCCGCTGCCGGAGGAGGTCCATGCCGAGAGCGGCGGCCGGTTGCGCGCGGTGCGGGACCCGGCGACCTGGCGCGCTCTACTGTGGATGGTGGTGCACGGGTTCGCCGGCACGTTCCTCGGTTTGCTCGGCATCGCACTGTGGCCGGCGATCGTGACGAGCGCGACCATCCCGCTGTACTGGTGGCTGTTCCCGCCGGACACCTTCACCGGGCTGTTCGTCGACATCCGGACGTGGCCGGAGGCGCTCACCCTGCCGCTGCTGCAGGCCGCGCTCTACGCCGCCGCGGTGGTGTGGCTGGTGCCCCTGATCGCGCGCGGCCAGCTGCTGCTCGCGCGGTCGCTGCTCGGGCCGGACGAGGTGGAGTTGCTGGCACGGCAGGTCCAGCGGCTCACCGAGACGCGGGCCGAAGCGCTGGAATCGCACGGCGCGGAGCTCCGCCGCATCGAGCGCGACCTACACGACGGGATCCAGGCGCAGCTGGTCGCGGTCTCGGTGCGGCTCGGGCTCGCCGCGCGCGCACTGGCGGCCGAGCCGGACACCCCCGCGGCCGCGCTGGTGCGGGACGCCCAGCAGGGCATCGAGGAGTCACTGGGCAACCTGCGCAGCATCATCCGCGGCATCTACCCGCCGATCCTCGCCGACCGCGGCCTCGCCGGCGCCGTGCACGCGCTGGCGGGCAGCCAGCGCATCCCGGTGACCGTCCGCGTCCCCGGCGACCTGCCGCGGCCACCGGCGGCGGTCGAGGCGGCGGCGTACTTCGTCGTCGCCGAGTCGCTGACCAACGTCACCAAGCACAGCACGGCCCAGCACGCCGAGGTCGTCCTCGACGGCGACGGGCGGAGCCTGCGCGTGACGGTGCGCGACGACGGCCAGGGCGGCGCCGACGCCGGCGCCGGGAGCGGGCTGTCCGGCATCCGGCGCCGGGTCGCGGCGCTCGACGGAACCGCGCGGATCGACAGCCCGGCGAACGCGGGAACGACGATCGAGGTGCTGCTGCCATGCGGATAGTGCTCGCCGAGGACAACGCCCTCCTGCGCGAGGGGATCTCGCTGCTGGTCAAGAGCGCGGGCCACGAGATCGTCGGTGTCGTGGCCAGTGGTCCGGAGATCCTGCCGGTCCTGCTGGAACACCGCCCGGACATCGCGGTGCTCGACGTCCGGCTGCCCCCGGGTTTCCGCGACGAGGGGTTGCGCGCGGCGATCGAGGCTCGCGAGCACCTGCCCGGGCTGCCGGTGCTGGTGCTGTCCCAGTACGTCGAGCAGGCCTACGCGAAGGAGCTGCTGGAGACGGGCGCGGCCGGCACCGGCTACCTGCTGAAGGACCGCGTCGGGCGGGTCGAGGAATTCCTGGACGCGCTCGAACGCGTCGCGGCCGGGGGCACCGCGCTCGACCCCGAGGTCGTGTCGCAGCTGATGAACAAACGCGACCCGCTGCAGAGCCTCACCGCGCGGGAGCGGCAGGTGCTGCACCTCATGGCACAAGGTCTGGACAACGTGACGATCGCCGGCGAGCTGGTGGTCACCGAGCGCGCGGTGACCAAGCACATCGGCAACATCTTCCGCAAGCTGGGCCTGCCCACGAGCGACAGCGGACACCGCCGGGTGCTGGCGGTGCTGGCATACGTCAACGCCTGAGCGCACCAGCGGTCGTGCGGCTCACGACAGCAAGCCGGCACGCACGCACTCCTGCCAGCGCTTCACCAGTCGCACCGCGACGGCTCGCGATGGTCCACAAAGGAGAGTTGATCGCGCGGATCGGCAGCCGCGACCCGCTCGCCGAGGCGGCGCGGGCGCACGCGGCCCTCGAGTCGCGCGGCGACCGGGAAACTGCCGCTGATCCCGTGACCGCCGGCTCCCGGTGAGCCATGTCACTTGCTTCGAATTCGAAGCGGGGGTACCGTCGCTTCCAGTTGCTTCGAAGTCGAAGCAAGAAGATCGAAAGGGAGAACCCCGATGAGGGCAGTGCGTTTCCACGAGTACGGCGACCCCGGCGTCCTGCGTTACGAGGACGTGGACCTGCCGGTTCCCGCGGCCGGGCAGGTCCGGGTCCGGGTGGCGGCGACGTCGTTCAACTCCGTCGACGGCAACATCCGCGGTGGTTTCATGCAGGGGCCCATCCCGGTGCGGCTGCCGCACACACCCGGCCTCGACGTCGCGGGCACGGTCGACGCGCTGGGCGAGGGCGTCGACGGCTTCGCGGTCGGCGATCAGGTGATCGGTTTCCTGCCGATGGACGAGCCGGGCGCGGCCGCGGAGTACGCGCTCGCCCCGGCCGGGGTCCTGACGCCGGCGCCGAAGAGCGTCCCGCTGGCTGACGCCGCGGCGCTGCCGGTGGTGGGGCTGACCGCCCGGCAGGCGCTGTTCGACCACGGCGAGCTGGTGGCCGGGCAGCGCGTGCTGATCAACGGCGCCGGGGGAGCGGTCGGCGGTTACGCCGTGCAGCTGGCCAAAGGCGCCGGGGCGCATGTCGTCGCGATCGCCGGCGGGCGCAGCAGCGCGGCGGCCAAGGCTGCCGGTGCGGACGAGGTCATCGATCACACCACGACGAACGTGATCGACGCGGTGACCGAGCCGGTGGACGTCGTGCTGAACCTCGCCCCGGTCGACCCGGCCGCGCTCGCCGCGCTGGTCACCCTGGTCCGGCCGGGTGGCGTCCTGGTCAACACGACCGTGTGGATGCCCGCGCCGGGCGACGAGGAACGCGGCGTGCGCGGCATCGACCTCTTCGTCCGCAGCGACGCGGAACAACTGGCGTCGCTGGTGACGCTGATCGACCGCGGCGACCTGCGCGTCGACGTCGCGGAGCGGGTGCCTCTGGCCGAGCTGCCTGCGCTGCACGCGCGAGCCGCCGAGGGCGCGGTGCGCGGCAAGGTCGTCGTCCTACCTCCCGCCTCCTGACGCCCTCCCAGTCCCGATCACCACGCGAGCGGACGACGGCACTACGCCGCCTTGTCCGAGCCCGGATCCTTCCGGGGCTCGCCTATCCCACGCGCAGTTCGTCGCCGCCGACGGTCACGACGTCGCCACGCTGCAGCTGCCGTCCCCGGCGCTCCTCGACCTCGCCGTTGACCTGGACCTGCCCGTCCTCCAGGAGCGAACGGGCGTCGGACCCGGACTCGACCACGTTGGCGAGCTTGAGGAACTGACCGAGCCGGATGGACCCATCACTGGTGGCGATCTCGCGCATACCACCATTGTCCCGCACGCCCGCCGGCCCAGCTCGGTGCACCGTGCATCCTCACGCTCACAACGATGCTGCCGTGGCTGGAGACCATCGAGGCGCCGGTACAGGTGCGTCTCGTCGTAGCTCCAGCCGTGCAGCATCACCAGCAGCGGCCGTGACTCGCGTGCACGCTCCACTTCGGACTACAGCACCGCTTCGCGGTCCATTCCCGGCTCATTCCGCGGCGAACTCGGACAGCGGATCGGTGTGCGCGGGCGTCCAGCCCAGCTCACGCTGCGCCTTGGCCGAGGTGAGCTGCTGGTCGAGGGCGAACGCGTCGGCGATCGGGCCCATCCGCTCGCGGGCCTCGTCCAGGGACAGGGAGACGGTCTTCCCGTCGAGCCCGGCGCCGCGAGCGCAGGCCTCGGCGACCTCTTTGGCCGTCGGGTTGACGCCGCCCACGCCGAGGTACACCGAGCCCGCCGGAGCCGGCAACGCCGCCACGTACAGCCGGGCGAGGTCGTCGAGGTGGATCAGGGCCCAGTGGTTGCCGCCGTCGCCGATGTAGGGGATCGCGCCGCTTTCCTTCCCCGGCTGGACGAAGAAGATGTCGATCAGGCGGTTGTCGCCCCCGTAGAGCAGGCCGGGCTGGACGATGACCGGCCGTCCGCCGTCGGCGGCCCGGGCCAGCACCGCGTTCTCGACGGCCTGCCGCCAGGCCACGATGGCCGGTGGGTTCCACGGTGCGGTTTCGTCCTGGACCCCGTCGGTGTCGCCGTAGACCCAGCTGCCGCCGGTGTGCACGTAGGTGCCGCCCCCGACGCCGTCCTGCATCGCGGTGGCCGCCGCCAGGTCCTCCTCGCCGCTGGTGGCCTGAGCGAGGTGGATCACCGCTTCCGCCCGCGCCGCTGCCTGGTTGAGCACGTCGAGGTCGGTCAGGCCACCGCGGACCGCGCTCGCCCCGGCGGCGACCACGGCCGCCTCGGCACGCTCGCTGCGCGCGAGCGCCTCGACGGTGTGCCCTTGCCGAACCAGCTCGCCGATCGTCGCGCGGCCGATGTAGCCCGAGCCGCCCGTGAGGAAGATCTTCATCACTGTCCCATCACTCGTGTTCCGTTCCTCCTCCACGGTGACCCGGGCACCCGGGGTGCGTCCAAGACCTGTTCCGCGCGCTGTGATGCCGTGACGGCATCACAGACCTGCGATGATGGGCGGGAGCGGGAGGTGCCTCAGCGTGGACTTCGACTTGCGGAAGCTGCGATATTTCGTCGCGGTGGCCGAGGAGCTGCACTTCGGGCGGGCCGCCGCGCGGCTGCACATCGCCCAGCCGGCGTTGTCGCGCCAGATCCGCGCCCTCGAAGACGAGCTGAAGACGCCGCTGTTCGTCCGCGACCGCCGGAGCACGGTCCTCACCGCGGCGGGCGAACAGCTTCTGGCCGATGCCCGGGGCCTGCTGGCGACGGCCGAAGCCGTGCACCGGAGGGTCTCGGCCGCGGCCGAGGCGAAACCGGTGCTCACCGTCGGGTTCATGCCGGGCATCGTGGTCACCCCGGCGGTGCAGGTACTGGCCCGGCGGCGGCCGGACGTTAGCGTCCGGCTGCTGCGCACCAGCTGGCACGATCAGGTGGAGGTCGTCCACGACGGCCGCGTGGACGTGAGCATCGTCAGACTGCCGATCGACCAGCGCGGGCTGACCGTGCGGCCGCTGTTCACCGAACCCCGCGTCGTGATGGTGCCAGCCGGGCACCGGCTGGCCGGCAAGGAGTCCGTGTCGGTCACCGAACTCGCCGACGAGCACCTGTTGCAGGACCCCGACGCCGTCCCGGAGTGGCGGGACATCGCCCTCGAACTGCGCAAGCCGGACCGCCCCGAAGTGCCTCGCATCAACAGTGTCGAAGAGAAGCTGGAACTCGTCGCCGCCGGAGCGGGGATCAGCGTCATCCCGTTGTCGACGGCGACGTTCTACACCCGCCCGGACGTCATCGGCATCCCGGTCGAGGACATCGGGCCGAACCAGGTGTGCCTGGCTTGGCTCGCGACGCGCCGGTCGCCGCTGATCGACGCTTTCCTCGCCGCCGCGGCAAGCCTGGTGCCCTAGTCTCGGCAAGCACTCCGGTCGGCTTCCGGGGGCGAACAGGGGGCAGGGTCGGCCCGGAGTAAGCCGGAGAAGACGCGATCGGCACCGCACGGCGTCTCCCAGGTGAGGGGCCGATCGCCCCATGTCAAGCGAAGTGCCCCCGGTGAGATTCGAACTCACACTGGACGGGTTTTGAACGGATCCCTACAAATGTCGCTGACCTGGTGTTTCAGGTGTGGGTGGCGCGAGGAGGGGGCGCATCGGGGGTGGACGACTGCAGAAGGTGCGGGCCGGGTTTGATGGACGTCCCGCACCTGGGCCTGTCGGCGGCGCAGTCCGCTGTTGGCCGTACGGGGGCCATTACGGACAGTGGTGACGGGAGGTGCAGGCTCGTAGCCCTATGATCTACAGGTCGTCGCCAAGTCGAACTACGTCCGGGGGCTAGCGTGCAGCTCACGCCACGCGAAGAAGCGCTACTGCGCGTGAGTAAGGCCGGGAAGAAGACCTTAGGCTTGTTCGAGGAAGGCCTCCATCTGACAGGCTTGACATCCCAGACGTTCGATGAACTCCGCGAGCAAGTATGCGCCGACCGGCTGTCTCTGGCGGACAGGTTCATTGTTACTGGGAGTAAGCTTATGAGGGCTAGACCTGCGGAGTACCGAAGCGCGATTAGTCGCTATTACTACGCGATGTATCACTCAGTTCGCGCGGTCGTGTATTTCGCGCATAAGGGCGATGATCATCAGGAACACTCAAAACTTCCGTCAAATTTGCCCAACGACTTCCCCGGCCACGGCCTATGGCTGAATGATCTAAAAGATGCCAGAGCTTATCGAAACGATGCCGACTATGATCCGTATCCATTGGACAATCTGAGATGGAAGGATGCGGCTAAGACGCTGGCAGCTAAAGCGCCAGTACTTGCCAAAACTGCCCGGCAGTATTTACGACAGAAAGGGTGCTCGGGAGTATGACTTCTTTGCAACCTGCCGACGTGCCGCGTTACATCCGGGACCAGTTTGGCGAACGTGATGTTGACGTCGTTGATGTTCAGGTACGAGCCTATCCTGACGAGACCAACTACATTGTCTATGTTGACGAGTCGCAGATTGCGAGCGCGGCTGAGATTGGAAATTCTCTCGATCAGGCGATCTCAGCGGCGGTTGGTAATGCCTTCATTGTCGTTCGGAGAGCAAGTCAGGAGCAGGTGGAAGCAAGACTTCGTCCACTCTCTGATGGCGTGCAAGATAACCGTGCTACTGAATTGACTCGGCTCATCAGTGCGAGATCGCGCGTTTCCGAAGCGCAGCCAAGTCTGGCGTATGTGCGAGATGCTAGGGCGAATCTTTCCGCTGTGACAGCGGGGCGACACCACCTCATCTTTGGTCGACGGGGCGCTGGCAAAAGCGCGCTATTGGTCGAAACTAAGCGAGTCGTGTCAGACGCGGGGGCATTGACGTGCTGGGCAAATATGCAAACGTTGAGGAACGAATCGGCTCATCGCGCGTTCCTGCATGTTTTGGATGAGATTCTGGCGGTGGTGGTCTCTGCCCAGCAGCAACGCCGAGCTGATTCCGTAGTGTCTTTGCAAGCGTCATCGCTGTATGAAGAGGTTACTGACCTCATCGCGCAGTCGGGAAGTGAGTATGAGCGTGTGGTCCGGCTGATCCCGCGCGTGCAGAAGTTACTTTCGAGGTTTCAGGAACAAAACGCCCTCGACGTGTATGTCTTTGTTGACGACTTCTACTACTTAGCCAGGCAGGATCAGCCGCTATTTCTGGATATGCTCCATGGCTGCGTGCGGGACACTCGTACGTGGCTTAAAATTGCATCTATCCGCCACTTGACGCGATGGTTTCAAGCGTCTCCTCCGTTGGGTCTGCAGAATATCCATGATGCGGATATTATTGATCTAGACGTGACGCTTCAAGAGCCGAAGCGTGCTAAGGAATTTCTTGAGAGTATTCTTCATCAGTACTCCCGGAAAGTGGGCGTGAGTTCCTTGGCGCGGCTCTTCCATGCAAAAGCTCTGGACCGCCTGGTGCTGGCATCTGGTGCTGTGCCTCGGGATTATCTCGTGCTTGCGAGCAATGCCATAAAGAAGGCGCAGGTCCGCCCAAACGCCAAGCTGGTGGGCGCTCAGGACGTTAATCAAGCCGCTGGCGATGCTACTCAGGCAAAGATCCAAGAGCTTGAAGAAGATATGGCATCGAATGTGGACATCGCAACCCGAACTCTTGAAGCGCTGCGTCGGCTAAGGAAATTCTGTCTGGACGAAACTAGCTACACATACTTCCTTGTTAGTCATCGAAGCAAGGAGGATGATCCGCGACGTTACAATACCTTGACGGATCTTCTGGATGTGAGGCTCATCCATCTGATCGACGCAAGTGTGTCGGACTCCCATACGGCGGGTCAACGCTACGAAGCGTTCATGCTTGATTTGAGTCAATTTTCCGGTGCGCGCCTAAAGCAAAAGATCCAGGTGCTTGACTTCGTGGGTGGCAGGATCGTTTCGCATAAGACTCGCAGTTCGGAGAAGCGGAAGATTGGCGACAGTCCATTGCAGGTGATCTCAATTCTGAGAAATGCTCCCACGTTGGATCTAGGCATTCTTCCCGCAGAGGTTGATTAGTTGGCCTAGACGGTTTGCATCTTGTGGGCAACATACGCAATTGACCGGTAATCTTGTGGGAGTTGCTAACCTTTACTAGTTGGTGGCAGAGGTGGTCCGAGCAGTGCCAGATTCTCGATCAATGACGCCGAGGGGTAGCTAGTTGGCGAAGGCATCGGCTTTCAGCGAGGAGAGCGCACGGCAGTCCTTGCTGTTGGTGTGCGAGCGCGCGGGGTTAGACCCAGATGGGGCTGAATTGATCCGCCTCGGTTCAAATGCCGTTTTCAGGCTGACCAGGCCGGTGATCGTGCGGCTCAGTCCAGGCCGCGACGAGATGGAGAGCGCCCACAGGCAGGTGGCGGTTGCCCGGTGGTTGGAGGCTGAGCGGTACCCCGCGACTAGAGCGCTCAACATCGAACAGCCGATCGACTGCGAAGGCTGGGTGGCGACCTTCTGGGAGTCCGCTTCGGAGCGCGAGGAGTATGCGCCGCTTGTGCAGGTTGCCGAGTTGCTGCACATGCTGCACCAGCTTGAGGCGCCCCGTTCACTCGACTTGCCTGAAAAGCGCCCCTTCCACGAACTGGATCAGCGGCTGTCCGTGCTGGCGCAGGTCGACTACTCGGACGCCGCCTTCCTTCATGAACGGGTGACAGACCTCCGCACCCGCTATGAAGCCTTGGACTTCGTCCTCCCGGCTGGTGTGATCCACGGCGACGCAAACGTCGGCAACGTCATCCTCGATCGCGATGGAAACCCGCTGCTCATCGATCTCGACAGCTTCAGCGTCGGGCCGCGGGAGTGGGACCTGGTGCAGACGGCGCTGTTCTACGAGCGTTTCGGCTGGCACACCGAGCAGGAGTATCGCGATTTCGTCGAGGTCTACGGGTTCGACATCATGAGGTGGCCCGGTTATCCCGTTCTTGCGGACTATCGAGAGGTCGCAATGACGTTGTGGCTCGCGCGCAAGGCGGCTTCCGACCCGAAGGCTGCCGACGAGGTGCGTAAGCGCGTGGCGGCGATCAGGACCGGGGGAGACCGTCGCGACTGGGCACCTTTCTAGCGTCGTTCGGAGTCCACAGCCTGGTGGTCGCTGCCCGCTCCAGGAAGCCGGCGACCACCGGGCTCTTTCCGACCTTGGCGAGGCGTTGCCGGAACTCGTTGACGTAGGCCCCGCATCGAGCGGACTTGAGTTGCTCGCCGAGCTGGAGAGCGTTGAGAGCCACCTCGCAAGCCTGCTCGGCTTCGCCCTGGTCGAGGTAGGCGTCGGCAAGGACCATCGTGGCGAAGAAGTCGCTACGCACGTAACCGCTCGGCGTCGGTCCGAGTGACTGCGAGGCGTAGGTGGACGCGTTGACGGCCCGTCTGAGGTCGCGGTTGCAGTGGCCCAGCTCGGCAGCCAGCTCGGATTCGTTGAAGTACGAGAACCAGTCGGCCGGGTCGTCCTCAGGCTTACTACGCTCGAATTCCCGGACGGCGGCGGACATCGCGTGGTCGCAGCCGGCCGCATCGCCGAGACGGGCGAGGGCCCGTGCCTCCATCGCGTAGAAGTGCGCGAGCGCCAGCGCCGACCCCGCGGTTTCGGTCCCCATCCGTGCTGCTCGCGCCAGGTTGGCCGCCTCGCGGTAGTTCCCGAGGAACGTGGCTTGGTGGCTCATCGCATCCAAGATGCTCGCACCGAGCAGGCGATCTTCGGTCGACTCGGCGAGTCGAAGTGCCTGGATGAAGTACCGCTGGGCGAGCCCGTGCAGGCCGGCGTCGTAGGACATCCATGCGCCGAGCAGAGTTGCCTGGGCGGCAGCTCGGAAGAGGCCACGGCCGATCTCGTCGGTGTACGTGCCTTGCAGCACCGCTGCGAGGTCGGTGCGCAGGAACTCCACGAGTGCCCGTCGCGCGTGCCCACCGCCATGCTGGCCGTCGAGGCGATCGAACAGCTCGATGGTGCTCTGGATGCCGGTAATGTCGGCGGGTCCGACGCGACGCTTCCCAGTGCCGCTGGTCAGGTCGCGCCGGGTGGAGACCAGCCACGAGAGCGATGCGTCATTCCAGGCCGCAACGTTCGCCGGTGCGGTCAGGAGAGCGGTCAGACCATCGAGATCCCCTTGCCAGAGCCCGGTCAGTACGCTCACGCCGTCCGACGCCGTGTCCGGGTATGCCAGTCCGAGGTCGGGGGAGACCGTCCGACTCCCGCCGAAGCCCACTTCATGCGGCTCTATGGGCCGACCAAGCCGTTTGGCGAGAGCCGCAGTGATCGCCCTTCGTGTCTGCTCATCGCGGGGGACCATGCCGTCCAACCAGCGCCGGACGTACGTGTGCGTGTAGGTCCGTCCTGCCTGTTCTCCCACCGCACGTGCGAAGACCTTCAGTCCGACAGATCCGTCGTCCTTCAAGAAGCCGGCCTCGCGCATCAGAGCAGCAAGCTGCTCGTTGCCCCCCATCTCACCTCCGACTGTTCCCCCAGTGTGCGAGTGTGCCCCCTAGTGTGCCCTGTTTCCGCTGGTCAATCGCCGCTTTCATAGAGGCATGGCACACAACACCGACTCACTGATCGGCCGCTTCGAGGCGGTCGAGACGCGCTTCCAGTGCAGCCACCGCACGCCTGAGATCGGTCAGCGCGTGGCGTACGTCAGCGAGGGAGATGATCGGCATCTCGGTCGGCGGCTCGTCGGCGACGTACACGCCTACCGAGGCGCGGGAAACCAGCCAACCTTCGTCCTGCAGTAGGGCAACGGCTCGCTGGAGGGTCGGCAACGAGACGTCGTGCTGCTGCGCCAGCTCGCGGTTGCTCGGCAGGCGATCGCCGGGCTTCAACTGCTCGCGTGAGATTGCCTCGCGAATCGCAGCGGCGACGCGCTCGAAGGGTGCCAGGCCTGCGGTTTTGTTCCCCATGGCGGCGAGTCTAGCTGTCTGACCAGTCCTGACCAAGGTTACACACGAACGGAGTAGCGACAGACTGACCAAAGCTGACTATGGTCAACCTTAGTCGCTGGAACCCGAAGTTCGAAGGGCTCGGACCGCGACCCGGGGCGGTGGTCGCGCAAACCCACTGCATTTGTCGTTTGAAAACTTCATGTACCCGGCCTGGCTCGGAGAAAAGCTAGGGGCGGACAGGTAGCTAAGCCGTAAGCGACCCGCCTAGTCCGTCGCCCTGATGCAAGCAACTGGGCAAAATGCGAATTTTCGTCCTCTGAATCAGACAACGCGGCTGGTCAGAGCTACATGGGTCGAGTGGTGCGACTCGATTGAGTCGCACCACTACCCATTTTCCAATGTCCGTTTCGACGAAGAGAGTTGATATGGATTCGATTGTGATTGAGCGTCCCGTTTTGGTGGCGCTTCGACTGTCGGAGGAGCGGGCGGCTGAGGGGTATCTGGCCGCGCGTCGGGAGATGGTCCGCCTGGCCGCGCGGGTCGCGTCGATGCGGCAGCTCGTCGCGGAGCAGCCGGCGCGCGCGGACTACCGGGCCGCGCTGCGGGAGGCGCAGGTCGCGCATGGTGCGGCCGTGGAGCGCGCCGGGCTGGCCTATCAGCGGTGGCAGCGGGCGCAGCTGCGAGCCGACGCGCAATGGACCGCGACCGAAGGGCGGGCTGCCTGATGAAGACCGTGCTGATCACCGACCGCAGGGCCAGCGAGGCGCTGTTCCCGCTGTTCGACGACGACATCGCCTCAGTGGCGAGGGAGGACCAGATGGCGGCGGAGATCGCCGAGATTGACGCCCTGATCGAGGAAGCCGAGCGCGGCTGGGCCGCGGCCGAGCAGGTCGAGACCTTCCGCCTGTCGCGGGAGCTGACCGACCAGGTCCGCGCCCGGCGCACGACGCGGCGGGCGGCGCAGCGAGCGCTGCGGTCGCTGCCGGTCCGGCTCGATGGGATCACGGGGGAGGCGGCCTGATGCGGCATCGTTCGGTTCGGGCGTTGGCGCTGTTCGGTGCGTTGCAGGCGGTGTTCTCCGACGTGCACCCCTACTGCGACCAGATCGTGCAGTCCAGCGAGGACGCCTCCAAGAAGGGTCTGCCGGGGCGGGAGGGCGCGAAGCACTGCGCCCGGCACGTCGCCACCTACACGGCAGGTCAGACGGTCGCCTCGGTCGCGGTGACTGCGGCGCTGGGCTACCGGCTGCCGCTGCGCGCGCTGGCCGCGGGCACGGCGGTCAACGCGGTCACGCACTACGTGATCGACCGGCGCGAGCCGTTCAAGCGGTTCCTGCGCTCGCGGTTTGTCGGCAAGGGCGGCTACCTCGCCCACGCCACCGTCCAGCGCCGAGAGGGCGTGGTCGACGAGGGCGGCCCCGGCACGGCGCTGATGGAGATGGACCAGGCCGCCCACCGCCTCATCGGCGTGGCCGCCTCGCTGCTGACCACCTACCTCGCCACCCGCAACCACCACTGACCAGGAGAAACGTCATGCGACTGAAGAAGAACCGCAAGGGCAGCAACGACGTCGTGCAGCTCAACGCGCTGACCCGGACCGGCGTCTGCGCCGGGTGCGGCAAGCGAGTCGGCAAGCACTCCAACTGCTGCGGCAAGCCCGCCTGCTCCCGCCGCATCGCCTCCCAGCTCTGACCCGACCACCGTCCAGGAAGGACACCCGAACAGCGATGGCAAGCAAGTTCAAGACCCGGGAACTGCCGATCCAGGAAATCACCCGCGGCCACGTCGTGCAGGGCACCGACGGCGGCTGGTGGCACGTCACCAAGACCGATGTGGACATCGCCGGGAAAACGGTCGTGCTCTACGTCCGCTCGGAGGCCACCGGCAAGTCCGGCTGGTTGCAAGGCCCCATCGGCGACCTGCGCACCGTCCGCCGCTGAGGGGAGAAGCACATGGATTTCCACTTGCAGGTCGGCCACATCAGCGGCCCGGCGGTCGTCAACGGCCGGGTCTACTACTCCCGCAACGGCGTCTCGGTCAACGGCAGCACCGTCACCGACGCCGCCACCGGCCGCCGGTTGTCCGGCCGTCCGATCCCGCACCCCGAACGCGGCTCGAACATGGTTTGCCGCGACGACCAGGTGTGGATCAACGGCGTCCGCATCGACCCCGAGGAGGGCTGATGCGCACCCGCACCGTCCGGACCGCGCGCCCGCCGCAGCCGATCACCGACGCGGAGTACCTGGAGCTGTGCGAGTGCCGCTGCCCACGCATGCGCGGCACGCACATCGCCGGTCACTGCGGCAGCGCCCAGACACCGCCGCCGACCTCCGGGGAGGCCGCTCGATGACCCGACTCCTGATCACGGACCCCGGCGCGGCGCATCCCGCCAAGAACGCCGCCGCGCCGGGACTCCCCACCCAGCCACTTCCTGACCAGAACGGAGAGACACCCATGGTCGCACAGGCCATCTACCACCAGGCCGCACAGCGCACCGGCTACCGCTACGAGCTGCTGGTCGCGCCGGTGGAGATCATCGCCCGCCGCCACCGCGAGGGTCAGTCGGTCTCGCAGATCACCCGCTACATGCAGTCCCAGCTCGGCCCGGATCACCGGGCCGCGTCGCGGAACTTCGTGGAGTGGGTCATCGCCCAGACCGGGCGGGGTGGTTCCCGGTGAACCCGCAGAGCCTGACGGTGCCGGTGTGGGCCGAGCTGCTGGACACCTCGGGTGAGGTGATCGAGCTGGCGCCGCTGAAGGTCGTGGTCCGTTACCGCGCCGACGACCCGTACGCGATCGGCCTGGACTTCGAGGTCGGATCGGATGTGTGGGTGTGCTGGCAGCTCGCGCGGGACCTGCTGGCCGCCGGGCTTGCGCTGGATCCGATGACCGGGAGCGCGGTCGGCGATGGGGACGTGGTGATCTCCCCGGCCCGGGACGTGCCGTGGCGGGTGTGGATCGAACTGCGCTCGCCCTCCGGTGCCGGGCGGTATGCGTTCAAGCGCGACACCCTCGCCGAGATCCTGGCCAAGACCGAGGCCCTGGTGCCGCCGGGCACGGAGTCCGGCCGCATCGACTGGGACCGGGAGATCGCGGTGCTGGGCGGTGAGGCCGCATGAGCGCCCGGCTCGCCATCGGCACCAGCCCGACACAGATCAAGACCCTGGCCATCCGCCGCTACGAGACGACCACCGGCAAGCGGTGGCGCGAAGCCGACGCCGAGGCGCGGTCGGCGTGGCTGGCGAAGACCGAGCCGGTGATCCGCGCCGAGGAAGGCATCGCCGCCGACGCGGTGTGGCGGGACGGGGCGTGGCAGCCCGCCGGCCAAACCGACCTGTTCTCCCTGCCCACCGCCGAGACAGAGGTGTCGACATGAGCAAGACCAAGTTCGCACTGCCCAAGTCCAACAAGCTGCGCAAGGCGTTCTGGCTCGCCGTCGCCGCGGTCATCGTGGTGTGGATCGTGCGCAACCCCTACCAGGTCCGCGACGGGCTCGACCAGCTCGTGCACGCGGTGTCCGTGGTGTTCTCGGGCTGGGGAGGCGGTCAGTGATGGCCGATTTTCGCAGGCTCGCTGTGCGCAAGCTCGCCGAAGCGGAGCAGGCGGTGTCGGAGTGGGCCGATGTCATCCGCCAGGGCGCCGAGAGACGCCTCGGCAGTGGCGAGGCCGAGGACGTTGTGGCCGACGCCGCCTACGGGCAGGCGCTGGCGCTCTTCCGACTGGTGCGCAACGCCGCGACGGCGTTCACCGAGCACGCCGAACAGATCGAGCGGGGTGGTCGGTGATGTCGATGTTCGAGGTGCTGCGCACGTTCGGCACGAAGGCGCTGTTGAAGTTCGCCGGGGCGGTGGGGTTGTTCCTGCTGCTGCATCTGATCCGGATCGTGCCGGTGCTGATCGCGAAGGTGATCGAGGTGTGCATGCGGCGGCTGGACGCCTTCATCGTCGCGCAGGCCAGCCGGGCGCCCACCGGGCCGGTCAACCAGTTCTTCCATCCCACCCACGTTCCTCGGGAGGAGGCCGTCAATGTCCACGCCTGAGCACACTTCGCGCACCGGTCACGGCGGACAGGTCCCTGGGTCGCCGGTGACGCGCCGCTCCGGGGCGGTGGTGTCCAGCTCTACCGCGACCCGCACCACCCGCGCGGTGACGTGGGCGGGCTGGCACCTGGGCGAGCTGGCCGGCGTGTTCGTCCCGATCGGACTGGGCGCGGTGTGGTGGGAGGGCTTCTACGCCGTGTCGGTGCTGACCGCGCTCGGCTGGGCCGCCCATGAGGTGCGTGCCCGTACCAGCCGCCGCGGTCCGTCCACGAAGGACAGGAAGGGCCCGACGTGACAGTGCGCATCGCGGAGGTGGCCACGGCGTGGACGGTCGTGGTCACCATTCCGACCGGGGAGACCGTGGCCGCGGGGAACTGGCCGGACCTGATCGAGGCCCGCACCTGGGCACGCGACACGAACCGGTCGCGGCTGGCCCGGGTGCGGGCGGTGGTGCCGCTGGTGTCGGCCGGCGGCTTGACGACGGAGCTGGAGAGGGGTGTGTGGGGATGAGCTGGGCCGAGGAGCGGCGGGAGAACAAGCGCGCCGAGGCCATGATCCGGCGTGAGGACGCCGCTGCGGCGGCGCAGGTGCGGATCGCGGAGCGGCAGGCGAGCGCGCGGATCAAGCGGGAGGATGAGCAGGCCCGGCTGGACGCCAAGCGGCAGGCCGCTGCGGCGCGGCGGGAGCGCCGCGCCGCGGCTTGGCGCGGTCTGCGGTCCTGGCTGGGCGAGCGGGTCGTGGAGTTGCTGATCTACCCGATCGCGCTGCTGTCCTTCGCGCTGGCGGCCCCGTCGATGGCTGCCTACGGCACATCCGTGTACGGCTCCGCCCTGGGGGCGCTGCTGCCCGGGATCACCGAGCTGGGGATGTGGGCGTTCGCGATCGCGGTGGTGATCGAGCGGCGTCGGCACCCGGCGAAGTCGGTGTGGGGGCTGGTGACCGGGGTGCTGGTGTTCGGCGCGGTCGCGTTCGGCATCAACTTCACTCACGGCCTGACCGTCGCCTGGGACCACGGCGTGGTCATGGGCACCGCCTCGATCGCCGGGGTGGTGGCCCACCAGCTCACGCTGGCCGCGCCGCCGCGATCCCGGCAGGAGCGGCGGGAGGCCCGGATCGAGCGCGCCGCCGCCCGCAAGATCGCCCGCATCCGCAAGGCCGCGGTCCGGCAGGCGGTCGCCGAGATCGACGAGACCGGCTCGGCCCGCCTGGTGTACGCCCCGGGCCGGTACGTGCTGGCCGGGCGGGCACGTCTGGAGTCGGCGATCGTGCCCGGTCTGCCCCCGGCGGAGTCGACCGATTGGGACCGCGAGCTGGCCGATCTGCTGGCCCAGCAGAACGCGGCCACCGCCACCGGGTCGGCGCGGGAGATCGACCCGGACGGCACGGCGGGGGACTCGATCGAGGGCGGCTCGATCGCGACCCTCGACCGTCCCGGTGACCAGCAAAAATCGAGCAATCGTCGGCCGAAGATCGGGGGTCGTCCGGGGCGCTCGATCGAGCAGTTGCGCGCCGAGCTGGACCGGGTGCTCAAGGCCCGTCCGGGCTCGATCGACCCGACCAAGGCAGAGCAGATCCGCAAGGCGCTGCGCTGCTCGCCCAAGTCCGCGCGGGAGCTGCGGGATGACTACCTGAAGGGAGGCGAGAGCCGATGACCACCAACCAGGAGCCGGAGGCCGATCTGGCGCGGGTGCACTACCTGCCCACCCGCCGCGCCGAGGGAAGCCCGGTCGAGGCGGATACGGAGGTGATCGAGGGCGAGATCGTGACCGACGCCGAGTACCGCGCCCGGCAGCGGCAGTTGGCGATCGAGCGCTACCGCGGCTACCGCAACGACATCGTCACGGTCGGCCGCGGCACCCGCACGATGGTGCGCTGGACGGTGCAGAAGGGCCGGGAGTGCGCGGACAGCCCGATCGGGAAGTTCGCGCGCCGGCACGCCACCTACTTCGCCAAGGGGGTGGAGGCCGAACGGCAGCGCAAGAAGGCCGAACACGGCCAGGCCGACGCCCGCGCCGCCCGCGCCCGGGCCCTGGACCAGGGCGATCTGGAGCTGGCGGCGCGGCTCAACGAGCAGATCCAGCAGGCCCGACACACCCGCGTCGACACCCTCACCAAGTGGGTCGAGCTGCACTGGTCGGCGGGCAAGAAGGCGGCATTGGCGCTGGTCATCGCCCTGGGCGTGGCGCTCGTGGCCGGGGTGATCAATGGGTTCGGCCACTGGCTGGGCCCGTGGAACGCCAGCGACGTCCTGCACACCCTCGGCGCGATCGTCACCACCACCGGCACCATCGTGGGCTGGAGCGTGGCGCACTGGTGGGCGTTCCTGCTGGCCGGGCTGGGCGTGTGGGGCAGCCGCCGCTGGAAGGACGGGCAGAAGCTCGGCGAGCAGGTGCTGCCCGCGCACCTGCGCCAGACGGGCAAGCGCGTGGCCTACGTCGAGCTGACGGAGAACGCGCTGGTCGCGGCGCTGGCGAACATCGGCGTCGCGCGCCTGTCGGCCGCGATCAAGGAGGGCTGGCCCAACCGGGACACCGACCACGCCTGGGTGCGCCCGCCGATGATGGCCGAGGGCGGCAAGGCCTACACCGCCAAGCTGCGCCTGCCGATGGGCGCCGGGGTCAAGGATGTGGCCAGGGCCAAGGATCTGCTGGCCCACAACCTGGGCTGCCGCCCGCAGGAGCTGTTCATCGACCCGGACGAGGACGACCCGACCGTGATGGACCTCTACCGGCTGGAGCCGGGGGTGCTGCGCGAGCCGGTCGACCCGTATCCGCTGCTCACCGAGGGCACGACGGACTTCTTCTCCGGGTTCCCGGTCGGCATGAGCCCGCGCGGCACGGTCGTGGAGACCACCGTGTGGGAGCGCAACTTCGTGTTCGCCGGGCGCATGGGGTCGGGCAAATCCACCATGATCAAGGCGCTGCTGGCCGGGGCCGCGCTGGACCCGCTGGTCGACATCGACGTGTTCGTCTTCGCCGACAACTTCGACTTCGACCCGCTGGCCCCGGTCCTGTCGACCTTCCTCAAGGGCGACAGCGAGGCCAACGTGCAGGCCTGCCTGGAGCACATCAAGGGCTTGCAGGCCGATCTCGCGGTGCGCGGGCAGCTGCTGGTCAAGCACGGCATCACCGAGGTCAACCGGGAGGTCGCGGCGAAGGAGCCCGGCCTGCGGCCCCGGATCGTGGTGATCGAGGAGTGCCAGGCGTTCTTCCGGCAGGACGACCCGCAGGAGCGCAAGCAACTGGTCAACCTGCTGGTGCGGTTCTACTCGGCGGCCCGCAAGTACGGGATCGTGCTGGTCTTCGCCACCCCGAACCCCTCGGACCAGTCGCTGCCGCGCGACCTGATGGCGGTGACCAGCAACAAGGCCTGCGGCGCCATCGACGACAAGGCCCGCAACAACATCGTGCTCGGGGAGAAGGCCCACGAAAACGGCATCTCCGCGCTCGGGTTGAAGGCCAAGACCAAGGACAGGCTCAACGACTGCGGGACCCTGATGACCAGCGGTTTCATGGACACCCCCGGGGTGGTGCGCTCGTTCTACCTCACCCCTGAGGATCTGGCCGGCATCGCCGCCCGCGGGGCGGAGCTGCGCGGCGGGGCCACCACCCCGGCGGCCCCCGCTCCCGAGGTCCGCGACCTGGTCGAGGACCTGACCACGGTCATGGTCGGCGACGACCCGGTCAACGCCGGGGACCTGGTCGGGGCCCTGCGCGGCCTGGCCCCCGGGTACAAGCCCTACCGGGAGCTGACCAAGCTCAAGCTGGTCGCCGCGCTGGCCGAACTGGGCATCAAGCCGCCCTCGACCGGCAACCTCTACCCGGTCGATCCGGTCACTGTCCGTCAACTGCACGCCGGGCGGGTCGCCCAGCTCGAACAGGGCGACCCGACCGCCTGAGTTACGGCCCCGGCAGGTCGCCGAGCCCCCGGTTTTCGGGGGTCCGGCGGCCGGCTTCCCGGCCCTGACCAGGCCGTAACTGCGTAACTTTGCGCTGATCAAGCCGGGTTACGGCCCCGATCCCCGGCTGAGTTACATCCGTAACTCGCGTGCCGGGCCGTAACCCGCTCCGTAACTCGCACCGCACCGCTCCGCGAAGCACCCGCCGCGCCCTCGCACGCCCTCACGCGAACACACACAGTCACATTCGGCGGGCTCCGGCGTCGGGCTCGCGCTGGTGCGCCACCGGCCTACCGAACTTCGGAAAGGACCCACCGATGGGACGTCCCCGCTACGACACCGACGAAGCGCTCGCGCTCGGCGCACTCGCCGCCCACGAGGCCGGGCACGGGGTGATCGCCGTCGTACAGGGCATCGAGGTCGCCCACTGCCACCTCGGCGCCACCCGCGGCTACACCCGCCACCGCGACGTCACCGCCACCCACCCCGAGATCACCCTGGCGATCCTGCTCGCCGGGCAGGAAGCCGAGGCGTACTGGCTGACCCGCTACGCCGGCTACTGGTTCGGCTCCGCCCTGCGCGCCGCCGCCGACTCCTCCGAACACGACCTGCGCGAGGTCCGCCAGCTCCGCAAACACACCGGCCTGTCCGAAGGCCGGATCCGCTCCCGCACCCGCTCGCTGGTGCGTCGGCACTGGAGCCGCATCGACCGCGCTGGACACCGCCTCTACCGCCGCGGCCACCTCTCCGGCTCCGCGCTGTGACCCCCCGCCTGGAAGGACACCTCGATGTCTGCGGACAAGCACGAATTCCGGCGGCTGACCACCGCCCACCACGAAGCCGGGCACGCCGTGGCGCACCTGCTCGCCGGCGGCACCGTGCGCGAAGTCGTCCTCTCCCGCGACGGGCGCACCGGCTACACCGAGATCGCCGAAGACGGCCCACGCGAAGGCAACCTGATGGGCTGGCTGGTGATGCTGCTGGCCGGGCAGGAAGCCAACGCCCGCTTCCTCACCGAGCACGGCTACAGCCTCTCCCGCGCCCGCCGCGTCTGCCGCGCTGCCAGCCCCGGCGATCTGCGCGAGTTCCGCGCCGCCGCGCGCGGCACCGGCATCAGCGAACACCGCGCCCGTCGCGCCACTGAGCGGCTGGTCGACCGCAAGTGGTCCCGCATCCACCGCGCTGCGCTCCGGCTCGCCGCCCGCGGCAGGCTGCCCGGCTCCGCGCTGTAGCCGCCGTCCCCTGCGCTGCTGCCGGGCCACGCGTGACACCCGCCTCCGCGCGGCCCGGCAGCCCCCAACACCGCTCGCTCAGGAAGAGGTTCGATGCCCACCCGCACCCTGCCCGCAGCGCTGCTCGCCGTCGCGCTGCTCGCCACAACCGCCTGCGAGATCCCCGACAGCACCGCGACCGTCGCCGCACCGCCCGCCGCGGGCGCCAGCCTGGCCGGGCTGCCGATCGCGCCGGAGGACACCGGCGCGCACTACGACCGCGACGACTGGCCGCACTGGTCCACCGTGCACGGCACCTGCAACGCCCGCGAACAGGCCCTGCTCGACCAAGGGCAGGGCGTGCGCGCCGACGCCGAGTGCCGCCCGATCACCGGCACCTGGGTCAGCCCCTACGACGGGGTGACCGTCACCGACCCGTCCAAGCTGGACATCGACCACCTCGTGCCGCTGGCCGAAGTCGCCCGCTCCGGCCGCATCGAGAACGGCCGCCGCGTCGGCCCCCGCACGTGGTCCCGCGCGGAACGGGAGCGCTACGCCAACGACCCCGACGTCCTGATCGTCGCGACCGCCCGCGCCAACCGGTTCAAAGGGGACCAGGACCCGGCGCACTGGCTTCCCGAGCGAGATCGGTGCGGCTACGCGGTCCGCTGGGTCGAGATCAAGACCCGCTACCGCCTCTCAGCCGATCAGGCCGAGCACGACGCGCTGGCCGCCGTACTCGCCCACTGCCCGAACGGAGGTGCCCGATGACCATCGAGAGCCCACTGGCCGAGTGGGCGCTGTTCCTGGCCGGGATGGGCTGGCCGGTATTCCCGCTGCGGCCCGGGACCAAGCGGCAGCCCGCCATCAAGAGCTGGGAGCAGCGTGCCACCACCGACCCGGACCGGATCCGCCGCGCCTGGGCCGCCGACGCCTGGAACATCGCCGTAGCCACCGGCCCCGCCCGGCTGGTCGTAGTCGACCTGGACGTGCCCACCGGCGAGGAGACCGGCCCGGACGGTGCCGCCGCGCTGGCGGCGCTGGCCGAGCAGCGGGGCGCACCGGTGCCGGACACCTTCACGGTCGCCACGCCCTCGGGCGGGCGGCACCTGTACTTCCAGGCCCCGCCCGGGGTGCGGCTGCGCAACTCGCAGGGCCAGCTCTGCCCGCGGGTGGACACCCGCGCCGGAGGCGGATACGTGGTGGGCCCCGGTTCGGTCACCGAGCAGGGCGGCTACGAACTACTGGACGAACGCGACCCGGTCGAACTGCCCGCCTGGCTCGTGCAGGTCTGCACCGAGAAGGCCACCCCGACCGCCACGTCCCGGCCGGTGGCGCTGCGCGCAAGCAACCCCTCCGCCTACGGGGCCGCCGCGCTGCGCGGCGAGTGCGACCGCGTCCGCGCCGCCGAGGCGGGCCGCCACAACGAAACGCTGGCGTCGGCGGCCTACACCATCGGCCGCAAGGTCGGCGCCGGGCTGATCGACCACGCCACCGCCCGCGCCGAGCTGATCGCCGCCGGCCAGACCCTCATCGGCCCCGAGCACTGGCCACCCACCGACGCCGAAGTCGCCCGCGTCGTCGATGCCGGGCTCACCGCCGGATCCCGCAATCCCGTCCGCCGCAAGGAGGCTGCCTGATGTACACCATCAAAGACCTGTTCAGCGGAGCCGGTGGATCCGCCCTGGGCGCCACGGTCGTCCCGGGTGTGAAGCTGATCCTGGCGGCCAACCACGATCCCCGGGCGATCGAAACCCACGCGTTGAACTTCCCCGACTGCGAGCACGACTGCGCCGATATCTCCCAGGTTGAGCCGCGCCGCTATCGGCGCACCAACATCCTGTGGGCGTCGCCGGAGTGCACCAACCACTCCATCGCCAAGGGTCGAAAGCGCGCGAGCGCGCAGCCGAGCCTGTTCGACGACGTTGCGCCGGATCCGGCGGCGGAGCGGTCGCGGGCGACGATGTGGGACGTGCCCCGCTTCGCCGAGGTGCACCGCTACGAAGCCGTGATCGTGGAGAACGTGGTCGATGCAGCCAAGTGGGAACCGTTTCGGGCGTGGCTGATGGCCATGGACTCCTTTGGCTACGACCACCACATCGTGTCGCTGAACTCGATGCACGCCCCGGCGATCGCGGCGCCGCGGGCGCCGCAGTCGCGGGACCGGATGTACGTGGTGTTCTGGCGCAAGGGCAACCCCGCCCCCAACCTCGACATCCGCCCCACCGCCTGGTGCCCCACCTGCGACCGGGAGGTCCGGGCGATCCAGGCATGGAAGGGCACCGCCCGGGTCGGCCGGTACCGGCAGCAGTACGTCTACCGCTGCCCCTCGGCCACCTGCCGCAACCAGATCGTGGAACCGTACGTGCTGCCCGCGGCTGCGGCGATCGACTGGAGCGTGCCGGGGCAGCGCATCGGCGACCGCGACAAGCCACTGTCCGAGAAGACCATGGCGCGCATCCGCGCCGGCCTGGCCCGCTACGCCGTGCCGCAGCTGGTGACCGCGGGCGGATCGTGGAACGACACCAGCTATCCGACCAGCGACCCGTTCCGGACCCGCACCACCCGCGAGGCCGAAGGACTGCTCGTGCCACTGGAGGGCCGCGAGGGCAAGGAGGCGCGGTCTACGCGCGAGGCGTTCCGGACGCAGACCACGCGGCACCAGGACGCGCTCGTGGTGCCCTACTACGGCACCGCGGACCACGCCCACCCCGTCAACCGGCCGGTGGGGGCGCTGACCACGCGGGACCGGTACGGGGTGGCGTTCATCGCCGAGCTGCGCGGCGGCGGCAGCGACGCCCGCCACGTCCGCGAACCACTGGCCACGGTGTGCGCCTCGGGCAACCACCACATGCTCGTGCGCCACAACACCGCACGCGGTGACTCCGGCTATCTGTCCACCCCGGTGACCGAACCCGCCCGCACCCTCACCACCGCTGGGCACCAGTCCCTCGTGGGCTGGCCGCGCGAGACCCCGGAGGTGGAGGACTGCACGTTCCGGATGCTCACCGTCGCCGAGATCCAGGCCGCCATGGCCTTCACCCCGGACTACGTGATCACCGGCACCAAGCGCGAGCAGGTCCGCCAGCTCGGCAACGGCGTCACCCCGCCCGCCGCCGAATGGCTCGTCCGCTCCGTCGTCGCCTCCCTCGACACCACCGTCCACGACACCTTGGAGGCTGCCTGATGCCCACACCCCGCACGCTCGACCCTGACCGCCCATTCCGGACACTCACCGCGACCGCGGTCCCGCGGCGGCCACGGACACCGGTGGTGTCCTGGGCCGACCTGGACGTGGACCGGGACGAGCTGGCCTGGCGCGACCGGGCCGCCTGCCGCGACGACGCGGAGCCGGAGGTGTTCTTTCCCGACCCGGGCGGGCAGGCCACCGAGACGGTGGCCGCGGCCAAGCAACGCTGCGCCCTCTGCCCAGCGCGGGCCGCGTGCCTGGCCTATGCCCTGGCGCGCAAGGAGCGATTCGGGGTGTGGGGCGGGCTCACCGAACGCGAACGCCGCGCCCTGCTGCGCGGCCGGCGGCCGCGCAGCAAGTCCGGCCACCGCGACCGCGAGGTCGCCCGGCTGACCCGCCTCGGCCTGACCGCGGCCGAGATCGCCGAGCGGCTGGGCATCACCCCGCGCACCGTCGTCCGCAGCCGCGCCCGCGGGCGCCTGGACCACCAACCCGGAGACGTCAAGGAGTCCTGATCATGAGCAGCACCCCGGACAACGCCCCCGACAGCGGCCAGCGGCGGCGGTTGTGGACGGTCGGTGCGGGCGGGCGGCCCCGGGTGCGGGTCGGGGCCGCACCCGAGACCATCCGCGTGCTCACCGAAGCCCTCGACTCCCGCCTCATCCCCGACACCTACGTCAGCGACGGCAACCCGGTCGCCCTGGAGTCGGTGTCCGGGGCGGCCGACCCCACCGCCGGGGACGAGGACGTGGCGCTGCCCCTGTCGGCCACCCCGCTCAAACCGCCGCTGCTGGCGTCGCTGCTCGCGCAGCACGCCGACGTGGTGCGGCCCCGGGTGGATGAGAAGGGCAACACCACCGATGTCGAGGTGTCCCCGCCCGGGCCGGTGCTGGCCGCGGTGCTCGCCCGCCGGTCGTGGCCTGGGCTGCCGGTGCTGCGCCGGATCATCTCCACCCCGGTGCTGCGGCCGGACGGCACGCTGCTGCAAGCCCCGGGCTACGACCCGGCCACCGGGTTCTACCTCGCCGCCAACACCCACCTGCCTCCGGTGCCCGACCAGCCCACCGGCGAGCAGGTCGAGGCGGCGCGGGAGTTCCTGCTGGAGCGGTTCCTGCGCGACTTCCCCTGGCGGGAGCCGGCCGACCGGGCGAACTACCTCGCGCTGCTCGTCACGCCGATCATCCGGCCGTTCACCCGCACCCTCTCCCCGTTCGGCGTCATCGACGCCTCGATGCCCGGCTCGGGCAAGACCATCCTCGCCGGGTGCGTCGGGCTGCTGGTCGGGCAGCGGGTGCTGACCTGGACCGACTCCGAGGACGAACTCCGCAAAGCCATCACCACCGTGCTCGCCGACCAGTGCGGCGCGGTGGTGTTCGACAACCTCGTGGAGGGACACGTGATCGACTCCGCCGTGCTCGCGCGGCTGGTCACCGAACGCACCTGGACCGACCGGCGGCTGGGCACCAACGCCGCCGCCACCTACCCCAACGACCGGCTCTGGCTGGCCACCGGCAACAACCTGCGCACCGGCGGGGACATGGCCTCCCGCACCGTGTGGGTCCGCCTGGACCCCAACTGCCCGCGCCCCGAGGCGCGGACCGGGTTCACCATCCCCAACCTCGACTCCTGGATTCTCGACCCCGCGAATCAGGCCACCGTGCTGTGGCATCTGCTCGTGCTCATCCTCGACTGGACCGCGGCCGGTGCCCCGACCGCGGCCGGGGTGCCGCAGATGCGGCAGTTCACCCGCTGGGCCCAGCACCTCGGTGGGTTCCTCGCCCACCACGGCATCGAGAACTTTCTGGGCAACGCCGAGCACGCCCGCGAACTCGATGACGACGCCGCCGAATGGCGAGCGTTCCTGCTGGCCTGGCACGACCTGCACGGTGAGCAGCCCCTCACCGCCCAGCAGGTACGGGGGAGCGCCGAGACCGTCGTCGGCCCCGACCCGTGGGCCGGCACCTTCCCCACCACCGCGGCCGGGAAGCCCCTGTCCACCAAAGCGCTCGGCAGGCGTCTCACCGGGCAGCTCGACCGCTGGCGCGGCGACGTCGTGCTACGCAGCGTGCCCGACCCGCACACCAAGATGCGCCTCTACTGGGTCGAGCGCACCGGCTGACTAGCCCAACCCCGGGAAACAAACCCGGAAACCCCGCAAACCCCGCGGCCGACCCGAACAACCCTCCATGAACAGGGGAAACGTCGGCTACAGGTTGCGGGGTTTCACTCCCGGCGGCTCACGTCCAAACCCCGCGAACCCCGCAACTCTGCGGGGTTCGCGGAGTTCGCCCAACCCGCCGATGCCAACAAACCCCGCGAGCAAATCCCCAGCTCCAGGGCCACTTTGCGGGGTTTGCGGGGTTTGAAACGCACTTCCGGCACTCCGCCCAGATATTCCGCCGACCACCCCCGTACCCGCCTTCCAAGCCTCGCGCTTGGGTTCACCGTCCGTAGTCAGCCTGGACAGGAGGAATGCCTATGCCGCGAACGCCTGCCCACGTCGGAGACAGCCGCAAGGAGCGCCGAACCACGATGGCTACCGCAACCCGCTACCTCACGATCAAGCAGTTCTGCGAGGAGTTGGACGTCGCGCAGTCCACGTTCCACGACTGGCGCGCGAAAGGGCTAGCGCCGCGCTGCATCAAGCTGCCGAACGGGCAGATCCGGATTCGTCGCACCGATCTGGATGCCTGGCTGGAGGCCCGAGAGCTTGCCGGGGTCGCCGCTTGATGGACACCACGTACGACGTCACGATCTGGAAGATCGAGACCCGGCACGGGCGACGGAAGACCACGTACCGAGTGGTGTGGGTCGTGGCGGAGGGGCGGTTCCGTCGCACCTTCGACACCTGGGCGCTCGCCGACAGCTTCCGCTCGGACCTGGTTCAAGCATCGCGCCGCGGTGAAGCGTTCGACCGGGTCCAGGGCTTGCCGATTTCGATGCTCCGCGCGGAAGTCGAGATGTCCTGGTTCGACTTCGCCTGCAAGTACATCGACGCGAAATGGCCTCGGGCGGCGGGGAAGTCCCGGGCCGGCAACGCTGACGCGTTGGCTTCCGCCACGCCCGCCCTCTTGCGCACAGAACGCGGCGCTCCGGAGCCTGAGGTTCTGCGCCGTGCCCTCACCGGGTGGGCGTTCAACACGAAGCGTCGTGATACGCCGAAACCAGCGGAGATCGAGCGGGCGCTGAAGTGGGTCAAGGCCAACACGGTGCCTGTTTCGCGGCTCAATGACGAGGCCGTTCTGCGGGAGGTGCTGGAGCAGATCTCACTCAAGCTGGACGGAAAGCAGGCGGCAGCCAAGACCGTTAATCGAAAGCGGGCCGTTCTTTACAACGCGCTCGACTACGCCGTCGAACTGAAGGCACTCACCGCGAACCGTCTCTCGAAGGTGAAGTGGACCATGCCGAAAACTGCCCGGGCGATCGATAAGCGAGTGGTCATCAACCATGACCAGGCGAAGAAGTTGTTCGCGGCGGTCGCTGCGCAGAAGGTGGACGGCCAGCCTCGCCGATCCGCCGGGCCGGCACTCGTCGCCTACTTCGCCTGCATGTACTACTCCGCGCTGAGGCCCGAGGAAGTCGCGATGCTGCGGAAGCAGGACCTGCAATTGCCCGAGAAGGGGTGGGGCGAGTTGCTGCTGTCGGAGACGGCGCCGGTCACGGGTGCAGCGTGGACCGACAGCGGAGAACGGCGCGACAGGAGGCAGCTCAAGCAGCGAGGGCAGGGGGAGGTCCGGACAGTTCCATGCCCACCGCCGCTCACGGCCCTCCTGCACGACCACCTGGCGAGGTTCGGGACCGCGGGCGACGGCCGGCTGTTCCGGAATCTCACCGGGGGAGACCTCGCTGAATCCACGATTGGCCGGGTGTGGGACAAGGCCCGCAAGTCTGCTTTCAGCGAGGCGGAGTACGCCTCACCCCTCGGCAAGCGGCCCTATGACCTGAGGCACGCGTGTGTGTCCACCTGGCTCGCCGCCGGTGTCCCGTCGACCCAGTGCGCGGAGTGGGCCGGCCACTCGGTCGCGGTGCTGCACCAGATCTACGCGAAGGTCATTGCCGGGCTGGAGTCGGCGGCGCACGCGCGGATCGAGCAGGCGCTCGGTGTCGAGTCGGACCCGCCGGAACGTGGGGGCGAATAGGGGGGAAGGGGCCGGGTTCGGCCGGGGCGACCCGGAGTCAGCCGGAGAAGACGAGATCGGCCCCTCACCTGGTTTCCGCAGGTGAGGGGCCGATTCGCGCAGTTCTGGGGGAGTGCCCCCGGTGAGATTCGAACTCACACTGGACGGGTTTTGAATCCGTTGCCTCTGCCAGTTGGGCTACGGGGGCGGCGCAGCCAGACTTTACGCGCCCCACCTGGCGCCCCGGCAGTGGGGGTAGCCCTGCGTGACGACCGGTCACAGGGGAGTCGATCAACGCGACACGCCGTGCCACGACGTGGTGAACACCATGCCCACCACGTGGTCCGCGTCATCCACCAACTGGATCGTTCCGGGTAGGCTCGTGCTGCGGTTAGCCGCATTCCACATTCCGTCGAGCACGCAGGAGGACCCCGGTGACCGAAGAGGCTACCGAGGCCAGCGGTGTGGCCACCGCTCCGCAGCGTCGGGTGCTCGTCGCCGAAGACGAAGCACTGATCCGGCTTGACCTCGTCGAGATGTTGCGCGAAGAGGGATACCAGGTGGTCGGCGAGGCGGGCGACGGCGAAGAGGCCATCAAGCTGGCAGCCGAGCTCAAGCCCGACCTGGTGATCCTGGACGTCAAGATGCCCAAGCTGGACGGCATCGAGGCGGCGTCCCAGATCACCACCGACCGCATCGCCCCCGTGGTCATCCTGACCGCGTTCAGCCAGCGCGAGCTGGTCGAGCGCGCCCGCGACGCGGGCACGATGGCGTACCTGGTCAAGCCGTTCAACAAGCGGGACCTCGTTCCCGCGATCGAGCTGGCCGTCAGCCGGTTCTCGGAGATGCAGGCGCTGGAGGCCGAGGTCGCCAGCCTGTCCGACCGGCTGGAGACCCGCAAGGTCATCGACAGGGCCAAGGGCCTGCTGATGACCCACCAGGGGCTGACCGAGCCGGACGCGTTCCGGTGGATCCAGCGCACCGCCATGGACCGGCGCACGACCATGAAGGCCGTCGCCCAGGCGGTCGTCGAGAGCATCGGTCAGAAGTAACCCCGCGCGATCGCGTGGGAGGTCAAACGCTCCGACATCACTCCAACGAGGGCGTGACGGCGCTGCTCATTTGAGCAAAAGGTCACTGGTTGTTATCACCCGGTTGTTGCAATGCGGCAACCGGGTGTAAATCATGCATGAACTATAGTGACCCCCGTCACGATGTGGAAACAAGACAGCGCGTACCGCTGTGCTTGACCTCACCGGGCGGCTACGTTCAGCGCCCGATAGGTCCCATCCCGGGACGGCCGCAGTCCGCGGCCGGCTGGATAGTTGGAGGAACGAGTGTCAGGAGCACGACTCACGCGAGTTCTCGTGCTGGCGGCGGCAGCAACGCTGGCGCTGGGTGCGTGCGCGGCGCGTGATGAGGGGAGCACGTCGGGCGACACCACCGGCTCGGCGGCGGCGCCTTCGCAGGCGGCCGACGCGGCCAACCCGCGCGGCGACGGCAAGGCGGTGTGCTCGGGAGTCTCGATCGCGTACGCGGGCACCATCAACGGCAACAGCGCGGCGCTGGGCCAGAACATCCTGCGCGGCGCCGACCTCGCGGTGAAGCAGCACAACGAGGCCAACCCGAACTGCCAGGTCACGCTGAAGCAGTTCGACACCGAGGGCAAGCCGGACAAGGCCCCGGGCATCGTCACGCAGGTCATCAACGAGTCCGACATCCTCGGCGTCGTCGGCCTGCCGTTCTCGGGTGAGTCGAAGGCCGCGGGCAACCTGTTCAACCAGGCCGGCCTGGTCACGATCAGCCCCTCGGCGACCAACCCGGCGCTGGCCGACAACGGCTGGAAGACCTTCTTCCGCGGCATGGGCAACGACTCCGTGCAGGGCCCGGCCGCGGCCAAGTTCCTCACCGAGACGCTCAAGGCCAACAAGGTCTGCGTCGTGGAGGACGACTCCGAGTACGGCATCGGCCTGGCCAACGCCGTCAAGCAGGCGCTCGGCTCGAAGGCCTCCTGCACCGACAAGGTGAAGACCGGTCAGACCGACTTCTCCGCGGTGGTCAACAAGATCGCCACCGAGAACCCGGACGCCGTCTTCTACGCGGGTTACTACCCCGAGGCGGGCCCGTTCGCGCAGCAGCTGAACGACAAGGCCGTCACCGCCAAGTTCGTCGGCCCGGACGGCGTGAAGGACAACGAGTTCCTCAAGGGTGCCGGCGGCGGCGCGACCAACGCCTACTTCACCTGCCCGTGCGTCCCGGAGGACAACTTCCGCGACTTCACCGCCGCGTTCAAGGCGGTCGAGGGCGCCGACCCGGGCACCTACTCGCCCGAGGGTTACGACGTCACGACCATCCTGCTCAAGGGCATCGACAGCGGCATCAAGGACCGCGCCGCGATGCTGAACTTCGTCAAGAACTACGACGGTCAGGGCCTGACGAAGAAGTTCAAGTGGAACGACAAGGGCGAGCTCTCGGACACCCCGGTGTGGAGCTACCGCGTCGAGAACGGAAAGATCGTCAACAACGGCCAGATCAGCTAACGACCTGACCTATCGGGCATGCACGCGGCCGACCGTCGCGTGCATGCCCGATCCATACCCGGGAATAGAGTGAACCCTTGTACCCCGCGATGACCCCATTCCTCGCGCAGTCCGAGCCGTGGATCTCCTTCGACGTGGCCGGCCTCGCGGAGCAGTTCTGGAACAACACCGTGGACGGCCTGGCGCAGGGCGGCATCTACGCCCTGGTGGCGCTGGGCTACACCCTCGTCTACGGCGTTCTCAAGCTCATCAACTTCGCGCACTCCGAGGTCTTCGTCGTCGGCGCGTTCGCGACCTGGCTGACGTTCTACGGCCTCGGTTTCCGCTCCGGCGCCACGCCCGACCTGTCGATCGTCGAGCTGATCCTCTTCCTCGGCCTCGCCTGCCTGGCCGCGATGGCCGTCTCCGGCGGCACCGCGGTGCTGCTGGAACGGGTGGCCTACCGGCCGCTGAGAAAGCGCAACGCGCCGCGCCTGGTCTTCCTGATCACCGCGATCGGCGCCTCGTTCGCCATCCAGCAGACCCTGCGCCTGATCTTCGGCCTCAACCAGCAGCCCCAGATCCGGCTGCTGCAGCCGGAACCGCTGTTCCGGATCTTCGGCGCCACGGTCACCAACATCCACGTCATCCTCGTGGTGGCGGCGGTCGTGCTGTGGTTCGTGGCCGACTACTTCGTCAACCGGACCCGCCTCGGCCGCGGCATCCGCGCGGTCGCCCAGGACCCGGACACCGCCACGCTGATGGGCGTCAACAAGGAACGGGTCATCGTCATCACGTTCCTCGTCGGCGGGCTGCTCGCCGGCGCCGCCGCGCTGTTCTACATGATGCGGATCCCGCAGGGCGCCATCTACAACGGCGGCTTCCTGCTCGGCATCAAGGCGTTCACCGCCGCGGTGCTCGGCGGCATCGGCAACCTGCGGGGCGCGCTGCTCGGCGGGCTCCTGCTCGGCCTCGTGGAGAACTACGGCCAGTCGCTGTTCGGCGGCGAGTGGAAGGACATCGTGGCGTTCGTCGTGCTGATCGTCGTCCTGATGTTCCGTCCGACCGGCATCCTCGGCGAGTCCCTCGGGAAGGCACGCGTATGACGACCCAGACCGTGAGCGCGCCGCCGAAGCGCCGCTCCATCCGCGAGCAGTGGAACAACCTGTCCCGGCCGGCCCAGTGGGCGATCCTCATCCCGGTCGTGGTGCTGATCTACTTCCTGCCGGTGCTCAACCCGCCGCTGATCGCGACGACCGGCACCGACTTCCCGACCGCGATGTTCGACGTGGCCCGCTACGCGCTGGTCGCGATCGGGCTCAACGTGGTGGTCGGCCAGGCCGGCCTGCTGGACCTGGGCTACGTCGGCTTCTTCGCCGTCGGCGCCTACGTCGCGGCGCTGTTCACCAGCCCGAACTCCAGCCTGGCGAAGCTGCCCTACCTGTGGACGCTGCCGCTGGCGATGGCCGTCACGATGATCTTCGGCATCATCCTCGGCGCGCCGACCCTGCGGTTGCGCGGTGACTACCTGGCGATCGTCACGCTCGGGTTCGGCGAGATCATCCGCCTGGTGGCGGACAACGTCGACCCGCTGCGCGGCCAGTCCGGCTTCGAGCGGGTCGGCACCGACGCGAACGGCACGCCGTTCTTCGCCAACGCCACCGCCTGGTACTGGCTGACGATCACGATCATCATCGCGATCCTGCTGCTGGTCGGGAACCTGGAACGCAGCCGGGTCGGCCGCGCCTGGGTGTCGATCCGCGAGGACGAGGACGTCGCCGAGATCATGGGCGTCCCGGTGTTCAAGTTCAAGATCTGGGCGTTCGTCATCGGCGCCGCGATCGGCGGCCTGTCCGGCGCGCTCTACGCGGGCAAGCTCGGGTTCGTGAACAACCAGTCGTTCGACGTCATCACCTCGATGCTGTTCCTGGCCGCGGTGGTGCTCGGCGGCGCGGGCAACAAGGTGGGCGTGCTGCTGGGCGCGGCCGTGGTGGCGTACCTGCCGCTGCGGTTCGTGCAGCTGGCCGAGTACAACTACCTCATCTTCGGCATCGCGCTGATCATCCTGATGATCTTCCGCCCGCAGGGCCTGCTCGGCGCCCGCCAGCGCCTGCTGGCCCGCGGACGGCAGGCCTACCAGCGGCTGCTCGGCCGCGGTGAGCAGATCAGCGGGGAGAGCGCGCTGGCCGCCGACACGACGGGAGGTCCCCGATGAGCCACCCCAGCGAGGAGACCCCGGTCGAGGGCGGCCTGGTCGCCGAGGTCGCCCGGATGACGCCGGAGGAGCTCGCCGAGCACGAGGCCGAGGTCGCCGAGGCGGTCGCCGTCGACCGCGACATCAAGGTCGAGGTCGGCGAGACCCTGCTGGAGATGCGGGACGTGACGCTGAAGTTCGGCGGCCTGACCGCGCTGGACTCGGTGTCGTTCGGCATCCGCCGCGGCGAGATCCTGGGCCTGATCGGGCCCAACGGCGCCGGCAAGACCACCTGCTTCAACGCGATGACCGGGGTCTACCGGCCCACGTCGGGGCAGGTGCTGCTGGAGGACAAGCCGCTGGGCAAGGCCACCCGCCACCAGATCACGCAGCGCGGCATCGCCCGCACCTTCCAGAACATCCGGCTCTTCGGCGAGATGACCGCGCTGGAGAACGTCGTGGTCGGCACCGACGCCCGCCACAAGACCAGCGTTCTCGGCGCGCTGCTGCGGCTCCCGCGGCACCACCAGGAGGAGAAGACCGCGGTCGAGCGGGCCATGGCGCTGCTGGAGTTCGTCGGCATCGCCGACCGGGCCGCGGACAAGGCCAAGAACCTCCCGTACGGCTACCAGCGCCGCCTGGAGATCGCGCGGGCGATGGCCACCGAGCCGAAGCTGCTGTGCCTCGACGAGCCTGCCGCCGGGTTCAACCCGGCGGAGAAGGAAGAGCTCATGGGGCTGATCCGGAAGATCCGCGACGACGGCTACACCGTCCTGCTCATCGAGCACGACATGAAGCTCGTCATGGGCGTGACCGACCGGATCGTCGTTCTGGAGTTCGGCAAGAAGATCGCCGAAGGACTGCCGGCCGAGATCAGGGAGAACCCCGCTGTGATCGCCGCTTACCTGGGAGTGCCTGACGATGACGCTGCTTGAGCTTGACGGGGTCTCCGTCCACTACGGACGGATCCAGGCGGTCTCGGAGCTGACGCTGCGGGTCGACGAGGGCGAGGTCGTCGCCCTCATCGGCGCGAACGGCGCGGGCAAGAGCACCACGATGCGCGCCATCTCCGGCATCCGCCCGCTGTCGGCGGGCCGGATCACCTTCGCCGGCGAGGACATCACGAAGCTGCGCGCCGACCTGCGGGTCGTCCGCGGCATCTCGCAGGTGCCCGAGGGGCGCGGGGTGTTCCCGGGGATGACGGTCGCGGAGAACCTGGACATGGGCGCCTACGCGCGCAAGGACCGGAAGAACCTGCAGCCCGACCTGGACCGCGTGTTCGACCTGTTCCCGCGCCTTGCGGAGCGGCGCAACCAGGCCGGCGGCACGCTGTCCGGCGGTGAGCAGCAGATGCTGGCCATGGGCCGGGCGCTGATGGCCAAGCCGCGTCTGCTGCTGCTCGACGAGCCCTCGATGGGGCTCGCGCCGCAGTTCATCCAGCAGATCTTCCGGATCGTCACGGAGATCAACAAGCAGGGCACCACGGTGCTGCTGGTGGAGCAGAACGCGCAGCAGGCGCTGTCCCGCGCCCACCGCGCGTACGTGCTGGAGACCGGCCGGATCACCAAGACCGGCACCGGCACCGAGCTGCTGGCGGACTCCGCGATCAAGGAGGCCTACCTGGGCGTCGCCTGATCGGGTGGACCTGGAACGAGAAGGGCCCCGGCGCTCGTGCGCCGGGGCCCTTCTTCGTGGTGGATCAGCGGCTGCCGGGGGCGGCGTCGCGCACCAGGCAGGACAGGCGCGCGGTGCAGGTGCGGCGACCCTGGTCGTCGGTCAGCACGATCTCGGCGGTGATGGTGCCGCGGCCGACGTGCAGCGGCGTCGCCACGCCGGTGACCAGGCCTTCCCGCGCGGCGCGGTGGTGGGTGCAGGACAGCTCGAACCCGAGCGTGGCCTTGTCCGCGCCCGCGTTGAGCGCCGCCACGGTCGAGCCCAGCGCCTCCGCGAGCACGGCGTTCGCGCCGCCGTGCAGCAGGCCGTAGGGCTGCAGGTTGCCCTCGACCGGCATCGTGCCGACCACCCGCTCCGCCGTGAGCTCGACGAACTCGATGCCGAGCTTGTCGTTGAGCTGCTGCTCCGCGACGCGCGGATCGATGCCCGCGAGCTGCTCGCGGATGGCTTCGGAGAGGTTCTCGGACAACGCGGGTGACTCCTCGGTGAGACGACGGCAAGGCACGACGACCGCTCGCGCGGTTCTGTCGGTGCCCCACCCTAGACTCGCACCCGTGAGCCCCAGCCAGAACCAGCCAGTAGCCAACACCACAGCGACGGCGCCCGCGGAAGGACGGCCGCGGCTGTTGCTGATCGACGGCCACTCGATGGCCTACCGCGCCTTCTTCGCCGTGCCTGCCGACCGGTTCAAGACCTCCACCGGCCAGGTCACCAACGCGGTGTTCGGGTTCACCTCGATGCTCATCAACCTGCTGCGCGACGAGCAGCCGACGCACCTCGCGGTGGCGTTCGACGTGTCGCGGCAGACGTTCCGCTCGGCGACCTTCGCCGACTACAAGGCCACCCGGACGTCGACGCCGGACGAGTTCAAGGGGCAGGTCGACCTGGTCAAGGACGTGCTCGGGGTGCTCGGCATCCCGGTGCTGACCAAGGACAACTACGAGGCCGACGACATCATCGCCACGCTGACCACGCAGGCCACGGCCGAGGGCTACCAGGTCCTGATCTGCACCGGCGACCGCGACGCGCTGCAGCTGGTGGACGACTCGACGACGGTCCTGTACCCGCGCAAGGGCGTGTCCGACCTGGTCCGCTACGACCCGGCCGGGGTGGCGGAGAAGTACGGGCTCACGCCGTCGCAGTACCCGGACTTCGCGGCGCTGCGCGGCGACCCGTCGGACAACCTGCCGGGCATCCCGGGCGTCGGGGAGAAGACCGCCACCAAGTGGATCCAGCAGTTCGGGTCGCTGGACGCGCTGATCGACCGGGTCGACGAGGTCAAGGGCAAGGTCGGCGACGCGCTGCGCGCCCACCTGAGCTCGGTGACGCTCAACCGCCAGCTCACCGAGCTGGTGCGGGACGTGCCGCTGGACGCCACGCCGGGCGACCTCGCGCTCAAGCCGTGGGACCGGGACGCGGTCCACCGGCTGTTCGACGAGCTCGAGTTCCGGGTGCTGCGCGACCGGCTGTTCCAGACGCTGTCCAGCGCGGAGCCGGAGGCCGAGTCCGGGTTCGAGGTGGAGGGCGCCGCGGTGCCCGCGGGCGGTCTCGCGGCGTGGCTGTCGAAGCACACCAAGGCCGGCCAGACCGTGGGCCTGTCCTTCCGCACCACCGGGTCGTCGGTGCGGTCGGACATCCAGTCGATCAGCCTGGCCGCGCCGGGCGGCGAGGCCGGGTACGTCGACGTCACCGCCCTGGACGAGGCCGACGAGCAGGCGCTGGCCGCGTGGCTGGCCGACCCGGCGATCGCCAAGGCCGGGCATGCGCTGAAGGTGCCGCTGCACGCGCTGCGGGCGCGCGGCTGGAAGCTCGCGGGCCTGGCGATGGACACCGAGCTGGCCGCGTACCTGGTCCGGCCGGGGCAGCGGTCGTTCGAGCTGGACGACCTGGTGCTGCGGTACCTGCAGCGCGAGCTGCGCAACGACAGCGACTCCGGCGACGGCCAGCTGTCCCTGCTCGACGGCGACGACGGCGACCAGAAGCTGGTGCAGGGCGAGCTGGTCCGCGCCAGCGCGGTCGCCGAGCTGGCCGGCGCCCTCTCCGCCGAGCTGGAGAAGATCAGCGGCACCAGGCTGCTCGGCGACATCGAGCTGCCGTTGCTGCAGGTCATCGCCGAGGTCGAGGCCGCGGGCGTGGCCGTCGACATCGAGCAGCTGACCGCGCTGGAGGCGCACTACGGCGCCCGCGTGAAGCAGGCCGCCGAGGCCGCGTACGGCGTGATCGGCAAGCAGGTCAACCTGGGCTCGCCCAAGCAGCTGCAGGTCGTGCTGTTCGACGAGCTGGGCATGCCGAAGACCAAGCGCACCAAGACCGGCTACACCACCGACGCCGAGGCGCTGCAGACGCTGTACGAGAAGACCGAGCACCCGTTCCTGCAGCACCTGCTGGAGCACCGGGACGCCACCCGGCTCAAGAGCACGGTCGAGGGCCTGCTCAAGTCGGTCGCCGACGACGGCCGGATCCACACCACGCTGCACCAGACGATCGCGGCCACCGGTCGTCTGTCCTCTGTGGACCCGAACCTGCAGAACATCCCGATCCGCACCGAGGAGGGCCGCCGCATCCGCGACGCGTTCGTCGTCGGCGACGGGTACGCGGAGCTGCTCACCGCGGACTACAGCCAGATCGAGATGCGGATCATGGCGCACCTGTCCGAGGACGCGGCGCTGATCGAGGCGTTCCAGTCCGGGTTCGACTTCCACGCGGCCACCGCGGCGCGCGTGTTCGGCGTCGACCCGGCCGAGGTCACCGGGCCGCAGCGGGCGAAGATCAAGGCGATGAACTACGGCCTGGCCTACGGGCTGTCGGCCTACGGCCTGTCGCAGCAGCTGCGGATCTCCACCGAGGAGGCCCGCGGGCTGATGGACGAGTACTTCGCCCGGTTCGGCGGGGTGCGCGACTACCTGCACAGCGTCGTGGTCGAGGCGGGCAAGGTCGGCTACACCGAGACGATCTTCGGCCGTCGCCGCTACCTGCCCGACCTCAACAGCGACAACCGGCAGCGGCGCGAGATGGCCGAGCGGATGGCGCTCAACGCGCCGATCCAGGGCAGCGCGGCCGACATCATCAAAGTCGCGATGATCGGCGTGCACCGCGCGATCGCCGAGGCCGGCCTGCGGTCGCGGGTGCTGCTGCAGGTGCACGACGAACTGATCGTCGAGGTCAGCGAGGGCGAGCGCGACCGGGTCGAGGAGCTGGTGCGGCGCGAGATGGGCGCGGCGTACGAGCTGGCCGTGCCGCTGGAGGTGTCGGTCGGGTTCGGCCGGTCCTGGAACGAGGCGGCGCACTGACGGCATGACGGACCGGGTGGCGGCGGTGGCGCAGGTGCGCCGCGCCAAGGACTGGATGGACGCGCACTACGCCGAGCCCCTCGACGTGGACGCGCTCGCCGCCGTCGCCTGCTGTTCGCGCTACCACTTCATGCGCTCGTTCGCCGCCGCGTACGGGGAGAGCCCGAAGGCCTACCTGACGCGGCGGCGCATCGAGCGGGCGCAGGACCTGCTGCGGTCGGTGAACCTGACGGTCACCGAGGTGTGCCTGGCCGTCGGGTTCACCAGCCTCGGCACGTTCAGCCGCCGGTTCGCCGAGATCACCGGTTCCTCGCCGAGCGAGTACCGGGCGCGGGTGCGCGCGGACGGGCCGCCGCCGGTGCCCGGGTGCTACCTGATGATGTGGACCCGGCCCGCGGCGGGAACAGCACATTCGGAGAAGCCGGGGGACGTCCCAGGTCAGTAGCGTTCTTCCCATCGACCACAGGAGGTTCGCGATGATCAACGGGCTGTCCCACTCCAGCGTGTACGTGCTGGACCAGGATTCGGCGAAGGCGTTCTACACCGAGAAGCTCGGCTTCGAGGTGCGGCGGGACCTGCAGATCGGCGACTTCCGCTGGCTCACGGTCGGGCCGCCCGACCAGCCGGACCTCGACTTCATCCTGATGAAGCCGGGGCCGCCGCAGCACGACGCGGAGACCGAAAAGCAGATCCGGGAACTGGTGGCCAAGGGCGCGTTCGGCGGGGGCGTGTGGAAGACCGCCGACTGCCGCGGGACGCACGCCGAGCTGGCCGCGCGCGGGGTGACGTTCCTGCAGGAGCCGGCCGAGCGGCCGTACGGGATCGAGGCCGTGTTCCGCGACGACTCGGGCAACTGGTTCAGCCTCACCCAGCCGCACGCGTTCGACCCCGGCAAGGACTGGGGCTGATCTTCGCCGGTTCCCGGCCGGATCGGGCGGCGGGACGTGGAAAGGTTTCCGGCGCATTGCGGCGGGGAGAAGGCCACGTCGAGAGGCTGCCCGTGCCGCGAGCAGCAGGTAGCGTGGGGTCATGGCTGGCCGGAAAGCGCTGATCCTGGCGGGTACGGGGATGCTGGCCGGGCTCGCCGAAGTCCTGACCAGGGAGGGCTGGCACGTGGTGCTGCCGTCCCGGCGGTACCACCCGCTCGACTGCGAGGTGCGGCCGGGGGAGGCGGCGCGGCGGTCGATGCGGCCGCCGGGACACCGGCCCTTCCGCGACGGCACGATCCGCCCGTGGGGCGGCGGGAAGGCGATCTGGGTCGAGGCGCACTGGGACCGGCCGCGGGAGCTCGCCGCGAAGGCGGAGCTGGCGCTGCGCGGGCAGGCGGACCTGCTGGTGGCGTGGATCCACGAGCAGTACCGGCGGTCGGTGATGGGCGCGGTGGAGTCCCTGCTCGCCGACGGCGCGCCGGTGGTGGAGGTGCGGGGCGGCCTCAGCGGCACCGGGGCGGTCGAACCGCCCGACCCGCTGCTGCCCCTGCACCCGACCCAGGTGGTGCAGCTGGGCACGGTCTCCGCCTACGACGCCCACCGGTCCCTGGCCCAGGCCGAGATCGCCGAGGGAGTGCTCGAAGCGGTGCGCCGGGCCCTGTCCGGCCACGCGACGTCGACACACCAGATCGGCCAGCTGCGGCCGATGGTGCGCTGAGCCCGCGCGCTGCCGGTCGCGGCCGCGGGCGGGGATCGGACGTTGGTGGGCACATGCGGCTCGGACTGGGACCGCGTGCCGCCGGAATTCGCCGAGGCTTGCCCGAGGCCGGGCGGGTGCGGCCGCTGGTGCCTGGGCGGCCCACTCGGCGCGCGCCAGGGCCGCGTGCCGCGCGAATTTCGCGGAGGCTTGCCGATGCCGGGCGGGGAGCCGCCTCGTTGGTAGGCAGGTGCGGCCGCTGGGGGCCCGCTTGGCGCGCCTGCCAGCCGGGACTGCGTTTCGCTGGATCTGCCGGCCGGATCACGTACCGCGGGGGATCGCCCCGGCGGGCGGCCGAGCGGGGCCAGCGCATCAACCCGGAGCGCTCATTTCCCGCATCTCGGCGAGGCGGTCCGCCAGGAACACCCGCTCGGCCTCGTTCTCCGTCAGGCGCAGAGCGTGCTCGTAGGCGGCGGCCGCCTCGACGGGCCGGCCGAGGCGGCGCAGCAGGTCTGCCTTGATCGCGGGCAGGTAGTGGTACCCGGACAACCGGCGGTCGCCTTCCAGCGCCGTCACCTCGGCCAGCGCCTGCGCCGGGCCGTCGACCATCGCCACCGCCACCGCCCGGTTCGGCGCCACCACCGGCGACGGCCACACCTTCGCCAGTTCGTCGTACAGCACCAGGATCTGCGGCCAGTCCGTCGCCTCGTAGGACGGTGCGCTCGCGTGCAGCATCGCGATCGCCGCCTGCAGGGCGAAACGGCCTGGCGGGCCGCCGCGCAGGGACGTCACCACCAGCTCGTCCGCCTCCGCGAGCGCGGCGCGGTCCCAGCGGGAACGGTCCTGTTCGGACAGCAGCAGGAGTCGGCCCGTCCCGTCCGTGCGCGTCGCCCGGCGCGCGTGCCCTGCCAACAGCAACGCCAGCAACCTCCGCACCTCCCGCGAGTCCGGCACCAGCTCCCGCAGCAGCCGCGCCAGTTCCAGCGCCCGCTCGGCGCACGCCACCCGCATCAGCGACTCGCCCGACGGCGCCGTGTGCCCGGTCGTGAACAGCAGGTGGATCGTCGTCAGCACCGCGTCCAGCCGCTCCGGCCGCTCGGCCGGCGCGGGCATCCGGAACGGGATCCGCGCCGCCGCGATCTTCTTCTTCGCTCGCGTGATCCGGGCCGCCATCGTCGCCGGCGGCACCAGGAACGCCGCCGCGACGTCCGGCGTCGGCACGCCGCACACCAGCCGCAAGGTCAGGGCCACCTGCGCCTCGGCCGACAACGCGGGGTGGCAGCACAGGAACACCAGCCGCAGCGGGTCGTCGGCCACCGGGCTGTCCGCCGCGGGCTCGACCAGCAACGGCAGCTTCGCGCGCAGCGTCGCCGCGCGCCGCAGGGCGTCCAGCGCGTTGTGCCGCGCCGCGGTCGTCAGCCACGCGGCCGGGCGGTCCGGCACGCCGTCGCGGGCCCACGAGTCGAGCGCGGCGGCGTAGGCGTCCTGGACGCACTCCTCCGCCAGGTCGAGATCACGCGTGACGCGCACCGTCGCGGCGAGCACCCTGGCCCACTCGCGGCGGTGCGCGTCGGCGACGGCGTCCCGGACCCCGGTCACACCTCCATCAACGGCCGCACCTCGACCGCCCCGTCCATGATCGGCAGCAGCTTCCCGATGGCCACCGCCTGGTCGAGGTCGGCGGCCTCGACCACGAAGAACCCGGCGATGACCTCCTTGCTCTCCAGGAACGGGCCGTCGGTCACCGCGCCGCCCTTGTGGATCGTGCGGGCCTGCGCCACCGGCTGCAGCCCCTGCTCGTGCACCACCCGGGCGCCCATGGCCTCGATCTTCGGCCCGACGGCCAGGTTGGCCTCCATGACCTCCGGCGGGATGTCGGCCACGCCGCCGGGGAGTTCCTTTTCGTAGATCAGGATCGCGTACTGCGGCATCGTCACGTCCCCGCTCACCAGTTGCCCGTTTCCGGCCCCATCGCACCACATTCGAGCCCGCCCGCGCGCCGGTAGCGGTGCAGCAGCCCGCCGCGCGGCAACCGCTCGGTGTGGGTCAGCTCCAGCGCGCCCGGACCGGCGCCGGAGCCGAACAGCCGCTTGCCCGACCCGATCACCACCGGGAACACCAGCAGCTGGAACTCGTCGACCAGGTCGTGCGCGAGCAGTGTCTGCACCAGGTCGCTGCTGCCGTGGACCTGGATGTCCCCGCCGTCGCCGCGCTTGAGCTCGGCCACCGCCCCGGCGGCGTCCCCGCGCAGCAGCGTGCAGTTGCGCCAGCCCACCTCGGTCAGCGTCCGCGAGGCGACGAACTTCGGCAGCCCGTTCATCAGGTCGCCGAACGGGTCGTCGGCCAGCGGCCACGTCGCGGCGAACTCCTCGTAGGTCTTCCGGCCGAGCAGGAGCGCGCCGGCCCCTCGGGTGAACTCGAGCATCAGCTCCAGCACCCGCTCGCCGATGAACGGCACCGCCCAGCCGCCGTGGGCGAAGCCGCCGTCGCGGTCCTCGTCCGGGCCGCCCGGCGCCTGCATCACGCCGTCGGCCGTCACGAACGCCGTGACCACCAGTTTCCGCATGCCGATCCCTTCCTCACCGGGCGTCCCGGTGACGCCCGCGCCCCTACGGCGAACGAGCGGCCCCGGAATCGACAACCGGCGGGAACTAATCTTGGCGGGCCACGCCCCGGACGAGGAGCATGATGCCCTCGCGCACCTCGGCTCGCGAGCGCTGCGGCTGGAACACCTGCCAGTCCAGCGCGACGACCAGCAGCGTGCCGAACAGCCCGGCCGCCGCGGTCGGCACCTCGATCCCCGGCGGCAGGCGCCCGGCGTCGGCGACCCGCTGCAGCTGCTCCTTCACGATGGAGACGATGTCCTCGCGCAGCAGCGACAGCGTCTCCTGCCACTGGCCCGGCGTCCGCCACAGCTCGCTGACCAGGATCTGCGAGAACCCGCGGTGCCCCGCGATGAACTCCAGCCCGGTGTCCACCAGGGACTCCAGCGCGGCCACCGGGTCCGGCTCGGCCGCGTGCGCCCGCAGCCGCTCGGCGAGCTGCCCGACGCCGTAGCGCAGCAGCGCGTCGATCAACCCGTCCTTGCTGCCGAAGTTGTAGTACACAGTGCCCTTCGCGACCCCGGCCGCCGCCGCGATCTCGTCCACCGTCAGCCCGGCCAGCCCCTTCTCGGTGGCCAGCCGCAGCGTCGCCTCGAACAGCTTCTGCTTGGTGCTCTCGCCGCGCGGGCTCACAGCGACAGCTCCGGCTGCAGCTTCGACACCGTCCACACCCGTTGCCTGCGCGCGGCCAGCGCCGACACCGCGAGCGCGCCCACGAGGTAGGCGACCAGCACCCCGATGTCCAGCAGGTTCCGCAGCGACGCGCCGGTGTAGAGCAGGTGCCGCAGCCCGTCGACCACGTACCCCATCGGCAGCACGACGTGCAGCGGGTACAGCGCGTCCGGCAGGGTCTGCCACGGGAACGTGCCGCCCGCGCTGACCAGCTGCAGCACCAGCAGCACCAGCCCGAGGAACTTGCCGACGGCGCCGAAGAACGCGTTGAGCGCGTGCACGATCGCGGTGAACGTCAGCGATGCCAGGATCGCGAACGCCAGCGCGCCCACCGGGTGCGCGATGTGGATGCCGACGAACCAGGTCACGGCGGCGAACAACACGACGACCTGCGCGATGCCCAGCAGCGCCGAAGGCAGCCACCCGCCGAGCGCGACCCGCAGCGGCGCGGTGCCCGCCGCGATAGCCCGCGACGACAGCGGCCGGATCAGCAGGAACAACACGAATGCGCCGATCCAGGTGGCCAGGGCGAGGAAGAACGGGGCCAGCCCGGCGCCGTAGGTGCCCGCGGAGGCGACGCCGACGGAGTTGACCGCGACCGGGTCGGCGATCGTGTCCGCGGTCGCGGTCCGCGTCGGGTCGCTGGGGTTGGGGATCTGCTGGAGCCCGTTGTTCAGGCCGTCCCGCAGCTGGCCGGCGCCGGTCGCCAGCTCCCGCGTGCCGGACAACGCGGTCTTCTCGCCGTCGTTGAGCTGGTTCGCGCCGGCCGAGAGCGTGTTCGCGCCGTCAGCGGCCTGCGCGATGCCGCCGGACAGCGCGGGCGCCGAGTTCGCCAGCGTGGCGGCCCCGGCCGCGACCTGCCGCGCCCCGTCGGCGAGCTGGTTCAGCTGGGCCGACGTCTGCTGGATCCTCGAGTTGGCCTGGTCGACCGGGGCCCGCAGGTCGCCGAGCACGCCCTGCACCCGCTCGATGTCGGCCTCGGACAGCCCGGCCGCGCGCAGCCGGTCGGTGAGCTGGTTGTTCACGTCGTCGAGGTTGCGCACCAGCTGGGCGGACCCGCTCGCGACGGTGGACCCGGCCGCGGCGACCTGGCTGTTGCCGTCGGCGACCTGCTGGGCGCCGTCGGCCAGCTGCCGGGTGCTCTGCGGCAGGGTCGCGGTGCTCGACCGGAGCGTGGACAGCCCGGACGACAGCTGGGCGCTGCCGGTGGCCAGCTGCTGTGCCCCGTCGGCGAGCTGCTGCTGGCCGGTGAGCAGCCGGTTCGCGCCGTCGGCGAGCTGGGTGGCGCCGGTCGCGGCCTGCTGGGTCTGCTGGTAGATGGTCGAAAAGCCCATCAGGAACCGGTTCGCGGCCTCGCTGCCCACCTTCTCCGCGATCGTGTCGCGGATCTGCTCGGCGACCTGGTTGGCGATGGTGTGCGAGAGGTAGTTGTTCGCGTCGTTCGTGGTCAGCTGGATCGTGGCGCGCTGCGGGGTGAAGTTGCCGCTGGAGAGCAGCGCGGCGGAGAAGTCGCGTGGGATCGTGATCGTGAACGCGTAGCGGTCGTCGCGCACCCCGGCGTCGGCCTCGGCCGCGGAGACCTCGTGCCACTGGAACGTGCCCGAGCCGACCACCGAGGACGTGACCTCGTCGCCGACGTTGCGGTCGGCGGATCCCGCGTCCTCGTTGACGATCGCCGCGGGCAGCTTGCCGAGGCGGCCGTAGGGGTCGAAGTTGGCGTAGAGGTAGAACGACGCGTACAGCAGGGGGACGAGCACCAGCGCGGCCACGGCGAGCTTGGGCAGCTTGCCGGAGGTCAGGCGGCGCAGTTCCCCGGCGGCGAGCCGGAGGCCGGTCACTGCGGATCTCCTTGCACGAGTTCGGGTTCGGGCTGCTCGGTGCGGCCGAGCAGCGCCGGGGGAGCGGGCAGCGCCCCGGTCGGGGCGGTGGCGGTCAGCACGACGACGGCGAAGCCGCGCTCGGCGTGTTCGCGGGCGAGGCCGGCCCAGCTGGAGACGTCGCTGGTGTGCCGGTCGGGGGTGTCGAGCACGAGCAGCCGCACCCCGGGCCGCGCCGCGGCCAGCGCGGTGAGCAGCCGGGTGCGCTCGGCGGGGGACAGGTGCTCGAACCGGACGTCCGCGCGCCCGGCGAGGTCGTGCTCGGACAGCCACCGCGCGACGGCGTCCTTGCCCGCGGGCAGCCTCCCGATCGACAGCTCCTCGGCGACGACCATCCGCACCGGCAGCGAGTCCTCCGGCGCGGTGATCTCCGGCGCGTCCACCACGGCGCTGACGCGGCGCAGTTTCGCGGCGTCCGCCTTGCCGTCGAGCGTCACGAGCCCGGTCGTCGGCCGCATCCGCCCGGTCAGGGCGAGACCGAACGCGGTCACCCCGGCGCCCGGCTCGCCGTGCGCGAAGACGAGTTCGCCCTCGCCGACGGTGAGCGAGGTCGGCGGCAGCACCGTGCCGTGCGGACCTTCGACGGTGACCCGGTCGGCGTGCACCCGCACAGGATCCCCCTCTTTTGAACTGACTGGTCAGTTCAAAAGCTACGCCCGTCCTCCGGAGCCCGCAACTCGGGGGTCAGCGCAGCGCGGACGCGGGCCGGACCTCCCAGTACGACCACAGCGGCCGGTACCCCTGACGCGGCCAGAACACCGAGGACAGCGGGTTGGCCGGGTTGTAGTAGAGGTAGGTTGCCTGGGCGCCGAGGTCGGCGAACTCGCGGTGCACCCGGCTCAGCAGCGCCCGGCCGATGCCTTCGCCGCGCGCGTGCTCGCTGGTCGCCACGTTGTTGACGTAACCCCACTGCCCGGCGGGCAGCAACTCGGCGGCCCACGACCCGGGCGCCGACTCGACCCACCCGCAGTCGGCCAGCGCGACGGCGACGCCGTCCCGTTCGGCGAGCCAGACCGGCGCGTCCGCGGCGAGGTTGCGCTCCAGCCGCGGCGTGATCAGCTCCGCGGTGCCCGGCCGCCACGGCCCGGCGACCAGGCTGGAGTAGCGGAACGTGGCCATCGACAGCGCCACGACCTCCTCGAGGTCCTCCGGCCGCGCGCGGCGGATCGTCACGCCCGGCGGGGGCGGGTGCTCCTCCGGCGGGCCGGTGCGAACCGCGAGCACGGACAGCGGCACCAGGCCGTGGTCGAGGAACGCGCGCACCGCCTCGGCGTCCCGGCTCGGCCAGGTCACCGTGCACGACGAGTCCGCGCCGGGCGACTCCCGGTCCATCCGGCGCCGCCAGGCGCGCAGCAGCGCGTCCATGCCCGCGGTCCCGGTATCCCCGACGCACGGGAACAGCTGCCACACCTGCGCGGCCGACCACAGCAGGTCGAACGCGCCCGGCTGGTGCCGCTGGACCTGGACCACCCCGGTGACGCGGGTGCCGTCCGCGGTGGCCGCGGTCAGCACCTCGCCCTCCGGCGGTGGCGCGGCGGGCGGCAGCAGCGGGTCCAGCGCGCTGAACCGGGCCCGCTGCGCGGACAGCAGCGCCGCGCTCACGGGCACGCGCGCGCCCGGAAGATCGCCGTGCCCGGGAAGAGCTTGCCCCGCAGCGGGCTCCACTGGCCCCACACCCGGGTGTGCCCGGCCGGCCACTCCGGCTCGATCAGGTCCTCCAGCGCGAACCCGGTGGCCGCCAGCGCCCGCACGTAGTCGCCCACCGTGCGGTGGTACTCCACGTAGGTCGCCTTCCCGTCCCCGTCGACCTCCACGTAGGGGGTGCGGTCGAAGTACGGCTGGCTCGCGGTCAGCCCGGCCGGACCCGGGTCGTCCGGGAAGATCCAGCGGATCGGGTGGGTCACCGCGAACACCCACGGCCCGCCCGGCCGCAGCACCCGGCGCACCTCGGCGAACACGGTCTCGATCGAGGCCACGAAGGGCAGCGCGCCGAACGCCGAGCAGGCCACGTCGACGCTGCCGTCCGCCAGCGGCAGCCGCTCGGCCGTCGCCTGGACCAGCGGGACCTCGATCCCGGTGCGCGCCGCGCCCGCGCGGGCGTGCCGGAGCATCCCGGCCGACAGGTCGAGCCCGACCGGGTGCGCGCCCGCCGTGGCCAGCCAGCGCGAGCACGCCGCCTGGCCGCACCCGATCTCGGCCACGCGGCGGCCGCGCACGTCGCCGAGCAGCCGGGCGTCGGCCTCGCGCACGCCCTCCGGGCACCACACGAAGTCCGCGTCGCCGAGGAAGCCGCCGTGGGTGGCCTGGTAGTCGTCGGCGTCGGCGTCCCACCAGGCCAGGTTGGCCGCCGTCGCCTCGTCCGCGGTCACCTCCCGGTGCGCCACGCCGACCGTGCCGAGCCGGTGTTCGGCGCGGGCGTGCCGGTCCGGGTCGAGGTCGCCGCCGTTGTCGTCTGCCGCCGTCGTCACACCGGTATTCTCACCGGTCAGCCCCGCCGCGTCCGTGCGGGCGACCCTGTTTGTGCCGCGCGTGGGCGGCCGCGTACGATATCTCTAGCGCAGTGGGTTCGCGCTACCTTCCACTCGGCAGAGCTGAGCCGGGTTCCGGGTCGCGCACCGTCGGCGGTGATGCTCCGCGGCCGTTCCGTTGTGAACGTTTGCTCATGGTTGCCGTCGCACGCTCACCGCGCGCGCAAACTGCAAACCTACTCGAGCCGTAAACCAACCGGAGCAACCCACCTAATGACCACCGACACCACCACCGCCCCGACGTCCGGCGCCGCCCAGGTCGCCGTCAACGACATCGGGTCGGAGGAAGACTTCCTCGCCGCGATCGACAAGACGATCAAGTACTTCAACGACGGCGATATCGTTGAGGGCACCATCGTCAAGGTCGACCGCGACGAGGTGCTGCTCGACATCGGTTACAAGACCGAGGGCGTCATCCCCTCGCGTGAGCTGTCCATCAAGCACGATGTCGATCCCGGCGAGGTCGTCAGCGTCGGTGACGAGGTCGAGGCCCTCGTTCTCCAGAAGGAGGACAAGGAAGGCCGGCTGATCCTGTCCAAGAAGCGCGCCCAGTACGAGCGCGCCTGGGGCACGATCGAGGAGCTCAAGGAGAAGGACGAGCCCGTCAAGGGCACCGTCATCGAGGTCGTCAAGGGCGGCCTGATCCTCGACATCGGCCTGCGGGGCTTCCTGCCCGCCTCCCTGGTGGAGATGCGCCGCGTGCGCGACCTGCAGCCCTACGTCGGCCGCGAGCTCGAGGCGAAGATCATCGAGCTGGACAAGAACCGCAACAACGTGGTCCTGTCCCGCCGGGCCTACCTCGAGCAGACCCAGTCCGAGGTCCGCAGCGAGTTCCTCAACGCGCTCGCCAAGGGCCAGGTCCGCAAGGGCGTCGTGTCCTCGATCGTCAACTTCGGCGCGTTCGTCGACCTCGGCGGCGTCGACGGTCTGGTGCACGTCTCGGAGCTGTCCTGGAAGCACATCGACCACCCGTCCGAGGTCGTCGAGGTCGGCCAGGAGGTCACCGTCGAGGTGCTGGACGTCGACATGGACCGCGAGCGCGTGTCCCTGTCGCTGAAGGCGACCCAGGAAGACCCGTGGCGCCAGTTCGCCCGCACCCACGCGATCGGCCAGATCGTGCCGGGCAAGGTCACCAAGCTCGTCCCGTTCGGCGCGTTCGTCCGCGTCGAGGAGGGCATCGAGGGCCTGGTGCACATCTCCGAGCTGGCCGAGCGCCACGTGGAGATCCCGGAGCAGGTCGTGCAGGTCGGCACCGAGGTCATGGTCAAGGTCATCGACATCGACCTGGAGCGCCGCCGGATCTCGCTGTCGCTGAAGCAGGCGAACGAGGGCTTCACCACCGACACCGAGTTCGACCCGACGCAGTACGGCATGGCCGCCGAGTACGACGACCAGGGCAACTACATCTACCCCGAGGGCTTCGACCCCGACACGCAGGAGTGGCAGGAAGGCTACGACAAGCAGCGTGAGGAGTGGGAGCGCCAGTACGCCGAGGCGCACGCCCGCTACGAGGCCCACATGCGGCAGATCGCCAAGGCTGCCGAGGCCAGCGCCCAGGCGGCGGCCGAGGAGGCCACCGGTGGTCCGGTCGGCGGCGGCGAGCAGAACTACAGCTCGACCGGCGGCGGCTCGGAGCAGCGCAGCGGCGGCACCCTCGCCAGCGACGAGCAGCTCGCGGCTCTGCGCGAGAAGCTCTCGGGCGGTGCGTGAGCCCTCGCGGCTGAGTGACTGATCCGTGGCCCCCGGTCCTGCTTGGACCGGGGGCCACGGTCGTTCCCGGGGCCGACCCGGCGCTCGTTGCCGGTGTGGCGCTGGACAACGGGTTCCGTCGGCCGTTCGGCTGCCGCCTCAGGCGAGTTCGAGGTCCAGCCCGTTGATCATCGCGCGGATGCCGGATCCGAACACCTCGTCGTAGGCGTCGTCGGTGGTCTCGATGAACCACTTCGGCGGCGGGTTGCGCGCGCGGTGCGTCAGCTCGACGCTCACCAGCCCGTGCATCGTGGTCCAGATCAGGTATCCGGTGACGTTCGGGTCGCGGCCGGGCGGCGTCACCGGCGCCACGCGGTCCACCAGCAGGTCGAAGCTGCTCCGCTGCGCGAACGCCCGCAGGTCCGGGTCCGGGTCGAACCCGGGCACCGACTGCTCGAACATGAACGCGTACCGCGCCGGGCTGTCCAGCGCGAACCGGCGGTAGGCGCGGGCCAGCGCGAGGATCCCCGCTGCCGGATCGCCGGAAACCGGCGGCACCGCCCGGAACTCCTCGTGCAGCATCTCGAAAGTGCGCTCGTACAAGGCGTCCAGAACCCCGTTGCGGCCGCCGAAGCGCGTGTAGACCCCGATCGTCGACGTGCCGGCCGCCTCGGCGACGCTGCGCACCGTCAGCCCGGCCACGCCCTGCTTGAGGAGAACCGTCAGCGCGGCCTGCAGGAAGCGTTCCCTGCTGTGGCTGTCGCCGTGGCCGTGTCGGGTGGCCATCCGCCGCGCACCCCCTTCGCTCTCCTGGAAGCAACTTAGGGCATAACGCGCGTTATCGCGCCCCCGCCACGGCAGGCATGATGAAGTCGTGGCAGTCGACTTGGTCTTCCGCGGGCGGCGCGTCGTCGCCGACCGCGCGCTCGTGATGGCGATCGTGAACCGCACGCCCGACTCGTTCTACGACCGGGGCGCGTCCTTCGCGGACCCGGACGCGCTGGCGGCCGTCGACCGGGCCGTCGCGGAGGGCGCGGACATCGTGGACATCGGCGGGGTCAAGGCGGGCCCCGGCAGCGACGTCGGGGTCGACGAGGAGACCCGCCGGGTGGTGCCGTTCGTCGCGGAGATCCGGCGGCGGCACCCGGGCCTGGTGATCAGCGTGGACACCTGGCGGCACGAGGTCGGGCGCCTGGCCTGCGAGGCCGGGGCTGACCTGCTCAACGACACCTGGGCGGGCGCCGACCCGCGGCTGGCGGAGGTCGCGGCCGAGTTCGGCGCCGGGTACGTGTGCTCGCACACCGGGGGAGCGGTGCCGCGCACGCGCCCGTTCCGCGTCCGCTACGAGGACGTCGTCGGCCAGGTGATCGAGGAGATCACCCGCCGGGCCGAGGAGGTCGTGGCGCTCGGCGTGCCCCGCGGCGGGGTCCTGATCGACCCGACGCACGACTTCGGCAAGAACACCTGGCACAGCCTCGCCCTGCTGCGGCACGCGAGCGAGCTGACCGCGACCGGCTGGCCCGTCCTCATGGCACTGTCCAACAAGGACTTCGTGGGGGAGACCCTCGGCGCCGGCGTCACCGAACGGCTGGACGGCACGCTGGCCGCCACCGCGCTCGCGGCCAGGGACGGCGCACAGGTGTTCCGGGTGCACGAGGTCCAGCAGACGCGCCGCGTGCTGGAGATGGTGGCGACGATCGCGGGGGAGCGCCCACCGGCTCAGGCGGTGCGCGGCCTGGCCTGAGCCGGGCGCCGGACGGCGGACGGCGGAAAGCGCTATCGCGCGGAGCCGTTGAGCCCGTGCAGCACGCGCTGCAGGATCTGCGAGTCCAGGAACTCCGGCTCCGGCAACGGCTCCTCGGCCGGGTACTCGGTCGCCGGGCTGGGCATGCGGTGCGGGGAGCGCGTCGGGAGGGCCCCGGTCAGGCCGGCCGGCAACGGCAGCTCGCACCAGGCCGTGCGGTGCCCGCCGGGCAGGGCGACGGTGTTGATGGTCCAGCCGGGCAGCTCGGGGGGTTCGCCGGGGCGGTCGTCGTCGAGTTCGACGACCACGACGTCGCGGTGCAGGCGCAACCGGACGGTCAGGAAGCGGGGCGATCGCCGGTCCGCCCCTTCCACCGAGGACCGCACCAGGTGCCGGATGACGGTCGCCGCGTCGTCGGCCAGTGGCCGCAGTTTCCACTCCAGGAGGGCGAAACGGACGAACATCTCGGCGCAGCTGACGGCGGTCGGTGCAGCCACGAGCCGAAGGTCGTCTACCTGGGTGGTCGCGGTGGTCACGCCAATCCTCCCTAACATCCCCGTGGCCCGGCGAGCGCCACGAGACCGTACCTGTCGATCATCCCCGCTGGTGCGCGAGACCCTACGGCAAGGCTCGCGACAAAGCGAGAGCCGCCGTGCGCACCGCTGGAGAGACGCGCTCGACCCGGACCCGGTTGCTCCAGCCCGAGATCGAAATCGCGGCCCGTGCCCGGCCGGTCGCGCCGAGCACTGGACTGGCTGCACAGGTTACGCCCACCCCGGATTCCTCCCGCTCGTAGGCGACCCCCTCGTCGCGGATCCGGGTCAGCTGCCGCCGCAGCAGCCCGGGCGCGGTGATCGTGCGCGGGCCGACCCTGGTCAGGCCGGCCGCCAGCACGGTGTCCAGCACGGACGCGGGGGAGTGCGCCAGGATCGCCTTGCCCACCGCGGTGGCGTGCGCGGGAAACCGGCCGCCGATGCGCGAGGGCAGGGCGGGCGCGTCCGGGCCGCGCACGATGTCGAGGTACACCACCTCGGTGCCTTCCAGTACCGCGAGGTGCACCGTGTTGCGGGTGGCTTCGCGCAGATCGGCCAGGTAGGGGCGGGCGGCGTCGACGAGCCCGCGTTCGCGCCCGGCGAGCTGCCCGATCTCGAACAGCCGCAGCCCGAGCCGCACCGCGGTGCCGTCCCGTTCCAGCAGTCCGTGCGTGACCAGGTGCCCGGTCAGCCGGTGCACCGACGACTTCGGCAGGCCGGTGCGGCGCGCGAGTTCGGACGCGCCCAGCGCCTGATCGCCCGGCCGGAACGCGCCGAGCAGCGCGGCGATCCGGGCGGCGGTCATCCCGTCGTCCCGCTCAGCGGCACACATGCGTTGAGTGTGCCGCACTCCGGGGCGCACCGTGGAGCCGACCCCGGAAGGAGGGCGCATGAGCACCCGGAAGGCACGGGCCGCGATCGTCGGACCCGGCAACATCGGCACCGATCTGCTCGTCAAGCTGCGGCGCAGCGAGCACATCGAGGTCGCGTACATGGTCGGGGTGGACCCGGCTTCGGACGGCCTGAAGCGCGCGGCCGCGCTGGGCGTGGAGACCTCGGCCGAAGGAGTGGACTGGCTGCTGTCTCGCGACGAGCTGCCGGACATCGTCTTCGAGGCCACCTCCGCCAAGGCCCACCTGGCCAACGCGCCGCGCTACGCCGAGGCCGGCATCCAGGCCGTCGACCTGACCCCGGCCGCCGTCGGGCCGTTCACCTGCCCCGCGGTGGACCTGCCGGACCAGCTGGGCGCCGCGAACTTCAACATGATCACCTGCGGCGGCCAGGCCACGATCCCGATCGTGCACGCCGTCGCCCGCGTGACCGAGGTGCCCTACGCCGAGATCGTCGCGTCGGTGTCGTCGCGGTCGGCGGGTCCGGGCACGCGCGCCAACATCGACGAGTTCACCCAGACCACCGCGCGCGGCCTGGAGATCGTCGGCGGCGCCGCGCAGGGCAAGGCGATCATCATCATCAACCCGGTCGAACCGCCGCTCATCATGCGCGACACGGTGTTCTGCGCGATCTCGCCGGACGCCGACCGCGACGCGATCACCGCCTCCGTCGAGCGGATGGTCGCCGACGTGCAGGAGTACGTGCCCGGCTACACGCTCAAGGCGGCGCCGCAGTTCGACGACCCGCGGCCGGGCTGGCAGGGCCGCGCCAGGGTGGCGGTGTTCCTGGAGGTCGCCGGCAACGGCGACTACCTGCCGCCCTACGCCGGGAACCTGGACATCATGACCGCCGCGGCCGCCCGTGTCGGCGAGCTGCTGGCCGCGAACCGGACTCAGGAGGTGCCGGCATGACCGAGCGGGAGGTGCGGCTCGTCGACACGAGCCTGCGCGACGGCAGCCACGCCATGGCGCACCAGTTCACCGAGGAGAACGTGCGGGACACCGTGCGGGCGCTCGACGCGGCGGGGATCTCGCTGATCGAGGTGACCCACGGCGACGGGCTCGGCGGGTCGACCTTCAACTACGGCTTCTCGCTGGTGGACGAGCGGAAGCTGATCGCCGCGGCCGTCGAGGAGGCCAAGCAGGCCAAGATCGCGGTGCTGCTGCTGCCCGGCCTCGGCACGGTCGCCGACCTGGAGGCCGCCGCCGACCTCGGCGCGGGCGCGGTGCGGATCGCCACGCACTGCACCGAGGCGGACGTGTCCATCCAGCACTTCACCGAGGCGCGCAGGCTCGGGCTGGAGACCGTCGGGTTCCTCATGCTGTCGCACATGGCCACGCCGGAGGCGCTGGCGAAGCAGGGTCGGATCATGGTCGACGCCGGCTGCCAGTGCGTGTACGTCGTGGACTCCGCCGGGGCGCTGATCCTGGAGGAGGCCGCCGACCGGGTGGCCGCGCTGGTCGCGGAGTTCGGCGACGCGGCGCAGGTGGGCTACCACGGCCACCAGAACCTCAGCTTCGGCGTCGCGAACTCGGTGCTCGCCCACCGGGCCGGTGCGAAGCAGATCGACGGTTCGCTCGTGGCGCTCGGCGCGGGCGCGGGCAACTCGCCGACCGAGGTGCTGGCCGCGGTGTTCGAGCGGCTCGGCGTCGAGACCGGTGTGGACAAGGACGTGCTGATGGACGCCGCGGAGAACGTGGTGAAGCCGTTCATCACGCGGCTGCCGGTGATGGACCGGTCGTCGATCGTGCAGGGCTTCGCCGGGGTGTACTCCAGCTTCCTGCTGCACGCCGAGCGCGCCGCGGAGCGCTACCAGGTGCCCGCGCACGAAATCCTCTACCGCGTGGGGGAGAAGCGCTACGTCGGCGGTCAGGAGGACATGATCATCGACATCGCGTTGCAACTGGTGGCGGAGCGCGAGTCCGCTTAGGACGACCGCACGAGCAGGCGCACGCAGTGCTCGACCAGGCGTTCCCGGGGCATCTCGGGGGTGCCGGACAGGTAGGCGGTGAACAGGTGGGTCAGCGCGCCGACGAGGCCGATCGCGGTCAGCTGCTTCTCCAGCGCGTCCATGCGCGCGGGCAGCTGCTCGCGGATCAGCCCGGCGAAGGCCGGCAGCAGCGCCATTCCGCGTGCGGACAGGGCCGGGTCGGTGATCGGCGCCAGCAGCAGGACCCGGCCCTTGCGTGGATCGTCCAGCATCAGCTCGACGAACGCGGTGACCGCGGCCTCGGCCCGCTGGGCCGGGGCGCGGCGGCTGTCCGGCACCGCGCCGGCGATGGCGCGGTGGGCCTCGGCGGCGACCTGCTCGTAGACCGCGACCACCAGTTCCTCGCGGTCGGTGAAGCTCTCGTAGAAGTACCGTTCGGTGAGCTTCGCGTGCCGGCACACCGCCCGCACCGTCACCGCCGCGCTGCCCTCGGTGCCGAGCAGGTCCAGCCCGGCGTCGAGCAGCTGGGCACGCCGGGCCGCCCGGCGGTCGCTCAGGGTCGTGCCCGCCCAGGTCTTCTCCGCCATCCGCCCTCACAATTGACTACAGGTGTTGTCAATTGTAGCGTTCGGATCATGGCACCGCAGCCCCTGGGCCCCGATTCCCTGACGTGGAAGTACTTCGGCGACTGGCGGACCCTGCTCATGGCACTGTGGGCAGGATCCATGCAGAACATGCACCCGGAACTCGGCGCGGGGGTGGAGGAGCACTCGCGGTTCTTCGCCGAGCGGTGGGAGCGGTTGTTCCGCTCGCTCTACCCGATCGGCGGCGTGGTCTACGACGGCCCGCGCGCGGCCGAGACCGCTCGCGCGGTGCGTGGGTACCACGAGACGATCCACGGCGTGGATGCCCGCGGCCGCCGCTACCACGCGCTGAACCCGGGCACGTTCTACTGGGCGCACTCGACGTTCTTCATGCTCACCGTCGTCGCGGCGGAGCGGATGATGGGCGGGCTGAGCGAGGCCGACAAGCGGCGGCTGTTCGACGAGCACGTCCAGTGGTACCGGCTCTACGGGCTGAGCATGCGGCCGGTGCCGGGCTCGTGGGAGGAGTTCCAGGCCTACTGGGACCACATGTGCACCGAGGTCCTGGAGGACAACAAGGCCACCAGGGACGTGCTGGACATCGCCGGCATCGCGAAGCCGCCGTTCGTGTCGTGGATGCCGGACCCGGTCTGGCGGTTGTCGCGCGTGGTGATCGCGAAGTCGTTCGTGTGGTGGACCGTCGGTCTGTACCACCCGGCGGTGCGCGAGCGGCTGGGTTACTCCTGGTCGCGCCGGAACGAGGTGCTGCACCGGCTGGCCGGCCGCGCGATCGGGCTCGCGTTCCGGTTCGTGCCGCACGACCGCCGCTACCACCCGCGCGCCAGGGCGGCGTGGCGGCGGGCGCGCGGCGAGGTCCCGGCGGACGCCCCGCTGGTGGAGACGCCGGCCCGCAACCTGCCGCCGCTGTCCGAACGGGACAGTCCCACCCATTACGTTCCCCGGGAGGTGTCGTGAAGCTCGGCTATCACATCGGTTACTGGTCCTCCGGTCCGCCGGAGGGCGCGCTCGACGCGATCCGCGCCGCGGAGGAGCTGGGGTTCGACTCGGTGTGGACGGCCGAGGGGTACGGCTCGGACGCGCTGACCCCGCTGGCCTGGTGGGGCGCGGCGACCTCGCGGGTCAAGCTCGGCACCGACATCGTCCAGATGTCGGCCCGCACCCCGACCGCCACCGCCATGGCCGCGATGACCCTGGACCACCTCTCCGGCGGCCGGTTCATCCTCGGCCTCGGCGCGTCCGGGCCGCAGGTGGTGGAGGGCTGGTACGGGCAGCCCTACCCGCGGCCGCTGGCCCGGACGCGGGAGTACGTGGAGATCGTGCGCCGGGTGGTGGCCCGGCGGGAGCCGGTGACCTTCGACGGCGAGCAGTACCAGCTGCCGCTGAAGGACGGGACGGGGCTGGGCAAGCCGCTGAAGTCCACAGTGCACCCGCTGCGCCCGGAAATCCCCATCTACCTGGCGGCGGAGGGGCCGAAGAACGTCGCGCTGGCGGCCGAGATCTGCGACGGCTGGCTGCCGCTGTTCTTCTCCCCGAAGAGCGACGCGTTCTACCGGGAGGCGCTCGCCGAGGGCTTCGCGCGCCCGGGCGCCCGGCACACGCAGGCCGACTTCGAGGTGGCCGCCTCGGTGCCGGTCATCGTGCACGACGACGTGGAGACCGCGGCCGGGTTCATCAAGCCGTCGCTGGCCCTCTACATCGGCGGCATGGGGGCCAAGCAGGTCAACTTCCACAAGGACGTGTTCGCCCGGCTCGGGTACGCCGACGTCGCGGAGAAGGTGCAGGAGCTCTACCTCGCCGGGCGCAAGGCCGAAGCCACCGCGGCGATCCCCACGTCGCTGGTCGAGGACACCTCGCTGATCGGGCCGCCGGAGAAGATCCGGGCGGAACTGGCCGCCTGGGAGGAGACCGTGGTGACGACGTTGCTGCTGCGTGGGGACGCGGGGACCCTGCGGCGGATCGCCGAGGTGCTTTCTTAGGTTTTCGCTACGCGGGTGGTGAGGGCGCCGGGCTTCGCTTCGCTACGCCCGGATGAAAGAAGCCGTCCCGAACCCGATCTTTCAGTGTTCGGTTGCCGAGACACCGCGTCAAGCCGGGAAAGCGTGGCTTGACCCGGTGGCTCGGCAACCGATTTGGCTGGGGATCGGGTTGCGGGAGAGGGGTGGCTCGGGGGCTTGGTTGCGGTTCGTTGCCGGATGGCGGTGTGGTGCCGCGCTTTGAACCCACCCGATCGAAGGGTTGGCAGTGCTGGGCGGACTCCTCTAGGCTCCGAAAAACCTGAAAGGGCTTCACGTCTGGAGGGAGGCCGCCGATGCCGGTGAGCCGCAGGACCGTCCTGGCCGGGGCGGCTGCCGCGCCGCTCGCCGCGGGAGTGCTCGCCACCCCGCAGGCGGCCGCGCAGCAGGGCTATCTCGTGGGCGTCGGCATCTCCGACGTCACCGGGCCCGCGGCGGAGTGCGGCATGATGGGCTACTCCATGCCGCAGCAGCAGACCGCCGGCATCCACCAGCGCACCCGCGCCCGCGCCTACATCGTCGCCGAACCCCGGTGGCCGCCGGATCGTGTTCGCCAACGCCGACGTCGGCGCGTTGTTCCAGTCCGTGCACCAAGGGGTGCTGGCCCGCCTCGCCGAGCGGTACGGCGACCTCTACACCGAGCAGAACGTGCTGCTCAACGCCACGCACACGCACGCGGGCTGCGGCGGGTCGTCCTGGTACGCCGCCTACAACCTGTCCATCCTGGGCTTCCAGCGGCAGACCTACGACGCCCAGGTCGACGGCATCACCGAGGCCATCCAGCAGGCGCACGGCAACCTCGCGCCGGGCACGATCAGCCTCGGCCGGACCGAGCTCACCGACGCCAGCGTCAACCGCTCCCGCACCGCCTTCGAGCTCAACCCGCGGGCCGACAAGGACCACTTCCCGCTCGCCATCGACCCGGCCGTCACCGTGCTGCGGTTCCGCCAGGGCGGCCGCGACGTCGGCGCCATCGCCTGGTTCGCCACGCACGGCACCTCGATGACCAACGCGAACAAGCTGATCAGCGGCGACAACAAGGGCTACGCCGCCTACGCCTGGGAACACGGCCGCGGCACCCGCTACCTCGACGGCGCACCGGAGTTCGTCGCCTGCTTCCCGCAGACCAACTCCGGCGACATGTCCCCGAACCTCAACCTCAAGCCCGGCTCCGGCCCGACCGAGGACGAGTTCGAGAACACCCGCATCATCGGCGAACGCCAGTTCACCGCCGCGAAAGCCGCCTTCGACGACGCCACTACCGCCGTCACCGGGCCGCTGGACTTCCGCTTCTGCTACGTGGACATGTCCCGCGTGACCGTGGACGGCCGCTACACCCCGGACGGGCGGCAGCGCACCACGGCCACCGCGGCGATCGGCGTGTCGATGCTCGCCGGCAGCACCGAGGACGGCCCCGGGCTCCCGCTGCCCGAGGGTGTCCGCAACCCCTTCATCGATGCGCTCGGCGGGATGGACGCGCCGATCCCGCAGGCGCTGGCCGACGCGCACGCGCCGAAGGTGATCGCGGTGCCGTTCGGCGCGATGAAGCCCCACCCGTGGGCGCCTGAGGTGCTGCCGCTGCAGATCCTGCGGCTCGGGCAGCTCCACCTCGTCGCCGGGCCGGCCGAGTACACGATCGTCGCCGGGCTGCGCATCCGCCGCACCGTCGCCGCCGAGCTGGGCGTGCCGCTGGAGAACGTGATCATGCAGGGCTACGCCAACGCCTACAGCCAGTACGTCACGACCCCCGAGGAGTACGACTCGCAGCAGTACGAGGGCGCGTCCACGCTCTTCGGCCGCTACACGCTGCCCGCCTACCAGCAGGAGTTCGCCCGGCTCGCGGCCGCGATGCGGGACGGGGCGAGCGTCCCGCGCGGCCCGCAGCCGCGTGACCTGTCCGGTGATCAGCTCAACTTCCAGCCCGGCGTGGTGGTGGACTCGCCGCCGCTGCTCAAGCGGTTCGGCGACATGCTCACCGAGGCGCGCGGCAGCTACCGACGCGGCGAGCAGGTGCTGGTCGAGTTCGTCACCGGCCACCCGAAGAACGACCTGCACCGGAACGGGACGTTCCTGGAGGTCCAGCGCCTGGACGGCGGCACCTGGGTCCGCCACGCCGACGACGGCGACTGGGCCACCAAGTACCGGTGGCGGCGCACCTTCCTGGCCGAGTCCACGGCGACGATCACCTGGGACATCCCGCCGGACACCCCGGTCGGCAAGTACCGGGTGGTCCACTCCGGCGACGCGAAATCCCTGGACGGCACGATCACGCCCTTCACCGGCGCCTCCCGCGCGTTCGTCGTCTCATGACGAATTCGCGCCCCGGGCGCTCCCCGGGCCGTGATCGATGACACGATGCGGGCGATCACCGGGTGCAGATCGGAGGACCATGGTCGCCCTACCGGCCAAGACCAGGCTCGGCTACTCCGCCGGGTCGTTCGTCACCGGCGCGTTCGGCACGGTGCCCGGCCTGCTGCTGTTGCCCTACCTCACCGACACGATGGCGGTGCCGGGCGCGGTCGCCGGGGCCATCGTGCTCGTGCCCAAGGCGTGGGACGTGCTGTTCAACCCGGTCGCCGGGCGGCTGTCCGACGCGAGCCTGAACCGCCGGGGGAGCAGGCGCCCGTTCCTGCTGTTCGGCGGGCTCGGCGTCGCGGTGCTGTTCGCCGCGATCTTCGCCCACCCCGGGTTCGGCAGCACCCCGCTGGACGCCGGGTACGTGGTGCTCGCGTTCTTCCTCTGCGCCACCGCGTTCGCCTTCTTCCAGGTGCCCTACAACGCGCTGCCCGCCGAGTTGACGGACAACTACCACGAGCGCACCCGCCTGACCAGCTGGCGCATCGGCCTGCTCGCGATCGCGATCCTGGTCTCCGGCGGCGGCGCCCCCGAGATCACCAACCAGGTCGGCGGCGTCAGCGGCTACCGCGTCATGGGGATCGTGATGGGCGCGATCATGGTGCTCGGCACCATCGCGGTGTTCCTCGGCACCCGGGGCGCGCCGGTGGGCAACCTGCGCCCGCCGACGCCCGGCTGGCGCGAGCTGCTCGCCACGATGCGCCAGTGGCGCGCCTTCCGGTGGCTGCTGGGCGTCTACTTCGTCCAGTCGCTCGGCCTGGCCACGCTGCTGGCCGGGGTCAACTACGCGTCCCGGTACGTGTTCGGCGACGCGGACCTGCAGACGTACCTGTTCGTCGGGTTCGTGCTGCCCGCGCTGGTCACCATGCCGCTGTGGCCGCGCATCGGCGCGCGCTGGGGCAAGCTGACGGGCTTCCGGTTCGCGTGCATCGCCTTCGGCGTCGCGTGCGCGGGCCTGTGCGCGGCGCTGGTGCTGCCGGTCGGCGTGTCGTTCGTGTTCGTCGCGCTCGCCGGGGTCGGCTACGCCGGGATCCAGGTGTTCCCGCTGGCGATCCTGCCCGACTTGATCAGCGCCGAGGAGGAGCGCACCGGCGCCACCAGGGCCGGCATCACCGCCGGGGTGTGGACCGCGTCGGAGACGCTCGGCCTGGCGCTGGGTCCGGGCCTGTTCGGGCTGGTGCTGACCGCGGGCGGGTACGTGTCCAGTGTGGACGCCTCCGCGGCGCAGCCGGGCAGCGCGGTCACCGCGATCCTGCTCGGGTTCGCGTTGCTGCCCGGGATCCTCGTGCTGGCGGGCCTGCCGCTGCTGCGCCGCTCGATCCTGGAGCCGCGATGAGGCCCGCCCGTGAGGTGCTCGCCCAGCTGCGGGAGCTGCGGGACGGCGACCTGCCCACCCACGGCGGCCGCACCCTGGCCTACGTCTACGACAGCGGACTGACCGGTGTGGACGAACTGGCCGCGCAGGCGCACGCACTCGCCTCCTCCGCCAACGGCCTCGACCCGACCGCGTTCCCGAGCCTGCGCCGCCTGGAGAACGACCTCGTCGCCGCCACCGCACGCCTGGTGGGCGGCACGCCGTCCACGGTCGGGGCGGTGACCTCCGGCGGCACCGAGTCGTGCCTGCTCGCGGTGCTCGCCGCGCGCGAGGGCCGCCCCGGCGTCGCCGAGCCGAGCGTGGTGCTGCCCTCGACCGCGCACGCCGCCTTCCACAAGGCCGCCCACCTGTTCCGGGTGCGGCCGGTCGTCGTGCCGGTCGACCCGGTCACCTTCCGCGCCGATCCGGACGCCATGGCCGCGGCGATCGACGACACGACGGTGCTCGTGGTCGCCAGCGCCCCGTCCTACGCGCACGGCGTGATCGACCCGGTCGCGCCGATCGCCGCCGCGGCCGCCGCGCGCGGGGTGCGGATGCACGTGGACGCCTGCATCGGCGGCTGGGTCCTGCCGTACTTCCGCCGTCTCGGCAGGCCGGTGCCCGAGTTCGGGTTCGGCGTCGAGGGCGTGACCAGCGTCTCGGTCGACCTGCACAAATACGCGTACTGCCCCAAGGGCGTGTCGGTGCTGCTGCACGCCGACGCTGAGCTGCGGCGCGGGCACTACTTCGCCAGCGCCGACTGGCCCGGATACACGATGCTCAACAGCACCATCCAGTCCACCCGCTCCGGTGGCCCGCTCGCCGCCGCGTGGGCCGTGGTGCAGCACCTCGGCGACGACGGCTACTCCGAACTCGCCCGGCAGACCCTGGCCGCGGTGACGGCCATCGCCGAGGGCATCCGGAGCATCGACGGGCTGCGGCTGCTCGCCGAACCGGACTCGACCCTGATCGCGCTCACCGCCGACGACGACGGCTTCGACCTGTTCACGGTCGCCGACGAGATGCGGGTCCGCGGCTGGTACGTGCAGCCGCAGTTCGCGCACGGGTCCTCGCCGGTGAACCTGCACCTCACGGTCACGGCCGCGAACCGGGGCGGCGAGGCCGGATTCCTCGCCGACCTCGCCGCCTCGGTCGCCGCCGCCCGGGAGGCCGGGCCGGTGACGGTGGACGAGAACGTGGCCGCGTTCGTCGCCGCGCTGGACCCGGACACGCTGACCGGCGAGCAGTTCGAGGGCCTGCTCACCGCCGCGGGCATGGGCGGCGGCGCGGGGTTGCCGGACCGGATGGCCGGGATCAACGCCCTGCTCGGCGCCGCTGCCCCGGCCCTGCGGGAACGGCTGCTGCGCGAGTTCCTCGGGATGCTGTACCGGCCGGGCTAGTGCGCCGCGTGGTCGTGCAGCTCCCACGCGGGGAACGGGTCTGGGCCGGCCTCCTCGCCGAGGCAGCTCTCCAGCGCGGCCGTCAGCGCCGCGTGGTCCAGGTCCGTCCCGATGAACACCAGTTCCTGCCGCGCCGGCCCGCTGCCCTGCGGTTCGAACCGCGCCACCGACCCGGCCTGCGACCACAGACCCACCACCCCGGGACGGGACGCGAGCGCGAAGAACCCCTTGGAGCGCAGCACCTTCCCGAACCGGCCGGAGTCCAGGTCCCGCGTCACGAACGACCACAGCCGCTCCGGCGCGAACGGCCGCGCGGCCCGGAACACGACGCTGGAGATGCCGTACTCCTCGGTCTCCGGCATGTGGTCGCCGTTCAGCTCCGCCACCCAGCCGGGCGCCTGCTGAGCCCGCTCCAGGTCGTAGCGGCCGGTCCCGAGCACCTCCCGCACCGGCACCTTCCCGAAGCCGGCGCGGATCACCTCCGCCGCCGGGTTGAGCCGCCGCAGCAGCGCCTCCAGCCGGACCAGGTCGTCCTCGCCGACGAGGTCGGTCTTGTTCAGCAGCAGCACGTCGGCGAACTCGACCTGGTCGATCAGCAGGTCGCTGACGGTCCGCTCGTCGCCCTCGTACTGGTCCAGCGACCGCTCGGCAAGGCCGTCCCCGGTGTCCAGCTCGCGGGCGAAGTTCACCGCGTCCACCACCGTCACCATGGTGTCCAGCCGCGCCCGCGGCAGGAACGTGAACGTCGCCGCGACCGGCATCGGCTCGGAGATCCCGCTCGACTCGATCAGCACGTGGTCGAACCGGCCCTCGTCGCAGAGCCGGCCCACCTCCTCCAGCAGGTCGTCCCGCAGGGTGCAGCAGATGCACCCGTTGGTCATCTCGACCAGGCGCTCTCGCGTGCGGACGAGCGCGGCGTCGATGTTGACCTCGCTCATGTCGTTGACGATCACGGCGACCCGCGTGCCTTCGGTGTTGCCCAGCACGTGGTTGAGCAGCGTCGTCTTGCCGGCGCCGAGGAACCCGGACAGGACGGTGACCGGGAGCGTCACCGTGCCAGCCGGTGGAAGTGCCCGAGCAGCTTGCGCGGCACGAGCTGCTCCTTGCCGTCGATCACCACCGGCACCAGGTCCGGCTTCACGGCCTTCCACTGGGCGCGGCGGTGGCGGGTGTTGCTGCGGGACATCTTGCGCTTGGGAACGGCCATCACTTCCGCCTTCCGTAACGGCGGTGGAACTTCTCCACCTGGCCCGCGGTGTCCATGATCCGGCGCGCGCCCGTCCAGAACGGGTGCGACCACGCGCTGACGTCGACGAGCACGAGCGGGTACGTGTTGCCGTCGCTCCACTCGATCGTCTTGTCCGAGGTGATCGTCGAGCGCGTCAGGAACGCGTCCCCGGTCGCGGTGTCCTGGAACACCACCGGGTGGTAGTCGGGGTGGATGCCGGGTTTCACTGCTTCTCCGTTCCGGACGTGACGTTCACGTCCTGCGTCTCGTCGGTTTCTTCGCACGGCTCCTCGTGCCAGGCGCCGAACGGGTCGTCGTAGGTCAGCCACTCCCGCTGCCCGGCCGCGAGCTCGGCGTCGGTGAGCAGCGCGCCGGACAGGGCCTCCTCGATCTCGGCCGGCGTGGCCTGATCGGTGACGACGAAGATCTCCGAGGCCCGGTCGCCGAACACCGGGTGCCAGCGCAGCGACGCCAGCGTCCGCCGCTCCGGCGACACGTCCGTCCACGCCGGACCGTCCGGCGCGTCCAGCCACGGCCCGGCGTGCCCGACCCCGAGGCCGCCGCCCGCGGACTCCAGCCACAGCGCCATGTCCGGCTGGCTGGCCACCCACACCCGGCCGCGGGTCCGCACCACCCCGTCGAGCAGCACGTCCAGCGCGTCGTGCAGGCGTTCCGGGTGGAACGGGCGCTGCGCGGTGAACAGCAGCGTCGCGACACCGCAGTCCGCGCCCAGTGGGGGCTCGCCGTGCAGCAGCGGGCCGTGCATGTCGGTCACCTCGCCGCGCCGCGCGTCCGGGGGCACGTCGGCCAGGCGCGAGGTGCGGAGAGCCGCCGGGGCGACCCGGTCGAGGACGGCCGCGGTCTTCGCGTCGGTCCAGGCGTCGGCCGTGCCGGTCAGCACGAGCACGTCGGCGAACTCGGCCTGAGACAACGCGACCTGCGCGACCGTGCGCTCGTCGTCCTGACTGGCCTGCAGCCCGCGCTCCTCCAGGGTGTCGTCGCCGGTCGCGTCGGCCAGCCAGGAGCCGCGGTCCAGCACCGTGTGCACGCCGTCGATCGCCACGAAGTCGCTCACCGGCCGGTCGCCGACGAGGACGTGCCGGATCGCCCAGCAGACCGGTTCCGGCTCCATCGCCTCGTCCAGCCGCACCACGATGTGCCGCACGCCGGGCGTGCCGGCGAGGCGGCGCAGCAGCGGGAGCAGGTCCTCCCGCAGCGTGCAGGACACGCAGCCGTGCGCGAGTTCCAGGACGGCCGTCTCGTCGCGGTCGCCCAGCCGCAGCCGCCGCCGCACGACGCCGCCGCGGATCTCGCGCAGGTCGTGGTGCACGACCGCGGTGCCGGGCCGGGCCGCGCGGGCCTGTTCGGCGAGGTCCGCGGTGGCCGCCGGGACGAGGCCGCTGATCAGGGTGAGGGGCACCCGGGTGGTGCCGGTCGTTTCGGGATCCACGCGTTGTAGAGTAGGTGATAATGAAAATCGATACCAACTAGGGAGGGTGGATGTCGGCGGTCTGCCAGGTCACCGGCCGCAAGCCGGGCTTCGGCAAGCAGGTGTCCCATTCGCACCGGCGGACCTCGCGGCGGTGGGACCCGAACGTCCAGCGGCGGCGCTACTGGGTGCCGTCCGAGGGCCGCTGGGTCACGCTGCGGGTCTCGGCGAAGGGCATCAAGACGATCGACAAGCGCGGGATCGACGCCGTGGTGGCCGAACTGCGCGCGAAGGGGGTGAAGCTGTAGTGGCCCGCAACGACGTCCGGCCGATCATCAAGCTCCGCTCGACCGCGGGGACCGGCTACACGTACGTGACGAGGAAGAACCGGCGCAACGACCCGGACCGGATGGTGCTGCGCAAGTTCGACCCGGTGGTGCGCCGCCACGTCGAGTTCCGGGAGGAGCGCTGATGGCGAAGAAGTCGAAGATCGCCCGCAACGAGCAGCGTCGCGCCGTCGTGGCCCGCTACGCCGAGCGCCGGGCCGAGCTGAAGGCGGTGGTGTCCTCGCCGAAGTCCACACCGGACGAGCGGGCGGCCGCGGTGGTGGCGCTGCAGAAGCTGCCCCGTGACTCCAGCCCCACGCGGCTGCGCAACCGCGACACCGCGGACGGCCGCCCGCGTGGCTACTTCCGCAAGTTCGGGCTGTCCCGGGTGCGGCTGCGCGAGATGGCCCACCGCGGCGAGCTGCCCGGCGTGTCGAAGTCGAGCTGGTGAGCGCCGTGCCCAAGTACGTCAAGGACCGGCCCGGCCGCCGTCGCCGCAACCTGCTCGCCGAGGCGGACGTGTCCGTTGTGGACTGGAAGGACGTGGACCTGCTGCGCAAGTTCATCTCCGACCGGGGCAAGATCCGCGCCCGCCGGGTGACGGGCCTGTCGCCCACGCAGCAGAAGCAGGTGGCCCAGGCCATCAAGAACGCGCGCGAGATGGCCCTGCTGCCGTACCCCTCGTCGGCGCGCTGACCCGGTGCGGGCCGTCCGGCCGGACGGCCCGCACTAGGCTCGATGTCATGAGCGAGCCGTCCGACGAGATGATCGAGCTGTGGAGCCGGGTGTTCCAGATGGCCCGGGAGGGGCAGACGGAGACGCTGGCGGCCTACGTCGACGCCGGCATCGCGGTCAACCTGACCAACGACCGCGGCGACACGCTCGTGATGCTGGCCGCCTACCACGGCCACGCCGGGACGGTCAAGGCGCTGCTCGACCGGGGCGCCGACCCGAACCGGCTCAACGACCGGGGCCAGAGCCCGCTGGCGGGCGCGGTGTTCAAGAACGACCCGGACGTCGTCAAAGCGCTGCTGGCGGGAGGCGCCGACCCGGCGGCGGGCACCCCGTCGGCCGTGGACACCGCGCGCATGTTCGGCAATACGGAGTTGCTCACACTCCTGCAACCCTGAGGTGTTTTCGCGGCACCCAGCAGGCATGCTTGTCCGCATGCCTGAAGACCAGCACTACCTCGTCGGCCTCGACCTCGCCGGGCGGCGCGTGGTGCTCGTCGGCGGCGGGACCGTCGCCCAGCGCAGACTGCCCCGCCTGATCAGCGCCGGCGCCGCCGTCGAGCTGATCTCGCCGTCCACCACCCCGGCCGTCGGCGGCATGATCGACGCCGGCGAGGTGGTCTGGCACCAGCGCCGCTACGCCGACGGCGACCTCGACGGCGCCTGGTACGCCCTGGCCTGCACGGACGACCCCGAGGTGAACGCCGCGGTCTGCGCGGAGGCCGAGCGGCGCCGCATCTTCTGCGTGCGCGCCGACGCCGGCATCGAGGGCACCGCCGTGACCGCCGCGGTCGGTCGCCACGAGGGGCTGGTCGTGGGCGTCCTCTCCGGCGGCCAGCCGCTGCGCTCGGCCGCGGTGCGCGACAACATCGTCGAGGCCCTGCACACCGGCGCGATCGCCGACGACATCACCCCGCCCGACGCCGCCGAGCTGCCCGGCGTCGCGCTTGTCGGCGGCGGCCCAGGCGACCCGGAGCTGATCACCGTCAAGGGCCGCAGGCTGCTGGCCCGCGCCGACGTCGTGGTCGCCGACCGGCTGGCCCCGCGCGAGCTGCTCGACGAGCTGCACCCGGACGTCGAGGTCGTGGACGCCGCCAAGATCCCCTACGGCCGCGCCGCCAGCCAGGACTTCATCAACGCCACCCTGATCGAGCACGCCAAGGCGGGCAAGTTCGTGGTCCGCCTCAAGGGTGGCGACCCGTACGTGTTCGGCCGCGGCTTCGAGGAGCTGCTCGCGTGCGCCGAGGCGGGCGTGCCGGTGACCGTGGTGCCGGGCATCACCAGCTCGATCGCCGGTCCCGCGGCGGCCGGGGTGCCGGTCACCCACCGCGGGGTCGCCCACGAGGTCGTCGTGGTGTCCGGGCACGTCGCGCCGGACCACGAGAGCTCCCTGACCGACTGGTCGGCGCTGGCGAAGCTGCGCGGCACGATCGTGCTGATGATGGGTGTGGAACGGCTCGGCCAGTTCGCCGCCGCGCTGCTCGACGGCGGCCGCCCCGGCGACACGCCGGTCGCGGTCGTGGAGAACGGCACCATGCCGACCCAGCGGGTGCACCGCTTCACCCTGGCCACCGCGGCCGAGGACGCCAAGGCCGCCGGGGTGCGCCCGCCCGCGGTGATCGTGATCGGCCCGGTCGCCGGCCTCCTGCCGGATCAGCTCCGGTAGCAGCGCCGCACGAAGTCGAGGATCGCCGCGGTCAGCCGTTGCGGGTCGAACCGCAGCTCGACCGGGCTGCGCGCCTGCACGAACTCCGCCGCGGGCAGGTCGGCGGCCAGCGTGTCGGCATCGCCGAACGGGTGAACCGGGTCGCGCTGGTGCCCGATCACCAGCGCGGGCACCTCGATCCGCTTGCGCACCGACCGCGGCGGCGCGATCCGGCCGAAGAACACGCCGTGCAGCAGCGCCGCCATCGACGCCGGGCGCTGGTCGAGCGTGTCAGTGACGACGTCCACCCACTGGCTGCCCTGCGGCACCAGGCCGGCCACCTTCGCCACCGCCTGCACCCCGAACGGCACGAACCGCGCCGCGAACAGCAGCGGCGTGAACGCCAGCAGCCCGGCGACGATCGCGTTGTCCAGCACCGGCATCTCCACCACGACCCCGCGCAGCCGCTCCGGCGCCTTGACCGCCGCCTCCAGCGCCACGTTCGCGCCGAGCGACGTCCCGCCGACCACGGCCCGGTCCACGTCCAGGTGGTCCAGCAGCGCCAGCACCTGGTCGCCGAACGCCGGGATCGAGTAGTGCCACGACTCGCGCGGCCGGTCGGACTCACCGTGCCCGAGCAGGTCCAGCGTGACGACCCGGAACCCCTCGGCGGCCAGCCCGCGTGCCAGCGGCGCGTGCATCCGCCGGGTGAACATCAGGCCGTGGGCCAGCACGACCACGCGGTCGCCGGTGCCGAACTCGGTGTAGCAGAGCCGGTGGCCCTCGAAGGTGAACGCGGCGGCCAGTCCGGTGGTCTCCAGGGGACGGGTCAGCATGACGATCAGGAAACCACCCACCGGGCGTCCCCGCACAGGCTTGTGCGCGGGATCGTGTCCGGATGCGTCAAGATGGCCGCATGACTGACACCGCCGACAAGCTCCCGGACCTGGTCTCGCTCGCCGTCGAGCGAACCGGCCCGGTCGCCCGCGTGACCCTGCTCGGGCCGGGCAAGGGCAACGCGATGGGCCCGGACTTCTGGCGCGAGCTGCCGATCGTGTTCCGCACCCTGGACGCCGATCCCGCGGTACGGGCGATCGTGCTGACCGGCAGCGGGAAGAACTTCTCCTACGGCCTCGACCTGCCCGCGATGATGGGCGGCTGGGCGCCGCTGCTCGCCGGCGACGCCCTGGCCGGCCCGCGCACCGAGTTCCTCCGCGAGATCCGGGTCCTGCAGGACAGTGTCACCGCCGTGGCGGAGTGCCGCACCCCGGTGATCGCCGCCGTGTCCGGCTGGTGCATCGGCGGCGGCGTCGACGTGATCGCGGCCGCCGACGTGCGGCTGGCCAGTGCGGACGCGAAGTTCAGCGTGCGCGAGGCGAAGGTCGCGATCGTGGCGGACCTGGGCAGCCTGCAGCGGCTGGCCGGGATCATCGGCGAGGGCCACCTGCGTGAGCTCGCCCTGACCGGCAAGGACATCGACGCCGCCCGCGCCGAGCGGATCGGGCTGGTCAACGACGTGTACGCCGACCAGGACGCCGTGCTGGCCGCGGCCGACGAGCTGGCTCGCGAGATCGCCGCCAACCCGCCGCTGGTCGTGCAGGGCGTCAAGGAGGTGCTCTCGCTCAACACCGAGCGGCAGGTCAGCGACGGGCTGCGCTACGTCTCCACCTGGAACGCGGCCTTCCTGCCCAGCAAGGACATCCAGGAAGCGGTGCGGGCGTTCATGGAGCGCCGGGCGCCCGAGTTCACCGGCGAGTGAGGAGCAAGGCCATGAGCAACGCCGCTCACCAGCAGTTCCGCGAGGCACGCGACTTCCTGCTCGCGCACCGCGAGGACTACGACACCGCCTACCGCGAGTTCGCCTGGCCGGAACTGGACGAGTTCAACTGGGCGCTGGACTGGTTCGACGTGGTCGCCGCCGATCCGGCCAACGCGGAGAAGTACGCGCTGTGGATCGTCGAGGAGGACGGCGGCGAGGGCCGCTGGACCTACCCGGAGATGTCCCGCCGCTCCAGCCAGGTCGCGAACTGGCTGCGCGGCCTCGGCGTCCGCCGCGGCGACCGCCTGATCCTCATGCTCGGCAACCAGGTCGAGCTGTGGGAGACGATCCTCGCCGCGATCAAGCTCGGCGCGGTGATCATCCCGGCGTCCACCCTGCTCGGCGCGGCCGACCTGCGCGACCGCGTGGACCGCGGCAACGCGCGGCACGTCGTGGTCCGGTCGGCGGACGTCGAGAAGTTCGCCGACGTCGCCGGCGACTACACCCGCATCGCGGTGGGGGAGCGGGCCGAGGGCTGGCACTCCTTCGCCGACGCCTATTCCGCGGAGGAATCGTTCACGCCGGACGCCCCGACCGCCGCGACCGACCCGCTGCTGCTGTACTTCACCTCCGGCACCACGGCCAAGCCGAAGCTGGTGCAGCACACGCACGTGTCCTACCCGGTCGGGCACCTGTCCACGATGTACTGGATCGGGCTCGAACCCGGCGACGTGCACCTGAACATCTCCTCGCCCGGCTGGGCGAAGCACGCGTGGAGCAACGTGTTCGCGCCATGGAACGCCGAGGCCACGGTGTTCCTGTTCAACTACACGCGCTTCGACGCCGGCGCGCTGATGGCGCAGATGCAGCGGTGCGGGATCACCAGCTTCTGCGCGCCGCCGACGGTGTGGCGGATGCTGATCCAGGCCGACCTCGGCGCGCTGGAGACGCCGCCGGTCAAGGTCGTCGGCGCGGGCGAGCCGCTCAACCCGGAGGTGATCGACCAGGTCCGCAAGGCGTGGGGCGTCACGATCCGGGACGGGTTCGGGCAGACCGAGACCAGCGTGCAGATCGCCAACACGCCCGGCCAGGAGGTCAAGTCCGGGTCGATGGGACGCCCGGTGCCCGGGTTCAAGGTCGTGCTGGTCGACCCGGTGAGCGGGCAGCCCGCCGAGGAGGGCGAGATCTGCCTCGACCTGACCGAGCGGCCGGTGGGGCTGATGGTCGGTTACGCCGACGACGAGGAGCGGACCGCGGAGGCGTTCCGCGGCGGCTACTACCACACCGGCGACGTCGGCTCGGTCGACGCGCGCGGCTACATCACCTACGTCGGCCGCACCGACGACGTGTTCAAGGCGTCGGACTACCGCATCTCGCCGTTCGAGCTGGAAAGCGTGCTGCTCGAACACGAGGCGGTCGCCGAGGCCGCGGTGGTGCCCGCGCCGGACCCGATCCGGCTCGCGGTGCCCAAGGCCTACGTGGTCCTCGCGGCCGGGCACGAGCCGGACGCGGCCACGGCGGAGAGCATCCTGGCGTTCTGCCGGGAGCACCTGGCCCCGTACAAGCGGATCCGGCGGCTGGAGTTCGCCGAGCTGCCGAAGACGATCTCGGGCAAGATCCGCCGCGTCGAGCTGCGCGGCAAGGAACAGGCCACGCCGGACTCCCGCCCGGCCGGCGAGTTCCGCGAGGACGACTTCCCGGGGTTGAAGGGCTGAGCGCGGGCCGCCCCCGGTTCGCGGCCGGGGGCGGCTACTCCGGTTCGGTGACGCGGGCGAAGACGGTGTCCTCGCCGCGGCTGCACGTGGTGCCGCCCTGCGACGCGGGCGGGCCGGAGACGCACAGCCAGCCGTCGACGGTCTCGCTCACCGGACGGCCCGACCCGGCGGGCTGCCGCCCGGCGATCGCCCGCTGGAACCGGGTCACCAGGTCGGTGGCCTGACCGCAGCTCAGGCTGCTCGTCGTGGTCTCCATGACCTGCAGGGTCAGGCCGCTGGCGGCCGGCACGGTGCCGCAGCCGTCCGCGCGTGCCCCGGTCGTGGTGGGCGACGTGCTCGGCGCGGGGGTGGCCGTGCTCGCCGGCGCGCTCGCGGGGACGCTCGTCTGGGGTGTGACGCCGGGCGTGGCGGAGCAGCCGGCCAGGACGCCGGCGGACAGGAGCAGCAGCGGCAGGACGCGGCGGGGTGCGGTCATCAGTGGTTGCCTCCTCGGCGGGAAAGTACCGTGGCTTCGGCGAAATCGCAGGCAGGACGCGCCCGGCGAGGCTCCACTGTGGACGATGATCCACCGGCCGGGTGAATAGTTGGCAGGCGGCTAACACTTCGCCCGCCTCGCGCGACACCACAGTCGTGTTGAGCACCGAGACCGAGACGGATCCGCTTCCGACCGCCCCCTGCTCCGTCGTGTGGAGCCAGGGCCGCCCGTACGTCCTCGAGGCGGGGGCCGGGACCCTGCGCTGGGTGGGCACCGACCACCTGGGCCGCCCACTCACCCTCACCGGCGACGAACTCCGCCGCCGCGGCTGGACGCACCGCCGCGCGGGCTGACACCCCGCGCGCGAGGTCCGGCGGAGCCGGGCTCCGAGAGCGGCCGCGGGCCGAGGGTCTCGCCCGGCTGCCCGGCCTACCGCCGAGGTGCGAGGCCGGGTATGCGCGGTTGCCGAGGTTGCTCGCCGTTGGCGGCCCGCGGGCAGCGACCCCGAGCCCGGGTCGGACTGCGGGAACAGGCCGCGAGCCCGGTCGGGTTCCACGAGCGGTCGCGGGCCGAGCGCCTCGCCCGTCTGCTGCGGGCACGGGCCGCAAGCCCCGATTGGTTCCACGGCCGCCGTCGGCCCGGCGGGGCCGAGCCCGCTTCCCGAACCGGCCAGCCCCAAGCCGCCGGGCCCAAGCCGCCGGGCCCGAGCCGCCGGGCCCGAACCGCCGGGCCCCGGTCGTCGCCACAACCACCGGGCACCGCCACTCCGAGGGTGAACCCGCCCCAGCCCCACCGATTAGGGTTACCTCGTGATCGAACCCCGCGCCGAGACGGCCGAGCCCAGCCTGCTGCGCCAGGCGTGGACGGTGCCGAACCTGCTGTCCCTGCTGCGGCTCGCGGGCGTCCCGGTGTTCCTGTGGCTCCTGCTGGGCCCGCGGGCCGACGGCTGGGCCCTGGCGCTGCTGGTGTTCAGCGGCCTGTCCGACTGGCTGGACGGCAAGCTCGCGCGCTGGCTGGACCAGACGAGCCGCCTCGGGCAGCTGCTCGACCCGGCCGCCGACCGGCTCTACATCGTCGCCACGCTGATCGCCTTCCTGGTCCGCGGCATCGTGCCCTGGTGGCTCGTCGCGGTGCTCGTCGGGCGTGAGCTGCTGGTCGGGGTGGCCCTGCTGGTGCTGCGCCGCAACGACTACGCGCCCCCCGAGGTCACCTACATCGGCAAGGCCGCGACCTTCGTGCTGATGTACGCCTTCCCGTTCCTGCTGCTCACGCAGGGCGGCTCGACCGCGGCCGCGATCGCCCGGCCCATCGCCTATTCCTTCACCGCGTGGGGCACCGTGCTGTACGTGTGGTCCGGCGCGTTGTACCTGCTGCAGACCTTCTGGGCGGTCCGGCGTGCCAGAGCGGGCGCGCGGATGTAAGACTTCGCGCGAGCATCGCGAAAGACCCGCGAGCCGGGGCAGGAAAGGGGACGTGGAGTGTCCGCGCCAGAAGAGTTGCGCTACACCGAGGAGCACGAGTGGGTGGCCACCCGTGACGGGGACGTGGTCCGGGTCGGGATCACCGAGTACGCGCAGGACCAGCTGGGTGACGTGGTGTTCGTCGACCTGCCCGAGGCCGGCAAGGCGGTGACCGCGGGGGAGCCGTTCGGCGAGGTCGAGTCGACCAAGAGCGTGTCCGAGCTGTTCGCCCCGGTCGACGGCGAGGTCGTCGCCGTCAACGACGCGGTGAGCGACTCGCCGGAGCTGATCAACAGCGACCCCTACGGCGAGGGGTGGCTCGTCGAGATCCGGGTGAGCGACGCCGACGCCGTGGCGGGGCTGCTCGACGCCGACGCCTACAACCGGCTGACCGCAGGCTAGGACCGCGTTTTGGGGGGAGCCGCGGGGGCCGAATCGATCAGGCACGGTACGTTGGCAGCCACAGGTTTTCAGCCAGCGACACATCAGTGGTGAGGAGAGCTCAGGTGAGCACCAACGACGGGCCCGGCGTTCCCCCGGAGCAGTCTCCGGAGCGGACCTCGGTCTTCCGGGCCGACTTCCTGGCGGACGTGGAGGGTCAGGAGGCGCCGACGCCGGAGCCTTCGGTCGCCGGTGTCGACGCGCTGCCGGCAGGCACGGCGTTGCTGGTGGTCAAGCGGGGCCCGAACGCCGGTTCGCGCTTCCTGCTCGACCGGGACACCACGAGCGCCGGGCGCCACCCGGACAGCGACATCTTCCTCGACGACGTCACGGTGTCCCGCCGCCACGCGGAGTTCCGTCGCGAGGGCGGGGAGTTCGTCGTCATCGACGTGGGCAGCCTGAACGGCACCTACGTGAACCGCGAGCCGGTCGACCAGGCGGTGCTCGCGGGCGGTGACGAGGTGCAGATCGGCAAGTTCCGCCTGGTCTTCCTGACCGGCCCGGGGCACGGGGGCCAGGGGGCGCGGTGACGGCTGCCGGGCGGCCACAGCGTGATGGACTGAGCATCGGGGCGGTGCTGGCGCAGCTGCGCCCGGACTTTCCCGATGTCACCATCTCCAAGATCCGGTTCCTCGAGTCCGAGGGGCTGGTCCGCCCGGGCCGGACCGCGTCCGGATACCGGCAGTTCTCCGCGGCGGACGTCGAGCGGCTGCGGTTCGTGCTGGCCGCGCAGCGGGACCACTACCTCCCGCTCAAGGTCATCAAGGAGCAGCTCGACGCCGCCGACCGCGGTCTGTCCGACGGCCAGGGCCTCGGCGGCAGGCTGCCGCGCAAGCTGGTCCCCATCCCGGCGGCGCCGGGTCCGGGGGACGGGCTGCCCCGGCCCGACGACTTCGCGCCGGGCCGCGACGTCCGGCTCACCAGGGAGGACCTGCTCGCCGAGGCGGGCGTGGACAGCTCCCTGCTCGCCGAGCTGGAGCAGTACGGCCTGATCCGCCCCGGCGCGGCCGGGTTCTACGACCCGGACGCGGTGCTGGTGGCTCGCACGGTCCGCGCCATGACGGAGTTCGGCATCGAGCCGCGGCACCTGCGTGCCTTCCGCGCGTCGGCGGACCGCGAGGTCGGCTTGCTCGAGCAGATCGTCGCGCCCGTGTCGCGGCAGCGTGACCCGGACGCCAAGGCGCGGGCGGACGAGCTGGCGCGGCAGCTGGCGGCACTGTCCGTGACGTTGCACACGCTGCTGGTCAAAGCGGGCATCCGGGACGTGACGGGCGGGTGAGCCCGGCGGTGCGGTTCTGGATCTCCGCTGGTCGTGGGTCGCGACGGTAATGACATGGTTTCGGGACTCCGCAGCGAGCCGCCGATGCCGTACCGTTGGTGATGGATTTGCCGGAACGGTCCACGCGACTGCCACCCAGTCCCCGCGAACGAGCACGGCGCCGGGATGGCGGGTAGCGTCGGAGATGTCGATGCGGGGTCCCCGGACCAGCGCCGCGGCCCGCGCACACGAGAGGGAGGCGAAGCCCGATGAGCGAAATGCGCGTCGTCGGCGTGCGGGTCGAGTTGCCCGCGAACCAGCCGATCTTGTTGCTCCGGGAGGCGCAGGGTGAGCGGTACCTCCCCATCTGGATCGGGTCCGTGGAAGCCACCGCGATCGCACTCGAGCAGCAGGGCGTGCGCCCCGCGCGCCCGCTGACCCACGACCTCCTCAAGGAGGTCATCGGCGCGCTGGGCCGCGAGCTCGAACAGGTCGTGATCACCGACCTGCGCGAAGGCACGTTCTTCGCCGAACTGGTCTTCGACGGCAACGTGCGGGTCTCCGCGCGGCCGAGCGACTCGGTGGCGCTGGCCCTGCGCGTCGGGGTGCCGATCCACGCGGTGGACGCGGTGCTCGACGAGGCCGGGCTGATCATCCCGGACGAGCAGGAGGACGAGGTCGAGAAGTTCCGCGAATTTCTCGAATCCGTCTCGCCGGAGGACTTCCGCGGCGCGGACACCTGACCGCCCCGCCTCCGGCGGCGCCGAAGGGGTCTTCCCGGCTCGAGCACCGGCCGGGAGGGCCCCTTCGGCGCGTTCCGGGGCCCTCCGCGGCGAAAATTACCCGGCCGGGTAACCGTGGTCGGGGCGTCTTCACCGATCAACTCTCCATACTGCGTCGAGGCGTGGCCGCGCGTCGCGTTGACCGGGCGCGCGCCCGCGCATACCGTCGATGGCGGTAAATCGCTTCGGTGTGATTCGGCCGCGGCGCGGTCACTGGGGCACCAGAGCGGTTTGCCACTGCCGCGGGTCCTACTCCAGGGCCCCGGGTGCTTGTTTCGACCGGCCGCACGGCCGGGCGAGGGGAGGCATGCGTGGTCGACGAAAGGCCGGTTCAGGTCGTGCCCGGGGAGCAGGGTGAGCTCTTCCCGGACTCGTCCCTGCCTGACGAGCTGGTCGGATACCGGGGTCCCGCGGCCTGTCAGATCGCCGGCATCACCTACCGGCAGCTGGACTACTGGGCGCGCACCGGGCTGGTCGCGCCGAGCATCCGCACGGCGCACGGTTCGGGTTCGCAACGGCTGTACTCGTTCAAGGACATCCTCGCCCTCAAGATCGTCAAGCGTTTACTCGACACGGGCGTCTCGCTGCAGAACATCCGTGTCGCCGTCGAGCACCTGCGCAAGCGCGGGGCGCGCGACCTGGCGAAAGTCACCCTGGTCTCGGACGGCACCACCGTCTACGAGTGCACCTCGCCGGAGGAGATCGTGGATCTGCTCCAGGGCGGCCAGGGCGTGTTCGGCATCGCGGTGAAGGTCCCGATGCAGGAGATCAGCGGCACGATCCACGAGTTCCCGGCCGAGCGCGCCGACGGCGGCGAGGTCGAACCGGTCGTTCCGGACGAACTCACGCAGCGCCGCAACGCACGCCGGACCGGGTGATCGTCTCCCCGAACCGGGGAGTAGGGTACTGAGCGCGGTCGCCGAAGCCGCGCGGGAGAGACCGGGCCACCACCAGCGCGCCCGGCGCCGAAGGAGCAAAGCCTCCCCGGGAACCTCTCAGGCACCCTGGACCGCGCGGACGAGACGCCTCTGGAAAGCGGGCCGACGGGCACAACTTCGTCCGGCCCCGCCGAAGGTGCAAACCCGGCTCAACACTCGGGTGAACCTCTCAGGCGCCCTCACGGGGCACGACAGAGTGGGGAGGGCCCGGAACTGGGGGTTCCGGGCCGGTCGGCGGATCCGCGTCAGCTGGGCACCTTGTCCAGGAAGCCCAGCACCTGGCCGATCCGGCCGTCCTCGACCACCACGACGTCGAAGCCGATCACGAGCGGCTCCGCGGCGCCCGGCGCGCCCAGGTGCCAGGTGAACCGGGCCTGGTCGTGGTGGCCGTCCACGGTGCCGCCGAGGCTGAACTCCAGTCCCGCGAACTGCGCCTGGGCCGCGCCGACGAAGTCGCCGATCGCGGCCGTGCCGCGCACCGCGCCGATCGGGTCGGTGTAGGTGGCGTCCGGGGTGAACAGCTCCTCCACCAGCGCCCGGCGCTTGTCCCCGTCCGTCTCATTCCAGACGTCGATGTAGGCCTGGGCGAGAGCGGTGTAGTCGGTCATCGGATTCCTCCTGATCGAGTCGGTGTGACCTGATCACCATCGCCCGGATCGCGCGGCCCGTCGATTACGCGGGAGGTAATGGCGGCGCCGTGCGCGCGCCCCGTAACTTCGCACGGGTGACGACCATGCAGCGCCCCGTTGGCGAGCAGTTGCGGCAGTGGCGGGAACGCCGCCGGCTCAGCCAGCTCGACCTCGCCCTGTCCGCCGAGATCTCCACGCGCCACCTCAGCTTCCTGGAGAACGGCCGGTCCCGGCCGAGCCGGGAGATGGTGCTGCGCCTGGGGGAGCGGCTGGAGGTGCCGCTGCGGGACCGCAACCGGCTGCTGCTGGCCGCCGGCTACGCGCCGGTCTTCCCCGAGACCCCGCTGCCCGACCTGGGCGCCGCGCTCGACGCCGTCCGGCACCTGCTCGCCGGGCACGAGCCGTACCCGGCCGTCGTCGTGGACCGCAACTGGGACCTGGTGGAGAGCAACAGCGGCATCACGCTGCTGACCGACCTCGTCGACCCCGCGCTGCTGGAACCGCCCGCGAACGTGCTGCGGATCGCACTGCACCCCCGCGGCCTCGCCCCGCACGTGATCAATCTGGGGCAGTGGCGGGCCGAGCTGCTCGGCAGGCTGCGGCGGCAGGTGGAGATCACCGGCGACGCCGACCTGGCCGGCCTGCTGGCCGAGGTGAGAGGGTACCCGTGCGACGACCCGGTGGACGAGGCGCCGGCCGGCTCGGTGTTCGTGCCGGTGCGGCTGCGCCGCGGCGACGCCGAGCTGACCCTGCTGTCCGTGGTGGCCACCTTCGGCACCGCACTGGACGTGACGCTGGCCGAGCTGGTGATCGAGTCGTTCTACCCGGCCGACGCGGCCACGCGCGAGGCGCTCACCGGCGGACGGCCGGCGTGACCGCGGTGTCCTGCACTAGGCGCCGGGGTGGAGGAGGCGGGTGAAGTCGGCCTGCTGGGCCGGTTCCTGGAGGTAGTTGCGGAACCGCTGGGAGGCGCGCTGCTGGACCTCGTCGACGTCCTCGGCGGTGAGCACCGCGCAGGGGTAGTCCGCGGGGGCATTGGCGGCGAGCGGCTCGGCCGGGGAGGTCAGCAGGGTGGGCCGCGCGGTGGTCAGCTCGGTGATCGTCGCCGAGGTCTCCGGGATCCAGACGGCGGGCTGGCCGCCGATGGAGTCGAGGTTGCCGCGGCCGGTGAGGGCCAGCAGGACGCGCTGGTCGTCGATGGCCTGGACCTGGACGTGGACGCAGTGCGCGTGCACGACGGTCTTCGCCTGGTTCCACCGCTCGGCGGCGGCGGTCACCGCGGGGGCCACCGACGGGGCGGCGACGACGCTGAGGTTGGAGTCGCCCTCGGCGCACGCGCTGGCCTGGGCCTCGGCCCGGTTGGCGACGATGCTGTCCGCCCAGCCCCAGCCGAGGATCCCGAGCACGAGGAGCACGACGAACACCCCGGCGACGATCGGCCACTTCGCGATGCCGCGCTTGGCCTCGCCGAGCACGCGGTGCGAGCCGGTGGCCTCGCCGGGCGCGACCCGGTGGGAGCCGGTGGATTCGCCGGCCCCGGCCCGGCGGCGGCCCAGCTGGGGGCGGCCGTCCACGGCCAGGATGCGGGTGCTGGTGCCCTCGCCCGCGCGCCGGTAGCCACTGGACTCACCCACCACCCGGCGGCTGCCGGTGGTTTCGGAGGCGCTGATGGCGCGGCGGCTGCCGGTGGTCTCGGTGGCGCTGATGGCGCGGCGGCTGCCGGTGGTTTCGGAGGCGCTGATGGCGCGGCGGCTGCCGGTGGTTTCGGAGGCGCTGATGGCGCGGCGGCTGCCGGTGGTTTCGGAGGTGCCGACCGCGCGGCGGCTGCCGGTGGACTCGGAGGCACGGACCGCCCGGCGGCTGCCGGTGGTTTCAGAGGCGCCGACCGCGCGGCGGCTGCCGGTGGACTCAGCGGCCCCCACGGCCCGGCGGCTACCTGTGGACTCGGAGGCACCCACGGCGCGGCGGCTGCCGGTGGTTTCGGAGGCGCCGACGGCGCGGCGGCTGCCGGTGGACTCAGCGGCCCCCTCGGCCCGGCGGCTACCTGTGGACTCGGAGGCACCCAGGGAGCGGCGGCTGCCGGTGGATTCGGCGGCGCCGACTGCCCGGCGGCTGCCGGTGGTTTCAGCGGCCCCCGCAGCGCGGCGGCTGCCAGTCGACTCGGAGGCGCCGACCGTCCGGCGACTACCGGTCGCCTCGCCCGGGGCCGCCGCCGAGCGGGACCCGCCGAAGCCTGAGTTCACAGCGCGGCGGCTGCCGGTCGTCTCACCGGGCGCCGCGAAACCGCCTGCGCGGCGACTGCCCGCCTCAACGGGGCGAGTCCGGCCACCCGCGGGAACACCGGCGGCCACGCCGCGGGAAGCACCAGGGGCCGCGTCGTGGGAAACACCGGGGGCCACGCCGCGGGGAGCACCAGAGGCCACACCGTGGGGAGCACCAGGGGCCACGCCGCGGGAACCATCGCCAGGAGCGCCGCCGGGCACGCGCTGGTACCCGCTCGCCGAGCCGGGATCCACCGGGAACGCGCCCACGGCCTCGCCCGGTCGCGGCGCCGCCTGCCGGTACCCCGTCGGCTCCCCAGCCTCAGGACGGCCGTGAGCGGGGTCGTCGCCCCTGCTGTGTCGCCCCATGCGTGCTCTTCCTCAACTCTCCGTGTGCTCCGACAAACGACGTTCACCCTAACAGGGGTCCGTCGTTAGCGAAACGTGATGAACCCAAGAAAATCGCAGGACTGAGCGTTACTGCCCTTGTGCGAGGAGCGTCCGGCAGTGCTCGATCAGCCGAGCGCGCAGCGGTTCCGCCCTGGCGGCGAACGCCGCCTGGGCACGCGCGTACTCCGCCCGCCCCCGCGCGGTCTCGATCCGCACGGGGGAGTAGCCCAGTCCCGACAAATCGTACGGGCTCGCCCGCATGTCCAGTTCGCGGATCTCCACCGCCAGCTCGAAGCAGTCCGCGACCAGCTCGGACGGCACGAACGGGTCGAGCTTGAACGCCGCCCGGTACAGGTCCATGTTCGCGTGCAGGCACCCCGGCTGCTCCAGCTCCACCTGCCGCTCCCGCGACGGCTCCAGGGCGTTGCGCGGCCGGGCGGGCGGGGTGAAGAACCGGAACGCGTCGTAGTGCCCGCAGCGCAGCTCCAGCGACTCGACGACAGCGTCGGTGCCGGCCGTGCCCAGCCGCAGCGGCAGCTGGTTGTGCCGCACCTGCCCCGGCGCCTGGCGGTACACCATCGCCCACTCGTGCAGCCCGAAACAGTTCAGCCGCGGCGGCCGGGACGCGGTGGCCTCCAGCAGCACCAGCAACGCGCGCACCGTCGCCGCGCGCTTCCCCGGGAGCTCACCGAGCACCACGCCGCCCGCCGTCTCCCGGAACTCCGGCCGCGCCAGGAACTCCGAAGCAGCCCCGGCCAGAGCCACACCCGGCCCCGGGCTCCACCGTTCCAGGTGCGCGGGGCGGTGCGGGTAGTACTGGAACAGGAAGTCGTGCACCGGGTGCTTCTCGCCCCGCGACCGGCGCTCCTGGTAGGGCCCGGTCCAGCGGCGGACCCGCGCGGCGTGCTCGCGTTGCCGGGCCCGCCACTCGTCCTCGGCCAGAACCCGCATCACGCCGTCACGTGCGTCCCGTCGCGCACCGTGCCCACGTACTCCTCGACCAGGTCCTCCAGTGCGACCACGCCGATGATCGTGCCGTCCGCGCCGCGCGCGCGGGCCAGGTGGCTGCCCTCGCGGCGCATCGCGGACAGGGCCTCGTCGAGGCGGGCGTGCGCGGGCAGGTCGGTCAGCGGCCGCGTCTTGTCCGCGGGCACCCGGCTCCCCGGGGCCTCGCCGATCTGGTCGAGCACGTCCTTGACGTGCAGGTACCCGATCAGCTCGCCCCCCGCCGACCGCAGCGGGTACCGCGAGAAGCCGGTCGACGAGACCGCTTCCTCGACGTCGCCCACCGTCGGCGTGCTCGGCAGCGTCGTCAGCTCCGCGGTGGGCACGAGGACGTCGGCGACGGTCTTCTCGACCGACGACAGCGTCTGGCTCAGCCGCTCGTGCTCGGACTGCTCCAGCAGGCCCTCGCGGCGGGATTCGGAGAGCAGCTCGGCCAGCTCGTCGGAGGTGTAGGCGGTCTCCAGCTCGTCCTTCGGCTCGACCCGGACCAGCCGCAGCAGCGCGTTGGCCATGGCGTTGAGCAGCCAGATGAAGGGGTTGGCGAGCTTGACCCACGCGACGTGGATCGGCACCAGCCACAGCGCCAGCCGCTCCGGCTCGGCGATGGCGAGGTTCTTCGGCACCATCTCGCCGATCAGCACGTGCAGGATCGTGATGAACGCCAGCGCGATCGCGAAGGACACCGTGTGCAGCACGACGTCCGGCAGGCCGAGCAGCCCGAACAACCCTTCGAGCTGGTGCGCCACCGCCGGTTCGCCGAGGCGGCCGAGGATCAGCGAGCAGATCGTGATGCCCAGCTGGGCGCCGGCGAGCATCTGCGACACGTGCCTGCTCGCGTTGATGACGATCCGCGCCCGGGTCTTGCCCTGTTCCAGCAGGGCCTCCAGCCGGTCGCGGCGCGAGGAGATCAGGGTGAACTCCGCGCCCACGAAGAACGCGTTCAGCAGCAGCAGGACGACGATCAGGAAGATCGCGAGCCAGTCGTTCACCGCGCCACCTCCGTCCGCCCGGCCAGCGGCCGCAGGCTCACCTCGGCGATGCGCAGCCGGTCCATTTCGGACACCGTCAGGCACCAGCCGTCGACCTCGGTGGAGTCACCGGGGTCGGGGATGCGGCCGAGCCGCTCCAGCATCAGGCCGGCGATGGTTTCGTAGTCGCCGTCGGGCATCCGGAACCCGGTGACCTCGGTGACCTCGTCGGCACGCAACTGGCCGGACACCAGCCAGGTGTCGGAGCCGACCTGCTGCGAGGACGGCGCCTCGCCGGTGTCGTGCTCGTCGCGGACGTCGCCGATGATCTCCTCGACCACGTCCTCGAGCGTCACCAGGCCGGCCGTGCCGCCGTACTCGTCGACGACCATCGCCACCTGGAAGCGCGAGTCGCGCAGCCGGGACAGCAGCGCGTCACCGGGCAGCGACTCCGGCACGGTGGGCACCGGGCGCATGATCGAGGCGATCCGGGTGGTGGCCCGCTCGGCGGCGGGCACGGTGAAGGCCTGCTTCACGTGCACCGCGCCCTGCACGTCGTCCAGGTCCTCGGTGTAGACCGGGAAACGGGAGTGGCCGGTGCGCCGGGACAGCTCCACGAGGTCGTTGATCGTGTCGCCGACCGTGAGCGACTCGACCTGCACGCGCGGGGTCATCAGCTCCTCCGCGGTGCGGTCGCCGAAGCGCAGCGACTTGTCCAGCAGCCGCGCGGTCGAGGTGTCGAGGGTGCCGCTTTCCGCGCTGGTGCGCACGATCGAGCCGAGCTCCTGCGGGGAGCGCGCCGAGCGCAGCTCCTCCTGCGGCTCGATGCCGAACTTGCGGACCAGCCAGTTCGCGCTGTTGTTCATCAGCGTGATCAGCCAGCGGAACAGCGCCGAGAACCGCGAGTGGTAGCCCATCACGGCCCGCGCGGTCTCCAGCGGCTTGGCCACGGCCAGGTTCTTGGGCGCCATCTCGCCCAGCACCATCGACAGGATCGTGGCCAGCAGCAGCGCGATGACGAGCGAGGCGCCGCCCGCGAAGCCTTCGGACAGTCCGGCGGCGGTGAGCAGCGGGCGGACCAGGTTGCCGATCAGCGGTTCCGCGACGTACCCGGTGACCAGGGTGGTCAGCGTGATCGCGACCTGCGCGCCGGAGAGCTGGAACGACAGCGTCGAATGCGCCTTGCGGACGGTGCGGGCCCGCTTGTCACCGACCTGGCGGACGTGCGCCTCGACGGTGCTGCGCTCGAGCGCGGTGAGGGAGAACTCGGCGGCCACCGCGAGACCGGTGCCGACCGTCAGCAACACGAAGAAAACGACTCCGAGAACGGAGAGGAGCACTTCCATCATCGGCCGTCACGGTCCTGAACCGGGCCGGGGAGGTGCTCGGGAACGCCGGGTTCGCCACCCGGCTTCGTACTGTCACCAGGTGACTGCGCGTCGCGCACGAAAGAAGTCACTCCTTGGGAATGGCTGGAAACGTGTGCGCCATGATACCCGAACCGGGCGGCCGGACGAGGGCGTCGGCGCTGGTGAGCGTGTCAGGAGTCGGCCGAGGCGCGCACCCGGTGCCGCCGCACGCTCTCCTCCACGAGGTCGAGCACGGGGCCGAGGTCGTCGGCGGGCAGGCCCATCGCCAGGTGCGACACCAGGCCCTCCAGGACCAGCTCCAGGTAGGCGGTGAGCACGTCCACGTCGACGTCGTCGCGGAGGTTGCCGGCCTGGCGCTGCCACAGCAGGCGCTGCCGCGTGGCGGTGGTCAGCTGCTGCGAACGCTCGGCCCAGCGGCCGCGGAACTCCGGGTCGGTGCGCAGCCGCCGGGAGACCTCCAGCCGCGTGCCCAGCCAGTCCGCGGGGTGGTCGCTGCCCTCGGCGAGCAGTTCGCGCATCACCTGCACCAGGCCCTGCTGCGCGACCACGTCGGCCATCCGGGCCGCGTCCTCCTCCGCGAGGGCGAGGAAGAGCGACTCCTTGTCGCGGAAGTGGTGGAAGATCGCGCCGCGGGACAGCCCGGTCGCTTCCTCCAGCCTGCGCACCGTGGCACCCTCATACCCGTACCGGGCGAAGCAGACACGGGATCCGTCGAGGATCTGGCGCCTGCGCGCTTCGAGGTGGTCCTGGCTGACCCGGGGCATGGCTAGATCCTGACACCGCGAGCCCGGCTTTCGCAAACCGTACGTACTTACTGCAATCCTTACGGATGTCTTGCCGGTAGCCGGGAACGGCCCCGGTCGACCCTGAAAATTGTCGGTGCCCGCGTGTAGCGTCCGAAAGCGAGTGATCCCCGGCGATTGGACACGACATGACAGCGGTCCGGCCCACGTCACCCGCCCCCGGCGGGGCGGTGGCGGCGAAGGTGGTCTCCGACCGCGCCGAGGGCGAGGCGTACGTGGCGTCCGTGTGCTTCAAGCACGGGCCACCGCGCCTGCTTGGCGTGGAGCTCGAGTACACCGTGCACTACGCGGACGACCCGCGAAGACCACTCGACCGTGCAGATCTCGCCCGCGCGCTCGGCCCGCACGCCCCGCGCACCCTCAGTCCCGAGAGCCCGGCCAGGCCGTTGCCCGCCGGCTCGCCCCTGACTCTCGAACCCGGCGGCCAGGTGGAGATCTCCGCCCTGCCCCAGGCCTCGCTCCGCGAGCTCGCCGACGCGGTGGCCGCCGATCTGGCTCACCTCACCGAACTGCTCGCCCGCCACGGGTTCGTCCTGCGCGACGACGGCATCGACGCCCACCGCGCCCCGGCCCGGCTGCTGGACACCCCCCGCTACGCCGCGATGGAACGCCGGTTCGCCCCGATGGGCGACGGCGGCGTGACGATGATGTGCAGCACCGCCGGCCTGCAGGTCTGCGTCGACGCCGGGGAGGCCGATTCGTTCGCCGCCAGGTGGGCCGCCGTCCACGCCCTCGGCCCGCCGCTGCTCGCGTTGTTCGCCAACTCCCGGCGGCACGCGGGGCGGGACACCGGCGCGGCGTCGGCCCGCTGGCTCGCGGTGATGGCCACCGAAGCGTGCCGCACCGCCGCCGCCGCGTGCGGCCCGGACCCGGCGGCGAGCTGGTCGCGCCGCATCATGGACACCCCGCTGCTGGTGGTGCGGCGGGGCGAGGGGCCGTGGGACGCGCCGGAGGGCCTCACCTTCGCCGACTGGGCCGCCGGCCGCGGCGCGGGGCGGGTTCTGCGGCGGCCGACCGTGGCCGATCTGGACTACCACCTGACCACGATGTTCACCCCGGTGCGGCCGCACGGCTACCTGGAGGTCCGCTACCTCGACGCCCAGCCGCGGGACCGTTGGCTGCACCCGGTCGCGTTGCTGACCGCCCTGCTCGACCGTCCCTCCACAGTGGACCGGGTGCGCGAGGTGTGCGCACCCGTCGACGGCGAGTGGGAGCGCGCCGCGCGCGCCGGGATGGCCGACCCGCGGATAGCGGCGGTGGCGCGCGAGGTCGCCGACCTCGGGTGCGCCGAGCTGACCCGCACCGACCTGACCGAGGAGACCGTCAACCGGATCAGCGAAGGCGTGCAGCGGCTCGCGCACGCCGGGGAGGGGACGAAATGACCGGCGTGCCGCCGTTGACCGAAGCGCCGAACCCGGTGCGTGAACTGTCCGAAGAGGCCCTGCGCTCCCGCGCGGCCGCCGCGCTGGAGCGGGCGCGGGCCCGCAGCACGGCGCTGACCGCCGCGGTGGACGACGACGACCTCGTCCGCCAGCACTCGAAGCTGATGTCGCCGCTGGTGTGGGACCTCGCGCACATCGGCAGCCAGGAAGAGCTGTGGCTGGTGCGGGACGTGGGCGGCCGGGAGCCGCTGCGGCCCGACATCGACGACCTCTACGACGCGTTCCAGCACCCGCGCGCCACCCGGCCGTCGCTGCCGCTGCTGGGGCCGGCCGAGGCGCGCGCCTACGTCGCCGAGGTGCGGGCCAAGGCGTTCGACGTGCTGGAAAGCGCGCCGATGACCGGCCGCCCGCTCACCGAGGCCGGGTTCGCCTTCGGCATGATCACCCAGCACGAGCAGCAGCACGACGAGACCATGCTGGCCACCCACCAGCTGCGCAAGGGCGATCCGGTGCTGCACGCGCCCGCGCCGCCGCCCGCGCGATCGGGGCCACTGCCGGGCGAGGTCCTCGTCCCGGCCGGCCCGTTCGTCATGGGCACGTCGCTGGAGCCGTGGGCGCTGGACAACGAGCGCCCGGCCCACGAGGTCGACGTGGACGCGTTCTACCTGGACACCGTGCCGGTGACCAACGGCGCGTACGTGGAGTTCCTCGAAGACGGCGGCTACGACCGGCGTGAGCTGTGGAGCGCGGCGGGCTGGGATTACCGCACCGAGCACGACATCACCGCGCCGCGGTTCTGGCGCCGCGAGCCGGACGGCTGGTGGCGGGTCCGCTTCGGCGTGCACGAGCCGGTGCCCGCCGACCAGCCGGTGGTGCACGTGTCCTACTACGAGGCCGAGGCGTACGCCAGGTGGGCCGGCAAGCGGCTGCCCACCGAGGCGGAGTGGGAGAAGGCCGCCCGGTTCGACCCGGCGACGGGGGAGTCCCGGCGGTACCCGTGGGGCAACGACGATCCCACACCGGAGCACGCGAACCTGGGCCAGCGGCACCTCTCGCCCGCTCCTGCCGGCGCGTACCCGAAGGGCGCCTCGGCGCTCGGCGTGCACCAGCTGATCGGCGACGTGTGGGAGTGGACGAGCACCGACTTCGCCGGCTACCCGGGCTTCCGCGCGTTCCCGTACCGGGAGTACTCGGAGGTGTTCTTCGGGCCCGAGTACAAGGTGCTGCGCGGCGGTTCGTTCGGCACCGACGCGGCTGCCGTGCGCGGCACGTTCCGCAATTGGGACTACCCGATCCGGCGGCAGATCTTCGCCGGGTTCCGTTGCGCGCGGGACGCCGCGCCGGGCGAGCGGGCCTGACGGTGTGCCGCCACCTGGGTTACCTCGGCCCGCCGCGCTCGCCGGCGGAGCCGGTGTTCGACGCGCCGCACTCGCTGCTGCGGCAGACCTACGCGCCGCGGGACATGCGCGGCGGCGGTGTGGTCAACGCCGACGGGTTCGGGCTGGGCTGGTTCGGCGACGGCCCGGAGCCGGTGCGGTACCGGCGCCCGGTTCCACTGTGGAGCGACCAGGACCTGCCGCGGCTGGCGCGGTCGGTCCACAGTGGAGCGTTCGTCGCCGCGGTGCGCAACGGCACCACCGGGATGCCGTCCGGGGAGGGCGCCTGCGCGCCCTTCACCGGCGGCCGGTGGTTGTTCAGCCACAACGGGATGGTGCGCGGCTGGCCGGACAGCCTCGCCGCGCTGGCCGGGAAGCTGCCGGTCACCGACCTGATGACCCTGGAGGCGCCCACCGACTCGGCGGTGCTGTGGGCGCTGCTGCGGGAGCGGCTCGACGCGGGGGAGGACCCCGTTGGCGCGGTCGCCGACCTGATCGCCCAGGTCGAGCGCGCCGCGCCGGGGTCGCGGCTGAACTTCCTGCTCACCGACGGCGCCGTCCTCGTCGGCACCGCCTGGACCCACGCCCTGTCGGTGCGGGTCGAGGGCGAGGCCGTCCTCTTCGCGTCCGAACCGCTCGACGACGCGCCCGGCTGGTCGGAGGTGCCCGACCGGCACCTCGTCGCGGCCCGGCACGGCGCCGTCGAAGTCATTCCCCTCAACGCCGATCGGAGTGTTCCCTGATGACCGAGTCCGAACTGGACATCCACCGCAGCGCCACCGAGATCGCCGAGGCGCTGCGCGCGGACGTGCGGGAGGGGCTGTCGGCCGAGCAGAAGTGGCTGCCGTCCAAGTGGTTCTACGACGCGGCGGGCAGCCGGTTGTTCGAGGACATCACCGCGCTGCCCGAGTACTACCCGACGCGGGCCGAACGCGAGGTGCTGGCGCGGGAGGCCGCCGGCATCGCGAAGATCACCGGCGCGCACACCCTGGTCGAACTCGGCTCGGGGTCGAGCGAGAAGACCCGGCTGCTGCTCGACGGGCTGCGCGACCACGGCGGTCTTCGCACGTTCGTGCCGCTGGACGTGTCGGAGGCCGCGCTGGCCGAGGCGGTGGAGGCGATCCAGGCCGACTACCCGGGGCTCGACGTGCGCGGCGTGGTCGGCGACTTCACCGAGCACCTCGGCCTGCTGCCCGGCGAGCCGCCCCGGCTGGTCGCGTTCCTGGGCGGGACGATCGGCAACTTCCTGCCGGCCGACCGCGGCAAGTTCCTGCGCTCGGTGCGGGACGTGCTGGCCGCGGGCGAGTGGTTCCTGCTGGGCACCGACCTGGTCAAGGACCCGGAGACGCTGGTCCGCGCCTACGACGACTCCGCCGGGGTGACGGCGGAGTTCAACCGCAACGTGCTGCGGGTGGTCAACGAGGTGCTGGGCGCGAACTTCGACCCGGACTCCTTCGAGCACGTCGCCCACTGGGACGCTCGGAACGAGTGGATCGAGATGCGGCTGCGCGCCCCGGAGCCGATGCGGGTGTCGATCCCGGGCGCGGGCATGGAGGTCTCGTTCGAGGCGGGCGAGCACATCCGGACGGAGATCTCGGCGAAGTTCCGGCGCGACGGCGTGACCGCGGAACTGGCCGACGCCGGCTTCGAGGTCGAGCACTGGTGGACCGACGCCGCTGGACGGTTCGGGGTGTCCCTGGCCCGCGCCATGAGCTAGCCGGCCGCGGGGGATCCTGACCGGCGGCGCGGCGTGGGCTGCCCAGCCGTGCCGGAGGCCGGGCCGGCACGCTCGCGGCAACGGATGGCCGCTCGTGGTTCCGGTCGGTCCCGGCCTGGCCCTGAGTGCGCCGATGCTTCCGCAACGGGTGTGATGCCTGCCGGTCACGCGGACAAGGGCTCGCGGGGGCCGCTGCGGGGGATCCTGAGCGGCGGCGCGGCGTGGGCTGCTCAGCCGCGCCGGAGCCGGGCCGACCAGGCCCGCACTCTCGGCGGCAACGGACCGCCGCTTGTGGCTCGGGCTTGTCCCTGCCGCGGGTGCGCCGATGCCTCCGCATCTGGCGCGCCACCTGCCCGTCACCCGCCCAGGCCTCGCCGCTGCGGGATCGTGACCGGCGCCGCAGCGTGGGGTGCCCGGTGGCGGGGGCGGGCGGGTGGTCCAATAGGGGTCGTGAAGAATCCGCTCCCGCTCCTGGCCCGCAGGCTGGGCACCCGCCCGTGGCTGATGCGGCTCGCGAAGGTCATCATCTGGGCGGACAAGCGGCTGCACCGCTGGTTCGGCGGCCGGGTGACCCTGGTCGGCATCGCGGGCCTGCCGTCGCTGCGGCTGACCACCCTGGGGCGCAAGAGCGGCCTGCCGCGCAGCACGAACCTGCTGTACTTCCCGCACGAGGACGGCTTCGTGCTCGTCGGCTCCAACTGGGGCCGCCCCCGCGACCCCGGCTGGACCTTCAACCTGCGCGAGCACGCCGAGGCGACCGTGGCCATCCGCGGGAAGGAAATCCCGGTCACCGCGCAGCCGGTCAAGGGCGAGGACTACGACCGGATGTGGCAGCGCCTGCTGGACTTCTGGCCGGGCTACGAGATGGAACGCCTCGCCGCCGGCCGCGAGCTGCCGATCTTCCTGCTCACCCGCCGGTAGGCGCGCGAACAAGAAAGTTCCGGGGGCGGTGTCGGATCCGGGTGGTCGCGTTCGTGGTCAGGGTGAGGCCGCCCGCGGATGGGGCGGCGCCGAGGTGGAGGAACCGCGACCATGAAGCTGACGACCATGACCCAGATCAGCGTCGACGGCGTGATGCAGGGCAACGGCGGCACGTCGGAGGAGGACCGCCGCACCGGGTTCGACCGCGGCGGCTGGGCGATGGGCAAGGGCGACGACGGAACCCACGCGCTGATCAAGCGGACCTACCAGCGCGCCGACGCGTTCCTGTTCGGCAGGCGGACCTACGAGCTGTTCGCCGGCGCGTGGGGGACCGACGCGGACGTTCCCGGCTGGGAGCCCGTCCGGCGGGCGCTGCACGACCGGCCCAAGTACGTCGCCTCGACGACCCTGACCGACCCGGCGTGGGCGGGCACCACCGTCTTGCGCGGCGACCTGGCCGCCGCCGTCGCCGACCTGAAGGCCAAGCCCGGCGGCGAACTGCAGGTGCACGGCAGCGGCGCCCTGATCCGGTGGCTGCTGGCCAACGACCTGGTCGACGAGCTGACCCTGATCGTGATCCCGGTGGTCGTCGGGCAGGGCGCGCGGCTGTTCCCGGACGCGGGCCCCGATCTCGCGCTCGACCTCGTCGACTCGCGGACCGACTCGAAGGGCGTGACCATCCAGGTCTACCGGCCCGCCGGGCGCCCGCAGTACGCCACCGCCTGAAAACCCCGCCCACCCGAGGAGCTGATCTTCAGATGCAGTACCTGGTTTCCGTCATCGACGACAAGGACAACCCCGGCCGGACGGACCGGCAGCCGGCCATCAGCGCGTTCAACGAACGCCTGATCGCCGAGGGCTACTGGGTCTTCGCGGGCGGGCTCGCGGACACCGAGTCGGCCACGGTCGTCGACAACCGGGGCGAGCAGGCGGTGTTCAGCGACGGGCCCTTCGTCGAGTCGAAGGAGTACCTCGCCGGCGTCTGGATCTGGGAGGCCCCCGATCTGGACGTGGCGCTCAAGCTCGCCACCGAGGCCTCCAAGATCTGCGACCGCAAGATCGAGGTGCGGCCGTTCCGGTGACGGACGCGCGCGAGGCGGTCACCCGGGCCCACCGCGAGGAGTGGGCCCGGGTGGTGGCCGCCCTGACCCGGCGTTTTGGCGACCTCGACATCGCCGAGGAGGCCGCCGCCGAGGCGTTCGCGACCGCGGTCGAGCGGTGGCCCGCCGACGGGGTGCCGCCCAACCCCGGCGCGTGGCTGACCACCACCGCCACCCGCAAGGCCATCGACCGCATCCGGCGCGAGAACAAACGCGACGACAAGCAGAAGGAGGCCCGGATGGTGCACGACGACGAACCACCCGGGCCCCTCGGCGTCATCGACGACGACCGGCTGCGGCTGATCTTCACCTGCTGCCACCCCGCGCTGGCGGTGGAGGCTCGCGTGGCGCTGACGCTGCGAATGGTCGGCGGCCTGACCGTGCGCGAGATCGCCCGCGCGTTCCTGGTGGCCGAGACCGCGATGGAGCGGCGGATCACCCGCGCGAAGGCCAAGATCAGAGCCGCCCGCATCCCGTACCGGGTGCCGTCGGCGGAGGACCTCCCGGCACGCGTGTCCGGTGTGCTCGCGGTGTTGTTCCTGGTGTTCAACGAGGGCTACCTCGCGACCGGGTCCGGCGCCGCCCCGGTCCGGGACGACCTGACCGCCGAGGCGATCCGGCTCGCCCGCCTGATCCGCGCACTCCTGCCGGACGACGGCGAGGTGGCCGGGCTGCTGGCGCTGATGCTGCTCATCGAGGCGCGCCGCCCGGCACGGGTGTCGGCGAGCGGCGAGCTGGTTCCCCTGCACGAGCAGGACCGCGGCGCCTGGGATGCCGCGCTCATCGCCGAGGGCCACCGGCTGGTGCGCGAGCGCCTCGCGGCCGCCGCGGCCGGGGTGGCGCCGGGGCGCTACCAGATCCTGGCCGCGATCAACGCCGTGCACACCTCCGCCCGCGACGGCCGCGACACCGACTGGTCGCAGATCCTGGCCCTCTACAACCAGCTCGTCCGCCTCGACCCCTCGCCGATCGTCGCCCTCAACCGGGCCGTCGCGGTCGCCGAACTCGACGGCCCGGAGGTGGCGCTCGCCGCTGTCGACAGCCTGGAGCCTCGGCTTGCCGGCTACCACGCGTTCCACGCCACCCGAGCCGACCTGCTGCGCAGGCTCGGCCGCGGCCCGGAGTCCCGCGCGGCCTACGACCAGGCCATCGAGCTGGCGGGCAACACCGCGGAGACCGCCTACCTCACGCGCCGCCGCGACCAGCTGCGGTAGCGCCGGCCGCGGGCTGGGGCTCGGCGCGGGCGAGGCGCCGCCGGTAGAACGCCGGGGCCCACCAGTTCGCCCGGCCCGCCAGGCGCATGAACGCCGGGAGCAGCACGCCGCGCAGGAGCGTGGCGTCGACCAGGACCGTGACGAACATGCCCAGCCCGAGCATTTTCAGGTAGACCACGCCGCCGGTCGTGTAGGTCGCGAACGACAGCGCGAGGATCGCGGCGGCGGTGGTGACCAGCGGAGCGCTGCGCTGCACCCCGGCGGCGACGGAGGCGTTGGTGTCGCCGGTGCGCAGGTACTCCTCCCGGATGCGCGAGGTCACGAACACCTCGTAGTCCATGGACAGGCCGTAGGCGACGCAGAACATCAGGATCGGGATGCTCGTCTCCAGCGTGCCGGTGGGGGTGAACGCGAGCAGCCCGGTGAGGTTGCCGTCCTGGAACACCCACACCAGCGCGCCGAACATGACACCGAGGCTGAGCAGGTTGAGCACCGTGGCTTTCAGCGGCAGCAGCACGCTGCCGGTCATCAGGAACAGGATCAGCAGCGTCAGCAGCACGATCACGGCGAGCACCAGCGGCACCCGGCTGGTGGCCCGGTCCCGCCAGTCGGTCATCTCGGCCGGGCTGCCGCCGACGAGTTTCGCGGCGGGTCCTGGCAGGTCGCGGACGCGCTGCACGAGATCGCCGATGTCGCCGGAGAGCGCCTGCGCGCTGGGGATGACGGTGAGGAAGGTGCCGCCGTCCGCGGTGAACCGGGCGGCGTCCGGACCGGGGGTGCGGGCCAGGGTGCCGGAGGCGAACGTGCCCGCCGCGGAATCGACCTGGGCGACACCGTCTAGTTCGGACAGAGCCTCGGCGTAGCCGGTGATCTCTCCCGCCCGCGGCAGGACCACGTACAGCGCGTCGGTCTCCTCCTGGTCGAACCCGGCGCGCACGGAGTCGCTGGTGACCCGGCTCGGCGAATCCGCGGGCAGCACCCGGTCGTCCGGCACGCCGAACCGCGCGCCGAGCAGCGGCGCGGACAGTGCGAGCACGACCAGGAGCGCGAGCCCGCCGGTCAGCACCGGGCGGCGCAGCACCTGGCTGGTGATCCGGTACCAGGCGGCCGACCGGCGGGCGCGCGCGGGACCCGCGGCGCGGTGCCCGAGCGCGGCCAGTGCGGCGGGGAGGACGACCAGCGCGCCGAGCATCGCGGTGAGCACGACGAGCACCCCGGCGTAGGCGAAGGCGCGCAGGAACGCCAGTGGGAACAGCAGCAGAGCGCACATCGAGACGGCGACGGTGAGACCGCTGAACAACACGGTCCGCCCGGCGGTCGCGACGGCGGTGGTGACCGCGTCGCCGACGTCCCGGCCCGCGGCGAGTTCCTCGCGGTAGCGGGCGACGACGAACAGGCAGTAGTCCACGCCCAGCGCGAGTCCCATGACCAGGGTCAGGTTGGCGGCGAACGTGGACACCTCGGTGACCGCGGTCAGCGCGCGCAACCCGGCGAGGGTGGTGACGATGGCGAACAGGCCGACGCCGAGCGTCACCAGCGCGACCGCGACCCGCCGGTACACCAGCATCAGGAGCAGCAGCACCAGCGGGATTGCGATCGCCTCGGCACGCAGGAAGTCGGTGCGGGCCTGCGCGCCGACCTCGCGGAACACCTCGTCCTGGCCGCCGGCCTCCAGGGTCACCGGCCCGCGCGGCCCGGTGAAGGCCGCGGCGAGTTCGCCGACGCGTTCGCGGCTCTCGTTCACCCCGCCCGGGACCAGGGCCAGGATGATCGCCTGGCGCCCGTCCTCGCTGCGCAGCGCGGGACTCCCGCCGCGCGACCAGTACGAGGCGACTTCCGCGACGCCGGGCTGTGCGGCCAGGTCCGCGGCGACGGCCTCGCCCGCGGCGCGGACCGCAGCGTCGTCGACAGTGCCCTCGGCGGCGGTGACCAGGAACAGCAGGTTGGGCGGGCCCGTGTCGAACTGCGCGCGCAGGATCTCCTTGGCCTGGTCGGACTCCGAGCCGGGCGCGTCGATGCGGGACAGGGTGAGCGCGTTCATGGCGCCGGCGGCGAGTGCGCCCGCGAGCAGCGTGAGCAGGACGGCGGCGGCGAGGACCCAACGTCTGCGGCGCACGGTGAACCGGCCGAGACGGGACAGCGGTGAGGGCATGGCGGAACTCCGGGAGGGCGGTAGTCTGACAGGAACACGAGTGATCGCTCGCGTTCGAAATTACGAGCGATCGCTCGCATTTGTCAACTCCGGAGGAGGACTGTGTCCGAAGAGGCCCCGGCCCGCCGCCGACAGGCACGCGGGCAGCGCCGCATGGAACAGCTGACCGACGCGGCGGCCGAGGTGTTCGCCGAAGCCGGGTACGCCCGTGCGACGACGAACGCGATCGCCGCACGGGCCGGGGTGTCGCCCGGCACGCTGTACCAGTTCTTCAAGAACAAGGAGGCCCTGGCCGAGGCGCTGGCCACCCGGTACCGCGATCAGTTGCGGGCCGCGCACGAGAAGGCGTTCGACGTCGGGTACGCGCAACTGCCGCTGCCGGAACTGATCGACCGTATGGCCGCGCCGATGATCCAGGTGAACCTGGACAACCCCGGGTTCAAGGCGCTGTTCGCCGACGCCGGCATGCCCGAACGCCTCGCCGCGCCGACCCGCGCGCTGCACCAGGCGGTCGTCGGCAAGATCGAGGAGGTGCTCGCGGCGCGGGCGCCGTCGCTGCCGGCGGCGGAGCGCCGGACGACAGCGGTGGTGGCGACGCAGATCTTCGGCGCCCTGCTGGGCACGGTGGTGAGCGCCGCCGAGGAGGAGCGGGAGATCTGGATCCGTGAGCTGAAGCGCGCTCTGCAGCGGTACCTGGAGCCGGTCATCGCCTGAGCTGCGTATAACGACCTATACGGCGTGGCTCTGGGCGATTCGCTCGCCGAGTCAGTCGAACACCTGCTGCTCGACCAGCAGCCGCGCCATCGGCTCACAGTGCCCGGACGCGCCCTCCGCCGCAGTGAACCGCACGACCTCGGCCCCGGGCAGCATCCCGGCCAGCCGGGCGGACTGGCTGGGCCAGAACTGCTCGCCCTCGGGATCGGTCAGCAGCAGGGGAGTGCGGATGGCCGGCCGCCTGCGCCTGGTCCAGCCGGTACTCGCGCACGGCGCGGTAGAGGTCGAAGCGGTCCCGGATGCCGTAGGGGCGGGCGCGGAACTCCAACGTCCGGCGGATGTCAGGCAGTCGTTCGGCTGTCCGCACGCCCTTGGTGAACCCGTCGCGGTCGCCCGCGTCGAGTTGCCGGACCAAGCTCCCCGGCAGGGGCGCGGTCCACGAGGCCGACACGTCCGCCACCCCCGGGGCGGCCACCGCGGCGACGAGGCGGTGCTCGAACACCAACGCCCTGGGCAGCCCGAAACCGGCCTGACTCAGGCCGTCCTCGCGCGACCCGGCCGGTGTCGACCTCGGGCCGCGCGAGGACGGTGTCCAGCACCGGCGTCAGCACGGCCTCCCAGTCCGGGCGGAACGGGACACCCCGCTCGAACAGCAGGGACTGCTGGCCGGGTCCGTCGTAGACGAACGCGTTCCAGCTCCGCTCCAGCGCGGCCGCCACGCACGCCCGCTCCACAGATCGCCCATCGCGCCGTCGCTGCCGTTGGTCACGACGAGCGTCGGCGTGCCGCGGCCCGAGGCGTCGGGTCGCAACGGGTGGCCGGACGGGACACTGTCCTCACGGCACGTGCGGCCCTCCGACGAGCCGATGAACCCGTCCCAGCGCCGCCGCGGCGTCCCGCCGAGGACCCCGCTGGTGGCCGAAGTCCAGGGTCAAGGCCGTGTACGGCGCGAGCGACGTCGGCGACGTGGAGGCGGCTGTCGTGCGGGTGCGAGGTCACCACGACTGGTGCCGCGCGTGGGCGGTCACCGCCGAACGAGCCGAAGCGATCGCGATTCCGGGCGGCACGGCACGGGAACCCGCTCAGCGCGCGCGGCGCTTCCCGCACGAACGAAAAGAAGCGCCCGCGAGCGGGGCTCGCGGGCGCTTCTCGGAAGAGAAACCGTCAGGCGCGGGTCATCTTGCGCAGCACGTACTGCAGGATGCCGCCGTTGCGGTAGTAGTCCGCCTCACCCGGGGTGTCGATCCGCACCACGGCGTCGAACTCCACCTTGGCGCCGTCCTCCTTCGTGGCGGTCACCTTGATCGTCCGCGGCGTCTCGCCCTCGTTGAGCTTCGTGATGCCCTCGAAGTCGAACGTCTCGGTGCCGTCCAGGCCCAGCGACGAGGCCGACTCGCCCTCCGGGAACTGCAGCGGGATGACACCCATGCCGATCAGGTTGGACCGGTGGATCCGCTCGAACGACTCGGCGATCACGGCGCGCACGCCGAGCAGCCGGGTGCCCTTGGCGGCCCAGTCACGCGACGAACCCGAGCCGTACTCCTTGCCGCCCAGCACGACCAGCGGGATGCCGGCCTTGGCGTAGTTCTGCGCGGCGTCGTAGATGAACGCCTGCGGCGCGCCCTCCTGCGTGAAGTCGCGGGTGTAGCCGCCCTGCACGTCGTCCAGCAGCTGGTTGCGCAGCCGGATGTTGGCGAAGGTGCCGCGGATCATCACCTCGTGGTTCCCGCGCCGGGAGCCGTAGGAGTTGAAGTCCTTGCGGTCCACGCCGTGCTCGGCCAGGTACCGGCCGGCGGGCGAGTCCGCCTTGATGGCGCCGGCGGGGGAGATGTGGTCGGTGGTCACCGAGTCGCCCAGCTTCGCCAGCACGCGGGCGCCCTTGATGTCCGTGACCGGCTCCGGGTCGGCCTGCATGCCCTCGAAGTACGGGGGCTTGCGCACGTAGGTCGACTCCGGGTCCCACTGGAAGGTCTTGCCCTCCGGGGTGGGCAGCGACTTCCAGCGGTCACCGCCGTCGAACACGTCGGCGTAGTCCTTGGAGAACATCTCCTGCGTGATCGCCGAGTCGATGGTCTCCTGGATCTCCTGCGGCGACGGCCAGATGTCGCGCAGGAACACGTCGTTGCCGTCCGAGTCCTGCCCGAGCGGCTGCTCCTCGAAGTCGAAGTCCATCGTGCCGGCCAGCGCGTAGGCGATGACCAGCGGCGGGGACGCCAGGTAGTTCATCTTGACGTCCGGGTTGATCCGGCCCTCGAAGTTCCGGTTGCCGGACAGCACCGACACCACGGTCAGGTCGTTCTCCTGCACCGCGGCCGAGATCTCCTCGGGCAGCGGGCCGGAGTTGCCGATGCACGTGGTGCAGCCGTAGCCGACCAGGTGGTAGCCCAGCTTCTCCAGGTACGGCCACAGGCCGGCCTTCTCGTAGTAGTCGGTGACGACCTGCGAACCCGGCGCCATCGACGTCTTCACCCACGGCTTGACCGACAGGCCCTTCTCCACCGCGTTGCGGGCCAGCAGGGCGGCGCCCAGCATGACCGACGGGTTGGAGGTGTTGGTGCAGGAGGTGATCGAGGCGATCACCACGGCGCCGTGGTCGAGCACGAACTCGCCGCGCTCCTCGGAGCGCACCGTGACCGGCTTCGACGGGCGGCCCGACGCGCCGTTCGCGGCCGACTGCAGCGCGGGCTCCGCGTCCTCGTCCGCGAAGGACAGGCTCGGCGCGTCACTGGCCGGGAAGGACTCCTCGACCTTCTCGTCGACCTTGGTGTGCGGCGTCGGGTGCTGCTCCTCGACGTAGTCGTGCACCGACTTGCGGAACGCGGACTTCGCGTCGGTCAGCTCGATGCGGTCCTGCGGGCGCTTCGGGCCCGCGATCGACGGCACCACCGTCGACAGGTCCAGCTCCAGGTACTCGGAGTAGGACGCCTCGCGGCTCGGGTCGTGCCACAGGCCCTGCTCCTTGGCGTAGGCCTCGACCAGCGCGACCTGCTCGGCCGAGCGGCCGGTCAGCTTGAGGTAGCGGATCGTCTCGTCGTCGATCGGGAAGATCGCCGCGGTCGAGCCGAACTCCGGGCTCATGTTGCCGATGGTGGCGCGGTTGGCCAGCGGCACCTGGGCGACGGACTCGCCGTAGAACTCGACGAACTTGCCGACCACGCCGTGACGGCGCAGCATCTCGGTGATCGTCAGCACTACGTCGGTCGCGGTCACGCCGGCCGGGATCTCGCCGGTCAGCTTGAAGCCGACGACGCGCGGGATCAGCATCGACACCGGCTGGCCGAGCATCGCGGCCTCGGCCTCGATGCCGCCGACGCCCCAGCCCAGCACGCCGAGGCCGTTGACCATCGTGGTGTGCGAGTCGGTGCCCACGCACGAGTCGGGGTAGGCCTGGCCGTTGCGCGCCATGACCGTGCGGGCCAGGTGCTCGATGTTGACCTGGTGCACGATGCCGGTGCCCGGCGGGACGACCTTGAACTCGTCGAACGCGCCCTGGCCCCAGCGCAGGAACTGGTAGCGCTCGCGGTTGCGCTCGTACTCGATCTCGACGTTGCGCTCGAAGGCGTCCGCGCGGCCGAACACGTCGATGATCACCGAGTGGTCGATGACCAGCTCGGCCGGGGCGAGCGGGTTCACCTTGTCCGGGTCGCCGCCGAGGTCGGTGACGGCCTCGCGCATGGTGGCCAGGTCGACCACGCAGGGGACACCGGTGAAGTCCTGCATGATCACGCGGGCCGGGGTGAACTGGATCTCGATCGACGGATCGGCGGTCGGGTCCCAGTTGCCCAGCGCGCGGATGTGGTCGGCGGTGATGTTCGCGCCGTCCTCGGTGCGCAGGAGGTTTTCGAGCAGGATCTTCAGGCTGTAGGGCAGCTTCTCGGACCCGGACACCTTGTCCAGGCGGAACACCTCGTACGAGGCGTCACCCACCTTCAAGGTGTCGCGGGCGCCGAAGCTGTCCTTGCTGGCTGGTGCGGTCACGTCTAACTCCCTGGGCAGGGTCGTCGCCGTCAGTTCGGTTCGGGTCTGTCTGTCGCGAGTCTGGCGCACGCGGCTCGCGTCCGCAGACGCGGGGACGGCGCAGGCTCCCACACGGCAAACAGTACGCTTGTCCTTTTTTGACTTCAACGCGACCCGCCCAGGCAGCGGTGTGATCTGCTTCGCGCTACTCCGCCAGGCGCAGCAGCGCGGTGATGTCCTCCGGCTGCAGGCTGCGCAGCACGGTCAGGCCCAGCTCGTTGAACGTGCGCAGCGGGCTGACGTAGTGCTGCCCGGCCACCTCGGTGGTGATCACGCCGAGGCCCTGGCCGAGGATGCCGCTCGACAGGTGCTGCAGGACCTGGGTGACCTCCTCGGGCACCGACGAGCCGACCTCGTCCTCGAGGGTGTCCGCCAGGTAGTCGGCGCACAGCTCCTCGGTGCGGCCCGCACCGGTCGCCTCGTAGCAGTCGCCCTTCTTCGTCACGGTGTAGGTCTCGCCGTCCGGGCCCTGGATCTGCACGTGGGTGACGGTGGCGCGGGTGCCGCCGGGCACCTCGGAGGTCTCGGTCCGCAGGTCGAGCAGCTTCGCGCCACTGGGCTCGGCGTCCTCGGCCGCGGCGGCGACGAGCGCGGGGCCGGCGTCGTGCAGCACCGCCATCTCGTCCGGCGGCAGCAGCTCGATGACGCGCGTGACGTCGGCGTCGAGCGCGGCCTGCACGAGCTGCTTGACCGCCTCGTTCGGGCTGTTCGCGCCGCGCGCCGGGATCGAGGTGGACGGCCACTGCTCGTTCGCGTCCCGCAGCGCGTAGTCGGCCATCGTGTAGAGCAGGCTCGGGTACCACTCGCCGTCGACCTTGACCGTGGCGATGCGGATCGGCTCGCCGGAGTCGGCGACCTCGTCGGCGATGTCGATCGTCTCGGTCTGCGGGCCCTCGCCGGCGGGCATCTGCTCCATCAGCTTGTCCGACAGCGGCAGCTTGGACGGGTCGGCGGTGACGGTGATCGTGCCGCCGGTGAGCTTGGTGATCGTCAGGTGGTCGTTGACCTGCTCCGCGCCCGCCTCGTCGAACGTCAGGTTCTCGGCCTTGACCTGCATCCCGGTCAGCGCCTCGGGGTTCGCGTCCGGCTTGAGGATGCCCAGGCGCTTGAGCTCGTCGGTGGTCTGCCCGATCGGTTCGGTGAGCAGCTTCGCCTCGGCGGGCGCGAGCGCGCCGACCATGCCGACCACGTCGCTGCCGCTCAGCGCGGTCGCCAGGTTCCGCGCCGCCTCGGTCGGGGTGGCCGCGCCGGAGGCGATCGAATTCCGCTGCGACAGTGCGAACCACGTGCCGCCACCGCCGAGCAGCACGACGAGCGCGACGACGAGCCCGATGATCAGGCCGCGGCGGCCCCGCTTCGGCGGCTGCTGCGGCGGCAGCTGCTGGAAGGGCTGCGAGTACGGCTGTTGCGGATACTGCTGCTGCGGGTACCCCTGGCCGTACGGCTGCCCGGGGTACTGCTGCTGCGGGTACTGCTGCCCGGGGTACTGGTTCTGCTGGTACGGCCACTGACCGTCCTGGGGAGGCGTGCTCACCGTGTTCTACCTGCTCTCGCCGTGATGAAGGTGCCGACCGCGCCGGCCAGCGCGAGGGCGGAACCGCAGAGCGTGGTCACCGGCCCGGCCAGGGCGACGGAGACCACCCCCGTGGTTCCGCCCGCTTGGACGGTGGCGATCAGCGCGACGGTTCCCCCGGTAATCGCCAGCAGGGCCGTCAACGTTGCGCCGGTGCGCGCCAGACCGCAGACCAGCAGCACCAGGCACGCCGCCGCCAGCGCCGGGACGGCCACCCATGCCCGCAGCGCCGTGCCGGCGAGCGGGTCGTCGAGCAGCGCCAGCCGGTCGGCCAGCCCGGCCGCCGCGTAGCTGCTCCGGCTGACCGACCCCGACCGGAACCAGGGCAGGAAGGTGCCCGCCACCACCAGGGCCAGGCCCAGCGTGGCCACGGCGGGGCCGACTCGCGATCTCTGCACGCTCCTCCGACGCGCCGGAACGCCCGGAGGATCCCCGGTTGGGGTGAAAGTTGCAGCTGTGCCGCGTGTGACACCTGGTCTGCGAGTGACTCGGGTGGCACAGTTCGCGATGCAGTGGGGAAGTGTGTCCGCGGGAGGGAGTCGAGGGCGTGGGTGACCAGGGCCGGAGAGCGCGCCGCTGGCTGGGGGCCGGGGCGCTGGCGCTCGTGGTGGTGTCGATCGCGACCGGGCCGGCCGCCGCGGTGCCGCCACCGCCGCCGAACCCGAGCGACTCCGAGATCAGCGCGAGCCGGCGCGACGCCGACGCCAAGGCCGGCGAGGTCGGGCAGCTGACCAACCAGCTCGCCGAGGCCGAGTCGCGGCTCGACGAGCTGCAGAGCACGGTCGAGCTGCGCATGGAAGAGGCCAACAAGGCGCTGGTCGACCTGCAGGCCGCGCAGGACGCGGCCGACCAGGCGCAACGCGACGCGGACGCGGCCAAGCGCGAGGCCGACGCCGCGCAGGCCCAGATCGACGCGGCTCGGGCGAACCTCGACGCGTTCATCTCCAGCAGCTACCAGCAGGGCAGCACCATGGGGTCGATCTCGGCCTACCTGGGCGCGAGCAGCCCGAAGGACCTGCTGGCCCGCGCCCAGCTGCTGGAAGCCGTCAGCGGCAGCCAGCTCAACGCGCTGGAGATGATGCAGCAGGCGCAGACGGACAAGTCCAACAAGGACGCCGCCGCGCGCCAGGCGCTGCAGCTCGCCCAGCAGGCGCAGGACCAGGCCGCGCGGGCGAAGATCACCGCCGATTCCGCGCAGGCCGTGGCCGTACAGGCCCAGCAGAACCAGGCGGCGCAGAACGCGCAGCTGGTGGCGCAGAAGACCACGGTCGAGCAGCAGCTGTTCGAGGCGCAGCAGCGGGTCAGCGGGCTGCAGGGGCAGCGGCAGCGCTACGAGGACTGGCTCGCGCAGAAGCAGCGCGAGGACGAGGAGCAGGCGCGGCAGGCGGCGCTGGCCGCGGCGCAGGCGTCCAACTCGCAGTCCAGCGGCGGCGGGAACGCCGGCAGGCCGTCGCCGCCGCCGGTCGCGTCGGGTTCGGCGTCCGCGACGATCGAGCGGGTCGTCGCGCGGGCGATGTCGCAGCTCGGCGTGCCGTACGCGTGGGGTGGCGGCAACGCCTACGGCCCCACTCGCGGCATCCGCGACGGCGGCGTGGCCGACGCCTACGGCGACTACCGCAAGGTCGGGTTCGACTGCTCCGGGCTGATGATCTACGCCTTCGCGGGGGTGAAGGCGCTGCCGCACTACAGCGGCTACCAGTACACCTCCGGGCGGCGGGTGCCGCTGGCGCAGATGCGGCGCGGGGACATGCTGTTCTGGGGCCGCGGCGGCATCCACCACGTGGCGCTGTACCTCGGCAACGGGATGATGATCGAGGCCCCGCAGTCCGGGCTGACCGTGCGGGTGACCCGGGTGCGCTACGGAGACATCATGCCGTTCGCGACGCGCCTGGTCGGCTAGCGGCGCGTCGAAGCCCGCCGTCGGCGCGCCGGCCACCAGCCGCAACCTCTGTGAGACACACCCCGGCCGCGTCCGAACGGCCGGGATAGCCTGGGCGGCGTGACCGACCTGGCCGCCGTCGTGCTCGCGGGAGGCTCCGCGCGCCGGATGTCCGGTGTGGACAAGCCCATGCTGCCGGTCGGCGGGCGCCCCCTGCTGCGCCGCGCGCTGGACGCGGTCGCCGGCGCCGATCCGGTCGTCGTGGTGGGGCCGGCCCGGGACGGGATCACCGGAGTGCGCTGGGCGCGCGAGGACCCGCCGGGCGGCGGGCCGGTCGCCGCCGTCGCCGCGGGGCTCCGGCACGTCTCGGCGAGCCGCGTCGTCTTGCTCGCCGGGGACCTGGCCGGCGTCACACCGTCCACAGTGGAGCGGCTCGCCGCGGCGCTCGGCGACGCCGACGGCGCCCTGCTCACCGACGACACCGGCCGCCGCCAGTGGCTCATCGGCGTGTGGCGCACCGCGAGCCTGCGCGCCGCCCTGCCTGCCCAACCGCACGGGGCTGCCCTGCGCCGCGTGCTCGGCCACCTCGCGATCGTGGAGGTGCCTGCCGCGCCGGGGGAGTGCGCCGACGTCGACACGCCGCAGGACCTCGACCGCCTGGCCGGACGCCGTCCGGCAGTTCACAGTCGTCACACCGCTGAGCGAGTTGACTACCGTGGCGACCTCCCGCGCCCGGCCGGCTAGTACGGTCGCAGCGCAGAGGTGAACGTGAGCGAGGAGGGAACCGTGACCGAGCCCCGCTACCCGGAGGGCGCGAACGGGCAACAGCAGTCCGCGACCCCCGCGCGGGACGCGCAGCTGCTCGAGCGCACCGTGTTCGAGGTCAAGCGGGTGATCGTCGGGCAGGACCGGCTCGTCGAGCGGCTCCTGGTGGGCCTGCTGGCCAAGGGGCACCTGCTCCTGGAGGGCGTGCCCGGCGTGGCGAAGACCCTCGCGGTGGAGACCCTCGCCCGCGTCGTCGGCGGCTCGTTCTCGCGCGTCCAGTTCACGCCCGACCTGGTGCCCGCCGACATCCTCGGCACCCGCATCTACCGTCAGGGCAGCGAGAAGTTCGACGTCGAGCTCGGCCCGGTCGTCGCGAACTTCGTCCTCGCCGACGAGATCAACCGCGCGCCGGCCAAGGTGCAGTCCGCGATGCTCGAGGTGATGGCCGAACGGCACGTCTCCATCGGCGGCAAGACCTTCCCGATGCCCGACCCGTTCCTGGTGCTCGCGACCCAGAACCCGATCGAGAACGAGGGCGTCTACCCGCTGCCGGAGGCGCAGCGCGACCGGTTCCTGTTCAAGATCATCGTCGACTACCCCTCCGCGGAGGAGGAGCGCGAGATCATCTACCGGATGGGCGTCACGCCGCCGGAGCCGCACGAGGTCCTCAGCCCGGCCGAGCTGGTCCGGCTGCAGGACGTCGCCGCGAAGGTGTTCGTGCACCACTCGCTCGTCGACTACGTGGTGCGCCTGGTGCTGGCCACCCGCACCCCGGCCGAGCACGGCCTCACCGACGTCGCGGGCTGGGTGTCCTACGGCGCCTCGCCGCGCGCCAGCCTCGGTATCATCGCCGCCGCCCGCGCGCTCGCGCTCGTCCGCGGCCGCGACTACGTGCTGCCCCAGGACGTCGTCGACGTCGTGCCGGACGTGCTGCGCCACCGGCTCGTGCTGTCCTACGACGCGCTCGCCGACGCCGTGCCGCTGGACCACATCATCACCCGCGTGCTGCAGACCGTGCCGCTGCCGCAGGTCTCGGCCCGGCCGCAGGGCGGTCCGGCCCAGCCGCTGCCGAACGGGACCCCGGGGCGGTAGTGGCCAGGGGAAACACCGGCGACGGCAGCGCCCGGCCCGCGTGGGCGCCGCCCGTGCTCCGTGGTGAACGGCTCGACGCCGGCCTGCGCATGCTCGAACTCGAGGTGCGCCGCCGGCTCGACGGCCTGTTGCAGGGCAACCACCTCGGTCTCGTGCCCGGCCCCGGCTCCGAGCCGGGCGAGGCGCGGCCCTACCAGCCGGGCGACGACGTGCGCCGCATGGACTGGGCCGTCACCGCCCGCACCACCGAGCCGCACATCCGCGAGACGGTCGCCGACCGCGAGCTGGAGACGTGGGTGGCCGCCGACCTGTCCGCGAGCCTGGACTTCGGCACCGCCCTGTCCGAGAAGCGCGACCTGGTGGTGTGCGCGGTCGCCGCGATCGCCCACCTGACCGGCGGCGGTGGCAACCGGCTCGGCGCGGTGTTCTCCAACGGCGATCAGACCGAACGCGTCCCGGCCCGCGGCGGCCGCGCGCACGCCCGCAACCTGCTGCGCAAGATCGCCGAGATGCCGCGCGCGGCCGAGGGCACCCGGGGCGACCTCGCCGCCATGGTCGAGCAGCTGCGCCGGCCGCCGCGCCGGCGCGGTCTCGTCGTCGTGGTGTCCGACTTCCTCGGCGGCACCGGGTGGCAGCGCCCGCTGCGCGCGCTGTCCGCGCGGCACGACCTCATCGGCATCGAGGTGATCGACCCCCGCGACGTCGACCTGCCGGAGGTGGGCACGATCGTGCTGGCCGACCCGGAGACCGGCAAACAACGCGAGGTGCGGGCCTCGGCGTTGCTGCGGCGCGAGTTCGCCGCGGCCGCGCAGGCGCACCGCGACCAGGTGGCGCGGGCGCTGCGGCAAGCCGGCGCGGCGCACCTGGTGCTGCGCACGGACTCCGACTGGATCGCCGACACCGTGCGGTTCGTGGTGGCACGCAAGCGGCGGTGGAGCGGGGGCGTCGCGTGAGCCTCTCCGGATTCAGCGCGCCCTGGTGGTTCCTGCTGCTGTTCGTGGTCGCCGCGGTCGCGGTCGGCTACGTGCTGGCGCAGCGCGCCCGGCGGCGCCGCACCATGCGGTTCACCAATCTCGAACTGCTCGACCGCATCGCGCCCCGCTCGCAGGGCTGGCCACGGCACGTGCCGGCCGCGCTGATCATCGTCTCGCTGCTGCTGCTGACCGTCGGGCTGGCCGGGCCGACCGCCGAGCAGAAGGTGCCGCGCAACCGCGCCACGGTGATGCTGGTGGTGGACGTGTCGCTGTCCATGGAGGCCACCGACGTCAAGCCGTCCCGCATCAAGGCGGCCCAGGACGCGGCGACCCAGTTCGCGCAGGGCCTCACGCCCGGCATCAACCTGGGCCTGGTGTCGTTCGCGGGCACCGCGACGGTCCTGGTGGCGCCGACGACGCAGCGGCAGAGCGTGGTCAGCGCGATCGACAACCTCAAGCTGGCCCAGTCGACGGCGACCGGCGAAGGCATCTACGCGGCGCTGCAGTCGATCCAGGGCTTCTCGGCGGTGGTCGGCGGCGCCGACGGGCCGCCGCCCGCGCGGATCGTGCTGATGAGCGACGGCAAGCAGACCGTGCCCGACGACCTGTACGCGCCGCGCGGCGCGTTCACCGCCGCGCAGGAGGCGCGCAAGCAGCAGGTGCCGATCTCCACGATCTCCTTCGGCACCAGCCACGGCACGGTCGAGATCGACGGCCGCGAGGTGCCGGTGGACGTCGACGACGGCTCGCTGCAGGAGGTCGCCCGCCTCTCCGACGGGCAGTTCTACCAAGCGGGCTCGGCCGAGCAGCTCAAGGAGGTCTACGCCGACCTCGGCGAGCAGATCGGCTACGAGATGAAGGAAGCCGACGCCAGCAGGCCGTGGGTCCTGCTCGGCACGCTGGCGCTCGTCGCCGCCGCGGGCACGTCGCTGTTCGTGGGACAGCGCCTGCCCTAGGCGGGTTGTGCGGTGAGGTTGGTGCCGCGGCCGGCGGGCCAGCCGCAGCCGGACCGTCGGGGCGTAGATCCGCCGAAACGCGGGCCGTCCGGTCGGCGCGCCGATACAGTGCTCGATCATGACCGCACTGCACGAGGCGTCCGCCGGGGCACCGGGCGACACGGCGGGCGCCGTCCCGGATGCGCTGGTCTCGGAACTCCGCGATCGCCTGCCGGACCTCGTCGACGTAGCCCTGGATGACCCCTCGGTCGCCACCGAGTTCGGCCGTCGCGTGGCCGAGGCCGACCGGGCGGGCGTGCGGGCGCACGTGCGGTCGGCGGTGCTGCGCGGCAGCCAGGGCATCCTGCGGTACACCAACCCGGAGATCGCGGGACTGCGGCTGGCCCGGCAGGCGCTGGCCGACCACGAGCAACGCGACGCCACCCCGGCCGTGCGAACGCCGTCGGCCCGGGACCGGAAGGGCCACGCGCTCACCGGCGCCGCGATGTGGCCGGGCCTGGTGTTCCCGCTCGCGGCCTGGCAGCTCGGCCAGACTTCGCTGAGCGGCGGCGCGCGGTTCTGGATCTTCCTGGCCGGGGCGGTGGTGGGCGGGTTCTCGCTGCGTTGGGCCCACCGGCTGATCGCCAGGGCAGGCACGAGGTTCGCCGGCAAGCCCGCCCGGGCCGGCGCCGGCTTCCCGGTGACGACCGCGATTGCGACGACCTTTCTGCTGGTGTTGTGGCGGCTGTGGCCGTCGTCGAAGGCGGCGATGGGGCCGTTCTGGGCCACCGTGGTGTGGGTGCTGGCCGGGCTGGCCGCCGGGTTCGTGCTCCTGACGGCGTGCCTGGCGACCTTCAGCCCGGAGAAGGACGAGGAGCCGGGACGCCGCATCCCGCCGCCGGTGGTCGCGCGGACCACGCTCACCGCCGCGGTGGCCGCGGTGGCGGCTTACCTCCTGTTGTCGCACGTGATTCCGTTGCCGTGGCCGGACTGGCAGGTGTGGTTGCTCGCCGACGGCGTCACCCTGCTGGTCCTCGTGCTGGGCGGCCCGCTGTCGCTGAGCCCCGGGCTGGTGCCCGCCCGGCTGTCGCAGGACCCGGACCGGCGCGGCAGTGCGAAGTGGACCGCCACGCGGGACGCGTTGCGGGTGCGCGTCGGCGAGGCCGAGCGGGACTGGCTGTCCGCGGCGATGCGCGCGGTGCTCCCGGCGGTCACTCGGCACCTGAACGAGGCGGTGAACCCGTCGTTCAGCACGGTGCTGCCGGAGCTCAACCGCGCCGGCCTCGGGCTGATGCGCGCGGGCGACCGCATCGTCGACACCGCCGCGTTCACCCGGCTGCGCCGGCTCACCAGCGGGATCAGCGGCGGGGCCATCGGTGTGGCCGGGCCGCGCGGCGCGGGCAAGTCGACCCTGCTGGAGGCCTACCAGGCGGGCCGGTTCCTCGAGGCGGGCCGTCAGCACATCGTGGTCCTGGAAAGCGTCCCGGTGCGCTACGACGCCCGCGAGTTCGTCCTCCACCTCTTCGCGCGCACTTGCGCCGAGGTGCTCGGGTTCTGCGCCGCGCGGATCAAGGACCGGCCGCCGCGGTGGACCGAGCGGCTCGCGCTGCTGCGGCCCGCCGCGCCGTTGCTGGCCGCCGTCGTCCTGTGGGTCGTGGTCGGGTTCGTCGGCGCGGCCGCGGTCAACGGGCCGCGCCAGGACCTCGGCAGCTGGCTGTCGGCCATGTGGTGGCCGCTCGTCGTCGTGCTGGCCGGGATGACCGTGCTGTACCTGGCGCGGCGGCGCCGGTTCACGCCGGCGCCCGCGCCCGCCCTCACCCGCAGGCCGCGGGACCTGCCCGGACTGCGGGACCTGGCCAGGGAAACCCTGGACGGCATCGAGTTCCAGCAGAAGCACACCTCGGGGTGGTCGGGCAAGGTCGGCCTGCTGTTCGGGGCGGAGACCGGGCTCAGCGACTCCCGCGAGCTGACCCGCCAGCCGCGCAGCTACCCGCAGATCGTGCACGAGTTCGGCGAGTTCCTCCGCACCACGATCGACTGCGTCTCCCGCCTGCCGGACATCGCCACGCCCTCGGTGGTGATCGTGCTCGACGAGCTGGACAAGATCCTCTCCCCGGAGGAGGCGCAGGACTTCGTCAACGAGGTCAAGGCCCTGTTCAACCTGGACGTCCCCGGGTTCCTGTTCCTGGTGTCGGTGTCGGAGGACGCGCTCGCGTCGTTCGAACGGCGCGGGCTGCCGGTGCGGGACGCGTTCGACAGCGCCTTCGACATGATCTTCCGGCTGGACCACCTGCGCCTGCCGGACGCCAGCGCCGTGCTCGGCGCCCGCGTGCTGGGCCTGCCCGAGCCGTTCGTCTGCCTCTGCCACTGCCTGGCCGGCGGGCTGCCGCGGGAGCTGATCCGCGTCGCGCGGCTGGTGACCGCGGAGCCCGGGGCGCTCGACGCGGTGTGCCGCCGGGTGGTCGACGAAGACCTGAAGGGCAAACTCGCCGGGCTGCGCACAGTCGTCGCACGCGAGGCGTACGACCACGCGCGGGCCAGCGAGCTGGTCCGGCACGTCGAGGCGCACGCCGTGCCGGACGCGCCGGTCCTGCTGAAGGCGGCGACGCGACCGCCCGTCTCGCCCGGCGACGACGAGGGCCTGCGCCGGGTCCAGCTCGAAACCCTCGGCTACCTCTACTACCTGGGCACGATCCGGGAGGTTTTCGGCGACGGCTTCGGCGAGGCCGAGCTGGCGCGCGGCCGGGACAGCGAAGGCGACGCCTCCTTCGACACGCTCACCTCGGTGCGCCAGCTGTTCGCGGTGAACGCCCGGCTGGCGTGGCTGACGGTCAGCGCGTTCCGCGAGGCGTGGGGGCTGGAGGCGGTGACGCCCCCGGAGGCCGGGTGACGTGTCAGGCCCGCGGCGGCCGGGTATGCGCCTTGCGGAGACGAGTTCACCGGGAGGTGTGATGAAGGAACAGGAGATCGTCGCCGCCGTGCGCCGGACCGCCGGGCTGGAGGACGCCGGGCACGCTGCCGACGCCACCCGCGCGACCCTGACCGTGCTGGGGCAGCGGCTCGCCGGCGGTGAGCCCGGTGACCTGGCCGGACAGCTGCCCGCCGGCATCAAGGAGGCGCTGCCCGAGACCGGTGAGGGCGCGTCGTTCGGCGTCGAGGAGTTCTACCGGCGCGTCATGGACGCGGAAGGCCACGGCTGCACGCAGGACGGCGCCCGCGAGCACGCCCGTGCGGTCGTCGCGGCGCTGAAGGCGGGCGTGAGCGAGGGCGAGTTCGACGACCTGGCGCAGCAGCTGCCCGCCGACTACCGCGACGACCTGCTATCCACGGCGCCGGTGAACGAGCACCGCTAGACGCCGCCGGGGAAACCCTGCTGCCGCCAGGCCTCGAACACCGCGATGGCGGCGGTGTTGGCCAGGTTGAGCGAGCGGACGCCCGGCTTCATCGGCACGCGCACGCGGTCGGTGACCTGCGGGGCGTCCTGCACCTCCGCGGGCAGCCCGGACGATTCGGGCCCGAACAGCAGCACGTCGCCCGGCTGGTACGCCACCTCGGTGTACCACCGGGTGGCGCCGGCGCTGAACGCGTACACGTTCGCCGGCAGCAGCGCCTTCCACGCGCTGTCCAGGTCCGGGTGCACGTGCACGTCGGCCAGGTCGTGGTAGTCCAGCCCGGCGCGGCGCAGGTGCTTGTCCTCGAACCGGAAGCCCAGCGGCTCGACGAGGTGCAGCTGGCAGCCCGAGTTGGCCGCGAGCCGGATCGCGTTGCCCGTGTTGGGCGGGATCTCCGGCTGGTAGAAGAGAATCCGGAACATTCGAGTTGATCGTTTCCGTTCACCTGTGGTTCGCCCGTCCGGACGCTGACGGCCATGTCCGGCCGTGAGCATCCTGGTGCTCCCATCCCACCACAGGAGGACCTCACATGGTCGTGCGCCCGAACCACCTGTCCCGCCGCCGGTTCCTCGGCTTCAGCGGGGCGGGAGCCGCGGCGGTGCTGCTCGGCACCGGCGCCTGGACGGCGGCGAATGCCTACGCCAGCCCCGTCAAGGGGACCAACCCGTTCACGCTCGGCGTCGCCTCCGGCGACCCGGCCCCCGACGGAGTCGTGCTGTGGACCCGGCTCGCCCCGGAACCGTTCGCCGCCGACGGCGCGGGCGGGATGCCCGCGGTCCCGGTCCGGGTCGAGTACGAGGTGGCCCACGACGAGCGGTTCCGCGCCGTGGTGCGGCGGGGCAGCGCGATCGCCACCCCCGAGCTGGGCCACTCGGTGCACCCGGAGATCTCCGGCCTGGCGCCCGACCACGAGTACTTCTACCGGTTCCGCGTCGGCGGCGAGATCTCGATGGTCGGCCGCACCCGCACCGCCCCGGCGCTGTGGTCGTCGCCGCGGGAGCTGAACTTCGCGTTCGCCTCCTGCCAGGCCTGGCAGGACGGCTACTACACCGCCTACGAGCACATGGCCGCCGAGGACCTGGACTTCGTCGTGCACCTCGGCGACTACCTGTACGAGTCCGGCGTGGGCACCAACAAGCGCGGCGTGACCGTCGAGGACAAGTTCAAGACCGAGACCTTCGACCTCGCCCGCTACCGCCTGCAGTACGCGCTCTACAAGGCGGAGGCGCCGCTGCAGGCCGCACACGCCCGCTTCCCCTGGATCCACACCATCGACGACCACGAGGTCGAGAACAACTGGGCCGGCGACATCTCGCAGGCCGACACCGAGCCCGACCAGGACCCGGCCGTGTTCCGGCAGCGGCGGGCGCAGGCGTTCCAGGCCAACTACGAGAACCTGCCCTACCGGCACACGCAGATGCCGTCCGGGCCGAACGTGCGGCTGCACCGCCGCCTGTCCTACGGGCAGCTGGCCGAGATCACCATGCTGGACACCCGCCAGTACCGCGACGACCAGCCCTGCGGCGACGGCAACTCGGCCACCTGCACCGAGCGACTCGACCCGGAGCGCACCCTGCTCGGCCCGCAGCAGCGGGAGTGGCTCATCGACGGGTTCTCCCGGTCGAAGGCGCGCTGGCAGGTGCTGGGCAACCAGGCGCCGATGGGCCAGACCGACCGCGATCCGGGCGCGCCGGTGGACGTGTGGCTGGACCCGTGGGACGGCTACGTCGCCGAGCGCAACAAGGTGCTGGCCGCGGCGCAGGACCGGGACGTGCGCAACCTGGTCGTGATCACCGGCGACCGGCACCAGAACTACGCCTGGGACCTCAAGCGCGACTACGCCGACCCGGGCTCGGCCACCGTCGGCAGCGAGTTCGTCGGCACCTCGATCACCAGCGGCGGCGACGGCGCGGACATGAACACCGACGGCACGAACTTCCTCGCGGCCAACCCGCACATGAAGTTCTTCAACGCCCAGCGCGGCTACGTGCGGGTGAACGTCAACCGGCAGCGGTGGCGCAGCGACTTCCGGGTCGTGCCGTACGTGACGACGCCGGGCGCGCCGATCAGCACGCGCGCCAGCTACGTCGTGGAGGACCGGCGGCCGGGCGTTCAGGAGGCCTGAGCGGGCCGCCGGGCCAGGACGAACGCCTGCGGGGCCGTTTCGGGGAACGGCCCCGCTTCGTCCGGTGCGCGCGCTCCAGCCGGGCGCGCACCTCGAACCCGGCCTCGGTGAGCAGGGCGGCCACCTCGTCCACGCGGCGCTGGTGGAAGTCCAGGCTCACCCGGTGCCCGCCGACCTCGTCCCGGTGCACGGGCTCGTCGCCGCCCCCGAACGCCAGCTGCAGCCAGCCGCCGGGCGCGAGGACCCGGCGGAACCCGGCGAGCACCGCGGGCAGCGTGTCCGGCGGGACGTGGATGATCGAGTACCAGGCCACGAGCCCGCCGAGGCTGCCGTCGGGGAGGTCGAGCGCGGTCATCGACCCGACCTCGAAGTGGACGCCCGGGTGGGTGCGCCGGGCCACGGCGACCATCTCCGGGGACAGGTCGATGCCGAACGCGTCCACGCCGAGGCCCCGCAGGTGCGCCGTGATGCGGCCGGAACCGCAGCCGACGTCGGCCACCGGACCGCCGGCGAGTTCGGCGAACGCGGCGAGCACGGCGCGGTCGAGCGGTTTGACCGCCAGCTCGTCGCGGATCCACTCGGCGAACTCGCCGGCGATGGCGTCGTAGGCCGCGCGGGTGTCCCGCACGAAGGCGGGTTCGCTCACGTGTGGGCCAGCAGCTTGGCGCGCACGTCCTCCGGCGGCGCGGCCTTGGCCAGGGTCCGGGCGTCGACGAACACGTAGCGGTTCGTGCCGGTCGCGATCAGGTCGTCGCCGCGGCGGACGGTGAACGCCAGGATCATCGAGGTCGTGCCGAGGTGGTCGATCGCGACCTCGACGACCAGTTCGTCGTCGAACCGGCTCGGCGCGCGGTACCGCAGGTTCGACTCGGCCACCACGCAGTCCACGCCCTGGTCGCGCAGCGCGTCGTAGGAGCCGAAGATCGCCTTGAAGAACTCGAACGAGGCCATGTCGAAGTAGGCCAGGTAGTGGGCGTTGAAGACGATGCCCTGCGGATCGCACTCGTGGAAGCGGACGCGCAGCGGCATGGCCACGACCGGCGGGCGGGACTGGGTCACCGGTGCTCCTTCCTCGCTCAGCCGTGCAACGCGCGGTAGGTCGCCACGGCTCCGGGGTGCAGGGGAACGGTACCGGTTCCGATCAGCGAACGTACATCGAGAAACTGGGTCGCCACAGCCTGCGCGGGCACCAGCTGGGCGGCCCGCTGCACGAGCACGCGGGTGACCGCGGCGGCCACGTCGGCGGGCAGGTCCGGGCGGCAGACGAGCAGGCTCGCCACGCCGATGGTGTCGACCTCGGGGGAGCGGTAGGCGCCGGCGGGCACGCGCACGGCTTCCTGGCCGGGGCCGCGCAACGCGGGGAGGTAGGGGGCCAGCGGCAGCAGGCGGATGCCGATTTCATTGTCCAATGTGGACAGAACTGGCAGCGGGACGCCGCCGGAGACGAGCATCGCGTCGATCCGGCCCTGGCGGAGGGCCTCGCCGGCTTCGAGCATCGGCAGGTGCCGGTCGACGATCGCGACCCCGGCCGCGGCGAAGAGCCGCTCGCCGAGGACGGCCGCGCCGGAGCGGGGCGCGCTGAGGGAGACGGTGCGCCCGGCGAGGCCGGCGACCGAGGTGATGGGGGAGTCGGCGCGGACGGCGAGCTGGAGGTAGTTCTCGTAGACGCGGCCGAGCGCGCACACCTCGATGCGGCGGCCGAAGGGGGCCGCGCCATCGGTGGCGGCGCCCGCGATGTCGGCGAGGCTGAGGGCGAGCTCGGCCGCGCCGGCGTCGAGCATCTCCAGGTTGGCGACGCTGGCCTCGGTCGGCAGCGCGACGGTGTGCAGGCGGGGGTGGGCGGCGTTCAGCTCCGCGGCGAGGAGCTGGCCGAAGGCGAGGTAGAACCCGGCTTCCTCCCCGGTGGCGATGCGCAGCGTTCCCGTGGGCCCGCCGGGACGGGGCGGGGCGCCGGCCCCGAGGAGGGCCCCGGTGGCCGCGACGGCGATCCCGGCGCGGAGCAGGCTGCGGCGGCTGGTCATGGCGCGGCTCCGCTGGGGCGGCGGTTGGGGGCGGTACTTCCGGGAGCAAGACCGCGCGCCGGCGGCGGCACGACTCCGGCCCGGCCGGTGGCCGGGAGTGTGGCTTGGATGGTCATGCGGCCCCGCCCGGGGCACCCGTGCGGCGCGCGCCGCGGACCCTGCTGACCGCCGCGAGGCGGCGCGTTCCGCCGCGCGAGGCAGGCTGCGGGTGGCGCGTCGCGCCCGGCGGCAGGCGCGGGAAGTGCGGTGAGTGCCGCCGGGCGGCGAGATTCGCCCGCGGCGGCCCGTAGGCTGCCGGGAGTGGTTGGCCTGGCGGCGGGTGGCGGGGTGCCACGCCGTGTCGCGGCCGCGGTGGCCAGTGCACCATCGTGGCCGGCCTCGGCACGCAGACCGTGGCGGGCCTCGGCGGGCAGCGTGCTCACGACGCACCCACCTCCGCGCGAGGCAGCAGCACCCGCACCACCAAGCCGTGCGGCTCCGCGGCCCGGAGTTCGATCCGGCCGCCCCGGCCCGCCGTCAGGCGCTCGGCGATGGCCAGGCCCAGGCCCGTTCCGGGCAGGTTCCGGTGCCGTTCGGCGCGCCAGAACCGTGCCTGCGCCTGCGCCAGCTCCTCCGCGGACAGCCCGGGCCCGGCATCCGCCACCGACACGACCACCCACGCGCCCTCGGCCCCGCACGAGACCGTGACCTCCGTGCCCGGCGCGTACTTCAGCGCGTTGTCCAGCAGCACGTCCAGCACCTGCGCCAGCTCGGCCTCCGTCGCCGCCGCGTGGGCCGGGCTCCCGGTGAAGCGCAACGACACCCCGGCCCGCTCCGCGGCGGGCTGCCACAGGTGCACCTGCGCCTCCGCCACGGCCGCCGCGTCACACGAGGCGCCCTCGCCGGACACGGCCAGCTCGCCCGCCCGGTGCTCGGCCGCCGCCAGGGTCAGCAGGTCGTCCAGCAGGGCCTCCAGGCGGTCCAGCTCCCCGACCGCGCCCTCGTACGTCCGCCTGGCCGACGCGGGCAGCGACGACCCGAGCGCGTCGACCCGCAACCGCAGCGCCGTCATCGGGTTGCGCATCTGGTGCGAGGTGTCCGCGACCAGCCGTCGCTGCTGGTCCAGCGCCGCCGTGACCGTGTCCGACATCCGGTTGAAACCCGCCGTCAGCTGCCGCAGCTCGGGCGGCCCGGCCAGGTCCGCGTGCACCGGCCGCAGCCCCGCGGTCAGGTCGCCCACCGCGCGGTCCAAACGCCGCATCGGGCCCAGCACCCACCGCGTCGCCCCGAGCGCGAGCCCGGCGCCGGCCAGCGTCACCAGCGCCGCCCCGGCCAGGACCGCGAACCAGCTGCGGCCCACGTCCGCCGCGGCCGCCGCCACCGACGCCCGCAGCACCACCGCTCCCGACACCTTCGTGCCCGTCCCGGCCGGCCGCGCCAGCAGCACCGGCGTCCGCGACCACGGCCGCACGGTCGCCGCGGGCTGGCTCGGCTGGTTCCGCAACGCGGCGTCGACCAGCTCCGCGACCACCGGGTCCGACGCGCTCAGCCCACCGGTCTCGGCCACCGGCGCGCGCCGGGTGGTGACCACCACGATCCCCTCGCCGTACAGCTCGGTGTACCGCGTCACCTCGGCCCGCAGCGCCGATGCGTCACCCGCGGCGACCGCCTGGTCGGCCAGCGCCGCGAACCGGTCCAGGTCCGCGGTCCGCGCGAGCAGCAGCTGCTGGGTGCGCTCGGTGGCGGTCACGGTCAGCAGCGGCAGCGCGAACCCCGCGGTCGCGAGCACGACGAAGGCCAGCAGGACGGCCAGGACCCGGGTGCGCACCTACGCGCCCAGCCGGTAGCCGAACCCGCGGATCGTGGTCAGCAGCTCCGGCCGCCGCAGCTTCGCCCGCAGCTGCGTCAGGTGCACGTCCAGAGACCGGGACACCGCCACGTACGCGTCGCCCCACACCTCGTCCATCAGCTGCTGCCTGCTCACCGCCGTGCCCGCCCGCCGCGCCAGCGCCGCCAGCACGGCGAACTCTTTCGCGGTCAGCTCGACCTCCGCGCCGCCCACCACGACCCGCCGCGCGCCGAGGTCCACCTCGATGTCGCCGACGACGACCACCTGCGGTTCCGGCCGCGCGGCCGCGGCCCGCCGGGTCACGGCCTCGATCCGGGCCAGCAGCTCGCTCAGCCGCACCGGTTTGACCAGGTAGTCGTCCGCCCCGAGCCGCAGCCCGCGCACCACCGACCGTTCGTCGCCGCGCGCGGTGAGCACGATGACCGGCAGCGTGCTCACCGCCCGCAGCTTGCGCAGCACTTCCAGGCCGTCCAGGTCGGGCAGGCCGAGGTCGAGCAGGGCCAGGTCGGCGTCGCGGTGGGCGAGCAGCGCGTCCTCGCCGCGCCGCACCCGGGTGGGCTGGTGGCCGTGCGCGCCGAGCGAGTCGACGAGGGCATCGGCCACCCCGTCGTCGTCCTCGACCAGCAACACGCGCACGGCCCTACACACTACGGGCGGTCCATCGCCGAGTCCTTGCTGGTGTCCCGCATCCGCACGTAGATGACCAGCGAGGCGAACACGACCGCGGTCACGTACCAGAAGAACAGCGACTCGTGCCCGGCCTGCTTGAACCACAGCGCGATGTACTCGGCGGTGCCGCCGAACACGGCGACCGCGACCGAGTAGGGCAGCCCGACGCCCAGCGCGCGGATGTTGGTCGGGAACAGCTCGGCCTTCACCACCGCGCTGATCGAGGTGTAGAGCGCGCTGATCGCCAGCGGCACCACCATCAGCACGAACGCGAACACCGGGTTGCGCGTGTGCGAGAGCAGCGTCAGCGACGGCACGGTCACCAGCGTGCCCAGCACCCCGAACCCGATCAGCAGCGGACGGCGGCCCACCCGGTCGGACAGCGCCCCGTACAGCGGCTGCAGCAGCACGAACACCACCAGCGCGAAGAAGTTGATCCACGCCGCGTTCGGCTTGCTGATGCCGCTGGTGTTGACCATGAACTTCTGCAGGTAGGTCGTGTAGGTGTAGAAGAACAGCGTGCCGCCCATGGTCAGGCCGACCACGAGGGCGACCTCCTTGGGGTGCTTGGCGAGCGCCTTGAGCGTGCCGTGCGCGGCGCGGTCGCGGTCGGCCTTGGCGGCCTCGAAGTCGGCCGACTCGTCCATGCCGCGGCGCAGCCAGAACACGATCAGCGCGCCGAACGCGCCGATGCCGAACGCGATCCGCCAGCCCCAGCTGTCCAGCTGCTCGGTGGTCAGCACCTGCTGCAGCAGGATCTGCACCGCGAGCGCGACCAGCTGGCCCGCGATCAGCGTGACGTACTGGTAGCTGGAGTAGTAGCCGCGCTTGCCGCGCGTGGCGACCTCCGACATGTACGTCGCCGAGGTGGAGTACTCGCCGCCGACCGAGATGCCCTGCAGCAGCCGCGCCAGCACCAGCAGCAGCGGCGCTGCGATGCCGATCGAGGCGTAGCCCGGCGTCAGCGCGATCAGCAGCGAGCCCGCGGCCATCAGGCTGACCGAGAGCGTCAGCGCCGAGCGCCGCCCGAAGCGGTCGGCGTAGCGGCCGAGCAGCCAGCCGCCGAGCGGCCGCATCAGGAACCCGACCGCGAACACGCCCGCGGTGTTGAGCAGCTGCGCGGTCGAGTCGCCCTTCGGGAAGAAGGTGGCGGCGAAGTACACGCTGAACGCGGTGTAGGCGTACCAGTCGTACCACTCGATCAGGTTGCCGACCGAGCCGCGGAGGATGTTGCTCACCACGCGGCGCCCGGCGCGCCGGTCCGCCCCGGCGTCGATGCCAGTCGTCATCAGGAACTCCCTTGTCTCATGACCGCGGACCACGTTCGGTGGCGGGGGCCATCGCGGACAAGGGAGTGCGCGCAGACCTAACAGTCCCTTAAGCCGGCACGCCTCGTGACCGGGCTCACCGGGTTACTTCCAGGTAGTGGGCCGGGCGGTGCTGCCCCGCCTCCGGGCCGCCGGATAACCTCACCGGGCAACTGAGGGAACTCGAACGAGGAGTGTCACGTGGGACGGTCCGTACTGGTCACCGGCGGCAACCGCGGCATCGGCCTGGCCATCGCCCGGGGCCTCGCCGAGGCCGGGCACCAGGTGGCGGTGACGCACCGCGGGTCCGGCGCGCCGGAGGGCCTGTTCGGCGTGCAGGCCGACGTCACCGACAGCGAGCAGGTCGACGCGGCGTTCAAGCAGGTCGAGGAGCACCAGGGCCCGGTCGAGGTGGTCGTGTCCAACGCCGGCATCACCGACGACACGCTGCTCATGCGGATGAGCGAGGACCAGTTCACCCGGGTCGTCGACGCCAACCTCACCGGCGCCTACCGGGTCGCCAAGCGCGCCTCGCGCGGCATGCTGCGCGGCAAGTGGGGCCGGTTCATCTTCATCTCGTCCGTGGTGGGCCTCTCCGGCGGCGCCGGGCAGGTCAACTACGCCGCGAGCAAGGCCGGCCTGGTCGGCATGGCGCGGTCGCTGGCCCGCGAGCTGGGGTCGCGCAACATCACCGCGAACGTGGTGGCGCCCGGGTTCATCGTCACCGACATGACGAACGCGCTGACCGACGACCAGCGCAACGCGGCGCTGAACCAGATCCCGGCGGGGCGCTACGGCGACACCGCGGACATCGCCGCCGCGGTGCGCTTCCTGGCCTCCGACGAGGCGGGCTACATCAACGGCGCCGTGCTGCCGGTCGACGGCGGCCTCGGCATGGGCCACTGACCCTCTTCTCCCGAACCGACACCGAAAGGACTGGCGTGGCCGGACTTCTGGAAGGTAAGCGACTGCTGATCACCGGGGTGATCACCGACGGCTCGATCGCGTTCCACGCGGCGAAGGCCGCGCAGGAGCAGGGCGCGAAGGTCGTGCTCACCGGTTTCGGCCGGCTTTCGCTGGTGGAGCGCATCGCCAAGCGCCTGCCGGAGGAGGCGCCGGTGATCGAGCTGGACGTGCAGAACACCGAGCACCTGGACACGCTGGCCGACCGCGTGCGGGAGCACGTCGACGGCTTGGACGGGGTGCTGCACTCGATCGGCTTCGCGCCGCAGTCCTGCCTGGGCGCGCCGTTCCTGGACGCCCCGAAGGAGGACGTCTCGGTCGCGGTCGAGGTCTCGGCGTACTCGTTCATGTCGCTGACCAAGGCGCTGCTGCCGCTGCTGTCGCGTGGTTCTTCGGTGGTCGGCATGGACTTCGACGCGCGCGTGGCGTGGCCTGCCTACAACTGGATGGGCGTGGCGAAGGCGGCGCTGGAGTCGGTCAACCGGTACCTGGCGCGGGACCTGGGCCCGCAGGGCATCCGGGTGAACCTGGTGGCGGCGGGCCCGGTGAAGACGATGGCCGCCAAGTCCATCCCGGGCTTCGGCGAGCTGGAGGGCGGCTGGGGCGACCGCGCCCCGCTGGGCTGGGACGCCGAGGACCCGACGCCGGTCGCGAAGACCATCTGCGCCGTGCTGTCGGACTGGCTGCCTGCCACCACCGGCTCGATGATCTGGGTCGACGGCGGGGTGCACGCGCTCGGACTCTGACCCCTGAGCGGGCGTGAAGGCGGCCACAGCGGCAGAATCTCTTACCGTGAGTTACGACGCGCTGCTGTGGCTGTCCTTCGGCGGTCCGGAGGGACCGGACGACGTCATGCCGTTCCTGGAGAACGTGACCCGGGGACGGGGGGTGCCGCGCGAACGCCTCCTCGAGGTCGCGGAGCACTACCAGCACTTCGGTGGCGTGTCGCCGATCAACCGGCTCAACCGCGAGGCGATCGCCGCGGTGGAGAAGGAGCTGGCCGCGCAGGGCATCGACCTGCCGGTGTACTTCGGCAACCGCAACTGGGAGCCGATGGTGGAGGACACCGTCGCCCGCATGACGGCCGACGGGGTGCGCCGCGCGCTGGTGTTCCCGACCAGCGCCTACGGCGGTTATTCGGCGTGCCGCCAGTACGACGAGGACATCGAGCGGGCGCGCGCCGCGGTCGGTGACGGCGCGCCGGAGCTGGTGAAGCTGCGGCACTTCTTCGACCACCCGCTGTTCGTCGGCGCCTTCGCCGACGCGCTGCGCGCCGGGCTGGAGCAGGTGCCCGGCGGGCGGGTCGTGTTCACCGCGCACTCGGTGCCGGAGAGCGCGGACAAGGCCGCCGGGCCGCCGGAGGAGGGCGGGCGGCGTTACTCGCGGCAGATCCACGAAGCCGCGCGCCTGGTGGCCGCGCAGGCCGGGGTCGCCGAGTACGACGTGGTGTGGCAGTCGCGGTCCGGGCCGCCGCAGGTGCCGTGGCTGGAGCCGGACATCGTCGACCACATCGACGCGCTGCACGCCGCCGGTGTCCAGGGCGTCGTCGTGTGCCCGGTCGGGTTCGTCTCCGACCACCTCGAAGTGATCTGGGACCTGGACAACGAGGCCGCCGAGCGCGCCGCCGAGCACGGCATGGGCTTCGCCCGCGCGGCGACGCCGAACGGCGACCCGCGGTTCGCGGAGCTGGTGGTGGAGCTGGTGCGCGAGCACCTGGCGCAGGCGCCGGCGCGGAAGCTGTCGGACTTCCCGCCGGCCGGCTGCACCGTGAACGGCGCGCCGTGCGCGGTCGGGTGCTGCGAGCCGGTGAAGCGCCCGGCCCGCTGAGTCAGCCCGCGGCGACCTCGTCGAGGACTTCCCGCGCCCGGTCCAGCGCGGTGTGCCAGCCGCCCGGGTCGGGACGGGGGAAGACGTACTCCAGCTCGACGTCGCCGAAGGTGCGCGTGAGGTAGCGCTCGTCCCAGTGCGCGGGCTGCCAGTAGGCCTCGATGCGGGTCACGTCGCCCGCCTCGACGCCGTGGTCCGCCGAGACCCGTTCCCAGGCCTGGCGGAAGGCGTCGACGGCCTGCGCGGGCGCGGACTCGGCGAAGACCGCGCCCGCGCCGGTGGTGAACGAGATGAGGTTGCGGGCCGGGTCCACGTAGTCCATGAGGTTCCCCCTGCGGTCCGGACTGGAGACGCGGTGATCAAACCATGGACCGCTCCGGCGCGCTCGTCGGCCGGGCGCTGATCCACCAGGCGCACGGGCCGCACGCCACCAGCGAGCGTCCTGAGTGGACAGCACGCGAGAGCGGGTCCGTCAGCTGTGCAGCGCCTCGGCGACGGTGGGGCGGACGTCGAGCAACTCGGTGAGCCCGGTGATCTCCAGCGGCCGCAGCACGCGCTGGTCGGAGGCGACGACCCGGACGCGCGTGGCGCCACCGCAGCGCTGCTGCAACCCGACCAGCACCCGCATCCCGGCGGAGCCGAAGTACTCCACGCCGGTCAGGTCGACGACCAGCACCGGCGGAATCCGTTCGGCCGACTCGGTCAGGGCCTGCTCCAGGTGCGTGGCGCTCTCCAGGTCCACGTCGCCCGCGACGCGCACCACGACCTCGCGGTCCAGGACGTCGACGCCGACGCGCAGCTGCTCGCGCCCCGGCCCGCCCCCGGGAGCACCGTGCTCAGCCATCACCGCACCAGTCTGGCAAACGGCTCGCGGGCGGCACCAGTGCGCCGGCGTGGGTTTTCACCGCGCGGCGCGTGCGTTCAGCAGGTGCGTCAGCAGGTCGCGCCAGCTGACGATGCCGACCACCTTGCCGTGGTCGACCACTGGCAGGCAGCGCTGGTGCGAATCGACCAGGCCGGTCGCCACCTCCGCGACGTCCGCGTCGGCAGGCGTGGCCAGCGCCGGGGCCCGCATCA
>NZ_AFWY03000012.1:0-147391 GCF_000231075.2 Amycolatopsis sp. ATCC 39116 | reverse complement strand
CGCGCCGGGCTTGGGCGCCGCGCCGTTGCCGTTCCCGGCCGGCGGTGCCGGCCGGGCGCCGCCGGACCGGCCGGCGGGCTTGCTGTCCTTGGTGACGAAGGCGTCACGCAGCCGCCGGGCAACGGGTGCCTCGACGGTCGACGACGCCGACTTCACGAACTCGCCCTGCTCCTTCAGCTTGGCGAGAACTTCCTTGCTCGTAACCCCGAGCTCCTTCGCGAGCTCGTGCACACGGGCCTTGCCTGCCACTGCTCTCCTCAACTGGTGAGGCCGGGCGGCAAAACCCGCTCGACCTCGTCCTATCGTCGCGCGTTCATGGCTTCAGCTTCACGGCTGACTCATGACGGGTCGACCTGCTTCCTTCGTTCCATCCGGACCGGGGACGCTCCCCTGTCCATGCTTCCCGGTGACCTGCCCCAGGTGCTCGCGCAGCTCCGCCGCGTCCAGCGTCCCGTGGACCCTCAGGGCCCTGGGGAACGCCCGCCGCCGCTCGGCCTTGGCCAGGCAGTCCGGCCCGGGGTGCAACCAGGCACCCCGCCCCGGCAGCCGCCGACGCGTGTCGGCGACCAGCCGCCCGTCCAGCGCGACCACTCGCAGTAGTTCACCGACGGGAGCTCGCTTCTTGCACCCCACGCACGTCCGCACCGGGGTGTCGCCCCGGTGCTTCGAGCGTGCGGTATCCGAGCGCGAGCTCCGCACCACCGTCGAGTTTAACTCCTGGCCCCTCACTCAGCCGAACCGGTTGTCGCTGCGGGCGTGGCGTCCTCCTCGGAGGCGGCCGCGTCGCTGCGGATGTCGATCCGCCACCCGGTGAGCCGGGCGGCCAGGCGGGCGTTCTGGCCCTCCTTGCCGATGGCCAGGGACAGCTGGAAGTCCGGCACCACGACGCGGGCCGTCTTCGCACGCTCGTCCACCACCCGTACCGAAACAACCTTGGCGGGGCTCAGCGCATTCCCGACGAAGCGAGCCGGATCCTCGGAGTAGTCGACGATGTCGATCTTCTCACCCCCGAGCTCGCTCATCACGTTGCGCACCCGCTGGCCCATCGGGCCGATGCAGGCGCCCTTCGCGTTGACGCCCGGCACGGTGGACCGGACGGCGATCTTGGTGCGGTGCCCGGACTCGCGGGCGACCGCGGCGATCTCGACGGTGCCGTCGGCGATCTCGGGGACCTCCAGCGCGAACAGCCTGCGCACCAGGTTCGGGTGGGTGCGCGACAGCGTGATCGACGGGCCGCGGGCGCTGCGCGACACGGTGACCACGTACGCCTTGATGCGCTCGCCGTGCTCGTACCGCTCGCCGGCCACCTGCTCGCCGGGGGGAATCACCCCCTCGGTGTCGCCGACCTGCACGATCACCATGCCGCGGGCGTTGGCCCGCGCGTCGCGCTGGATCACGCCGGCGACGATCTCGCCCTCGCGGGTGGAGAACTCGCCGTAGGTCTTCTCGTGCTCGGCGTCGCGCAGGCGCTGCAGGATGACCTGCCGCGCGGTGGTCGCCGCGATGCGGCCGAAGCCCTCGGGGGTGTCGTCCCACTCCTCGTCGACGTCGCCGTTCTCGTCCAGCGTGTGCGCGAGGACGCGCACGACGCCGGTCTTGCGGTCGATGTCGATGCGGGCGTGCGGCTGGTGCCCCTCGGTGTGCTTGTAGGCCGTCAGCAGCGCGGTCTCGATGGCCTCGATGACCGTTTCGAAGGGGATGTCCTTGTCCCGCTCGATCGCGCGCAGGGCCGCGATGTCCACGTTCACTTCGGATCCTCCTCCGGCTCGCCTGCGTTGTGCTCCGAGGCGTCCTGGTCGAGCAGCTTCAGCTCCTCGGTCGGTGGTTGCCTGAACTCGATCTCGATCACGGCCTTGGCCACGTCGGCGTAGGGCACGTCCCGGATCGCACCGGCCACCAGCACCCGCACCGAGTCCTCGCCCGCGTGCCCCACGCGGCCCACGTACTCGGCGCCCTCCCGCGGCGTGATCCGCACGAGGCGGAACCGCGAACGGCGCCAGTGGCGGGGGCGGGTCAGCGGGCGGTCGACGCCGGGCGAGGTCACTTCGAGCGTGTAGGCGCCCGCGATCAGCTGCTCGTTCTCGTCCAGCGCGGCCGAGACGGCTCGGCTGACGTCGGCGACCTCGTCGAGTCCCACGCCGTCGTCGGAATCGACGACGACCTTGACGAGCTTGCGGCGGCCCGCCTGCTGGACGTCGAGCGCGTCGAGGTCGAAACCCGCGCCGGACACGGCTTCGGCCACGATCGGCTCGAGCCGGGCGGCGAGTTCTCCAGGCACCTTGGCGCTCTCCTGTTTGGTGTGCTGTCGGTCGGTGAGGGACAAGCTTATCTTGTTGGCCCCGGTCACCGCCCGTGGTCACCGGTCCCCTGGCAGGATGGGCGCACGTGAGACCCCGTACCCGTCGTGACGTCCTGCGGGCGAGCGCCCTGGCGGCACTGGCCGCGCCCCTCGCCGCGTGCGCAACCGGCTACTCCGACGAACCGGATCCGCTGGCCCTGCTGGCCGAGCAGGCCCGCGCCGACGCCGCCGCGGCCGACGCCGTGGCCGCGTCCTCGTCCGCCGACGCGGACGTGGCGCGCCAGTACTCGGCGGCCCGCACCGCGCACGCGCGGGCCCTGCAGTCCGAAGTGGACCGGCTCAACCGGCCCAAGTCGCAGCCGGCCGTGGTCGTGCCGTCCGAGCAGGGCATGGCGGGGCTGAAGCAGCGGCTGGCCACCGCCCGGCAGCAGGCCGAGGGCCTGGTGGGCGGGCTGCCGCGGTACCGGGCCGGGCTGGTGGCCGCCGTCGCGGGCGGTTGCGCCGGGCTGCAGCAGGTCGGCACCAAGCTGGGGCCGGGCGCCGAGCCGGGTCAGGTGACCGCGACGGCGTCGGCGATCCCGCCGGAGTCGGTCGGGCCGGTGCAGCAGGCCCTGTCGGCCGAGCACGCGGCGCTGTGGATCTACGGGCTGGTCAGCGCGTTCCTGCCGGGCAACTACACCGCGGGGGTCGCCGACGGCACCGCCGAGCACCAGGACCGCCGCGACGCGTGCGTGCGGATGCTGACCGCCGCCGGCGTGGAGCCGGGCGTGGCCGAGCCCGCCTACGTCCCGCCGCGGCCGGTCACCGACGCGACGTCGGCGAAGAGCGTGGTCGCCACCGCCGAGGCCGACGCCGCCACGGCCTGGCGGGGCGTGCTGGAGCAGACCGACGACGCGGCGCTGCGGGGCGTGGCGCTGAAGGCGCTGCTCGCCTCGGCCAGGCGCGGCACACGCTGGCGCGAGGCGGCGGGCGAGCAGCCGACCGCGATCGTGCTGCCCGGCTCGGCCGCCCAAAGCTGACTGGGGGCGCGCGACGGCGCGTGACGACATAACCTTCCCCGGACACGTTCGACGCCCGAGGACGCCCCTTGCTGACCCTGACCCGCACCCTGGCCGGCCTGTCCGGGGACGGCGCCGCCCGCCTGCGCGGCCTGCTGCTGCGCCAGCTGATCCGGATGCCGCACGGGCGGCCCGGCGAGTTCGTCGTGCTGCACCTGTTCCTGGTCCCGCCCGAGCCCGGCGGCAGCCGCTACGCGCTGTACGAGGTCGCGCAACCGCTCGTCGACGAGCCGTTGCCGCAGGTGCAGGGCCGGGCGCTGAGCGAGCTGCAGTCCGCCCACGGCGATCCGCGCCTGGTGCCCGGCGCCGACCAGGGCTGGCGGGAGGCCGACCCCGGCCGCCGCGGCGTCTACCTCGGCACCGGCGCCCGGTTCACCGGCTCGCGGCCCGGCATCACCGGCACGACGATCGCCCGGCTGGTCGACCACACCGCGGTGATGTTCGTCCTGGACGAGGGGCACCAGCCGGTGTTCCTGCAGAGCTCGAAGGAGCTGGTCGTCGCGGGCGAGCGGCTCCCGCCGTCACCGGACATCCCCGCGCTGGGCAAGCCGCCGTTCCTGCTGATCGACTCGCTGGTCGCCTACCTGCGCAACGCCGGCTAGGCGCCCAGGATGCGGTGCACGGTCGAGGCCGGCACGTCCAGGACTCCGGCGATCCTGGCGGGGCCGGGCCGGCGGTCCTGCCGCACCCGCAGTGAGGTGCGGGCGACTCGGGCGGTCGGCCGGCCCGGCCTCGCCCTCCTCCCGGAACCGGCGCACCCACTTGTGCCCCGTCCATGATCCCTACAGCTAGGCGCCCGGCGCGAGGTCCAGCGCCTCCTTGCTGATGCGCTGCAGCGTGGCCTCGTCGGCGTGGCCGTCGAAGAAGGCGGACAGCACGATGGTCACCGAGGCGCCGGTGACGCGGGACAGGTAGTCGCCGTCGGCGAGTTTCGGCGCGCCCGGGATCTTCGCCGTGCCGTCGCGCACCAGGTCGTTCACGTTGCCGGTGCCGTCGGTGTCGGCGAGCTTCTTCAGCTGCTGCGCGTCCTCCGGGGTGGACATGGTGACCACCGCGACCGACACCAGCGCCCGGGTGGCCCCGCTGCTGGTCGTGTAGAGGGCGCGGGACAGCCGCTGGCACGGGTGCTGCGTGAAGAACTGCTTCACCTGCGAGTAGGAGTTCGCGGCGCAGTCGGTCGCGGCCACCGGGCCGTCGCTGACCACGAACTGGAACTCCTTGGCGGGCGACTGGGCCGCCGGCGGGGTCTCCTCCGCGGAGCCGCCGCGGACCAGCCACCACACGAGTCCCGCCACGACCGCCACCGCGACCAGTCCGGCTGCCTTGAGCAGCGGGCCGCCCGCGCGCCGGGACGGCGGCCCGGCGGGGATCCGGGGCAGCGGCGCGGTGTCGCCGCGGCCGGGAGTGAACTGCGCACCAACCACGGGGGGACACCGTAGCTCACTCGTCAGGGTGACTCACCGCAACGCGTCCACAACCCGTTCGACGTCGTCTTCGGTGTTGTACAGGTGGAAGCCGACGCGCGCCCGGCCCGCGCGGACGCTGGCCGTCACCCCGGCACGGGCGAGGGCCGCCGGATCGGCGTCCAGCGCCACGATCGCGCTGCCCCGTTCCGGCAGGCCGAGCCTGGTCAGCAGGGTGTCGGCCAGTTTGACGTCGTGCGCGCGGACCGCGGTCAGGTCCAGCGAAGCCAGGTACGGCAACGCCACCGCCGCGCCGGCGTGCGCGAACCATACCGGCGACACGTCGAACCGGCGCGGCCCCTCGGCCAGGCGCAGCGGCATGCCGTAGGTGGCCTGCCACGGGTCCTCGCCCGCGTACCAGTTCGCGGCGACGGGCACGGTGCGCTCCGCGGCGCGCGGGTGCACCGCCAGCCAGGCGCAGCCGCGCGGGGACATCAGCCACTTGTAGCCCGCGGCCACCACCCAGTCGGCCCACTCCAGGTCCAGCGGCAGCCAGCCGGCGGCCTGGGTCGCGTCGAGGGCGACCGGGACGCCCGCGGCTTCGGACTCCGCACGCAGCGCGTCCAGGTCCACCAGCGCGCCGTCCCGGGACTGCGCGACGCTCACCACCACCAGGTCGTGGCCGCGGACGGCGCCGGGCAGCTCGGCGACCGGGACCTCGGTGACGCGCGCGCCGCGGGCGGCGAACGGGAACGTCGCGCTCGTGAACTCCCCCTCCGCGGTCAGCACGCGGGCGCCCTCGGGCAGCCCGACCGCGACGCTCGCGAGCAGCTGCGACACGGCGGCGCCGATGGCGATCCGGTCCGCGGGCACGCCGACGAGCCGCGCGAAGGACTCCCGGGCCCGCGCGACGAGCGGGTCGAAGTCGCCGGGCTGGTGGGCCCCGGCGCGCCAGGCCTCGACGGACGCCGCCACCGCGTCGGCCACCGCCGCGGGCGGGATCCCGATGCTCGGGGTGTTGAGGTATCCGGCGGGGACGTCGAACTCGGCTCCGAAGGCTGTGCGCATGCCCGGACGCTAACCGACCTCCGCTGGGCGGTCACCGCGTTTTCGGCGAGACCGGCCGCCATGGCCGCGGGTGCCGCGAGCCCCGCTCCCGCCCGACGACGCCGACGTCCCGCGCCCGGTCCCGCGGCTCCGCCGCGGCGCCGCCCGCGACCAGCCACCTCGACCCGGGCACCTTCGACGTCGCCGCCGAGGCCCCGCTCCTCGTGGAGCAGGTCGAACTGCGGCTCGGCGGACGGTGACCCGGACGGGTGGTCACAGTGTTTTCACAGCGCGCGCGGGAAGACTGCGAACGTGACCAGGTTGCTGCCCAGCCCCGTGAGCACCCCGTTCACGTTCTGGTACCTGGTGGTGCTGCTGGCCACCACCGCGCTGCAGCACTTGCTCGGTGAGACGGTCTCGGCGCGCCTGCTGGAGCTGGCCAGCACCGACGCGCACAACCTGTGGCGCCGGTGGCTCGACATCGGGGTCAGCTACGGGTTCTTCGCCACCGCCGGCGCGCTCGTGCCGGTGCTGGCGCGGCGGTTCCGGATGTGGGCGGTCCCCGCGATCGAAGCCGGGATCGTCGTGATCTACCTCATAGACGGGCCGGGGACGCTGGGCGGGATCGTCACGTTCGCAGGGCACCTGATCGCCCTGCACATCGGGATGCTGGGCTGGTGGCGGTGGCTGGGGCGGCGCGGGGTCACCGGCACGCTCCCCGCGCCCGCCGGCCCCGGCGACCGCGCGCGGCCCTTGGCTGGATCGGCGGCGCGGTGAACGATGGGGGCCATGCACTGGCTCGAACTGGAGGGCGCGGTCAACGCGCGCGACGTCGGCGGGCTGCCCACCGAAGACGGCGGCGCGGTCGCGAAGCGGCGGCTGCTGCGGTCGGACAACCTGCAGGGGCTCACGCCGCGCGACATCAAGGTCCTGGTCGAGGACTTCGGCCTGACGACGGTGGTCGACCTGCGCGGCACCCCCGAGGTGACCAAGGAGGGCCCGGGGCCGCTGACGAACGTCGAGTCGGTGCGGCACCACCACTACTCGGTCCTGCCGGAGAGCGGCGGCACCACCGACGCGACGGCCGACGACATCAGTGACGCCCTGTACCTGAAGCGGCGGCAGCGGACGATCGAGCGGTTCCCCGACGACGTGATGACCGCGCTGTACCTGGGTTACCTGGAGGACCGGCCGGAGAGCATCGTCGGCGCGCTGCGCACGATCGCCGGCGCGCCGGGCGCGGCGCTGGTGCACTGCGCGGCGGGCAAGGACCGGACCGGCGTGGTGACCGCGTTCGCGCTGACGGTCGCCGGCGTGCGGCGGGACGCGGTGGTCGCCGACTACGCCGCCAGCGGCGAGCGGATCCGCGCGATCCTGGACCGGCTGCGCGCCTCCCCCACCTACGCGCCGGACCTGGACAAGCGCCCGGACGACGACCACCGCCCCAAGCCGGAGACGATGTCGCTGTTCCTCGGCGAGGTCGACCGGCGTTACGGAGGCGCGGTGAGGTGGCTGGACGCGCACGGCTTCGACGCGGCCGACGTCGCCGAGCTGCGCGGCAAGCTGCTCGGCTGAGGGCTAGGGCGCCGTCGACCCGCCGAGCGGCATCGGGTCCAGCCCGAGCTTGCGGTGGTCCCACGAGCGCACCCGCACCGGGTCGACCCGCACCACCACCCGCTTGTTCAGCATCATCTCCACCGCGGGCCGCAGCTCCGCCGAGTACGGCCCGTAGTAGCGCTCGAACACGTTGACCCCGACGGCCCAGATCTCGTCCGGGTCCTCGCTGATCACGCCGCGCCCCTCGATCGACACGCCACGCAGCGCGTCGTAGGTCAGGCCGTCCTCCACCAGCACCGTGATGCGCGGGTCGCGGCGCAGGTTGACCGCCTTCTGCGACTTGGCCTTCGTCTCCAGCCAGATCGTCCCGTCCAGCACGGCGAACCACATCGCGACCAGGTGCGGCGTGCCGTCCGCGCCCAGGGTCGCGATCGTCGCCGTCCGGCTCGCCGCCACGAACTCCGCGATCTCCGCCTCGGTCATGCGGATCTCCGCCCGCTGGTTCACTCCCACAGCGCACTCCCGTTCAGCAGGGTCAGGATCCACGCGGCCGGATCGGGATCGTCCGGCCGCAGCACCAGGTCCGGTGAGACCGGCGCCTCGTAGGGGTCGTCGACGCCGGTGAACCCGCGGATCTCCCCCGCCCGCGCCTTCGCGTACATCCCCTTCGGGTCCCGCGCCTCGCACACCTCCAGCGGCGTGTCCACGAACACCTCCAGGAACGGCAGCCCGGCCCGCTCGTGCACCTCCCGCACGCGGTCCCGGTCCGCCCGGTAGGGGCTGATCAGCGACGCCACCGCCACCACACCGGCATCGGCGAACAGGCGCGCCACCTCGCCGACGCGCCGCACGTTCTCGGCCCGGTCCTCGGCGCTGAACCCGAGGTCGGCGTTGAGCCCGTGCCGCAGGTTGTCGCCGTCCAGCAGGTACGCCGGACGCCCCGCCGCGACCAGCCGCCGCTCCAGCTCGACCGCGATGGTCGACTTCCCCGACGCCGACAGCCCGGTCAGCCACACCGTCAGCCCGCGCGTGGCACGTTCCTCCCGGCCCACCGCGGCCGCGTGCCACACCACGCGCGACGCGGGCAGCGCGGGACCGGTGATCATGCCGGCCGCGACGGTGTTCCCGGTGGTGTCGTCGACCAGGATGAAGCTGCCGGTGGCCCGGTTGCGCCGGTACGGGTCGAACAGCAACGGCTTGCGGGTGCGCAGCTGCACCCGACCGATCTCGTTGAGCGCAAGCGCTTTCGCAGTCTCGTCGCGGTGCAGCGTGTCCACGTCGAAGCGGTAGTCCAGCTTCTGCACCGCCGCCGTCGTCTCCGCCGTGGTGTGCCGGATCGTGTACGTCGCGCCGGGCGTCAGCGAACCGGCCTCGGCGAGCCAGCACACCATCGCGTCCAGATCCTGCCCGGTGTGCGGCCGGTTCGCCGGGCGGCAGATCAAGTCGCCGCGGCCGACGTCCAGCTCCCCGGTCAGCTGCACCGTCACGGCCTGCGGCGGGAACGCCTCGGTGACCGGCATCCCACCCGGCCCCCAGATCGCCGCCACCCGGCTGGACAACCCGGACGGCAGCACGACCACCTCGTCGCCGGGCTTGAACACCCCGCCCGCCACGGTTCCCGCGTAGCCGCGGAAGTCCCGGCCGCCCTGGCGGATCACGTACTGCACGGGCAGCCGCGCGTCGATCAGGTTGCGGTCGGAGGCGACGTGCACCTCCTCCAGGTGGTGCAGCAGTGATGTCCCCTCGTACCACGGCATGCTCGCCGAGCGGTGCACCACGTTGTCGCCGTGCAACGCGGACACCGGGATGAAGGACAGGTCGGTCACGTCCAGCTTCATCGCGAACCGGCGGAAGTCCTCGCGGATCTCGTCGAACCGCTCCCGCGACCAGCCCACCAGGTCCATCTTGTTCACGCACAGCACCAGGTGCGGGATTCCCAGCAGGGAAGCCAGGAACGCGTGCCGCCGGGACTGCTGCAGCACACCCTTGCGCGCGTCCACCAGGACGAGCGCGAGGTCCGCTGTGGACGCTCCGGTGACCATGTTGCGGGTGTACTGGATGTGGCCCGGCGTGTCGGCGATGACGAACTTCCGCCGCGGTGTGGCGAAGTAGCGGTAGGCCACGTCGATCGTGATGCCCTGCTCGCGTTCGGCGCGCAGGCCGTCGGTGAGCAGCGCGAGGTTCGGGTAGTCCTCGCCGCGCTGCCTGCTCGCCCGCTCCACCGCGGCGAGCTGGTCGGTGAACAGGGACTTGGAGTCGAACAGCAGCCGCCCGATGAGCGTGGACTTGCCGTCGTCCACGCTGCCGGCCGTGGCCAGGCGCAGGAGCTGGGGCATCAGAAGTAGCCCTCCTTCTTGCGGTCCTCCATGCCTGCCTCGGAGATCCGGTCGTCCGCGCGGGTCGCGCCGCGCTCGGTGACGCGCGTCGCGGCGACTTCGGCGACCACTTCGTCGGCCGTGCTTGCGGTGCTGTTCACGCAGCCGGTGCAGGTGGCGTCCCCGACGGTGCGGAACCGCACGGTCGCCTCGTACGGCTCCTCGCCGTCGAGCAGCCGCAGGAACCTGGTGTGCGCCAGCAACATCCCGTCCCGCTGCACCACCGGGCGGCGGTGCGCGTAGTAGATCGGCGGCAGCTCGATGCGCTCGGCCGCGATGTAGGACCAGATGTCCAGCTCGGTCCAGTTGGACAGCGGGAACACGCGGATGTGCTCGCCGCGCCGGTGCCGCCCGTTGTAGAGGTTCCACAGCTCCGGCCGTTGGTTGCGGGGATCCCACTGGCCGAACTCGTCGCGGAAGCTGAAGACGCGTTCCTTGGCGCGCGCCTTTTCCTCGTCGCGGCGGGCGCCGCCGAACACCGCGTCGAACCCGCCCTCGCGGATCGCCCGCAGCAGCGTGACGGTCTGCAACCGGTTGCGGGAGGCGCGCGGGCCGGTGTCCTCGGTGACGCGGCCGGCGTCGATGTCGTCCTGCACGCGGGCGACGTGCAGCCGCAGGCCCATCCGGTCGACCACCCGGTCCCGGAACTCGATCACCTCGTCGAAGTTGTGGCCGGTGTCGACGTGCAGCACGCCGAACGGCAGCGGCGCGGGCCAGAACGCCTTGGCGGCCAGCGCGAGCATGACCACCGAGTCCTTGCCGCCGGAGAAGAGCAGCACCGGGTGCTCGAAGGTGGCCGCCACCTCGCGGAAGATGTGCACCGACTCCGCCTCGAGCAGGTCGAGGTGGGACAGCTCGTAGACCGTGGTCACCCGGAAAAATTAGAACACGTTCTTGCCAGCGGTCAACCGGGCGAGCATGCTGGGCGCATGGACCTTGCCGCGATCGAGGCGATCCGCCGGACCAAGCACGCGTACCTGCGCTGCGTCGACCTGAAGCGCTGGGACGAGATCGGCGGGACCTTCACCGAAGACGCCACCGCCGACTACGGCACACCGACATACGGCGACCCGATCCGCCTGTCCGGCCGCGACGCGATCGTGGGCTTCCTGCGCGAGCGCCTGGTGCCCGAGATCATCACGGTGCACCTGGCCACGCAGCCGGAGATCGACGTCGACGTCGACGGCGACACCGCCACCGGCACCTGGGCGTTCCAGGACCAGGTGATCGCCACCCAGCACAACGTCGCGATCATCGGCGCCGCGTTCTACTCCGACCGCTACCGGCGCGAGGCCGACGGCGTCTGGCGGATCTCGCACACCGGGTACGTCCGCACCTACGAGGCGATGCTGTCGCTGGCGGACCTGAAGAGCTTCCAGCTCACCGCGAACCGGTGGGCCGTCCCGTCCGCTTAGAACACGTTCCAGGAGTCGCCGGTGCTCACGCAGCCGTTCGCCGAAGCCCTCGCCGAGGCCGAGAAGATCATCCGCGAAGCCCCGCACATCGCGGGTGAACAGGATCTGGTCGAGGGTCTGGACTACCTGGCCGGCAGCATCCGCGCCTCGCTGCAGATGGCCTGGGCGTACGAGAAGGACTTCCCGTTCTTCGTCCGCTCCACCGGCCCGTACACGAAGATGGGCCTGGACAACCCGGACACCCTGTACTTCCACTCCTACCTGCGTGACGACGCCGAGTACGTGGTCACCGGGCAGCGCGGCACCACCGCCGACCTGAGTTTCCAGGTGCTGAACGGCAACTACTCCCCCGTCGAGGTGCCGGACAGCCTCACCGCGTTCGACGACCGCGCCTTCGACATCGACGACGACGGCCGGTTCGAGATCCGGTTCGGCCCCGGGCTGAGCGGCCGCAACCGCTTCCCGCTCGGGCCGGGCTCGGCGATGCTGATCGTGCGTGAGGTGTTCAGCGACTGGGCCGCCGAGCGCCCGGGGATGGTGCGCATCCACCGCGTCGGCGCCGAAGGGCAGGCTCCGCCGCCGCTGTCGCGGGACACGCTCGCCAAGCGGTACGGCGTCGCGGGCAAGATCCTGCTGTCCCGGCTGAACACCTTCCTCGCCTTCCCGAAGTGGTTCTACCTCGACCTGCCGGTCAACACGATGACCGAGCCGCGCGCCACGCCGGGCGGGCTGAGCACGCAGTTCTCCTCGGTCGGGCACTACGACCTCGACGACGACCAGGCGATGGTGGTGACCGTGCCGCGTTGCGCGGACGCGCCGTACCAGGGCATCCAGCTGGGCAGCATGTGGTACGTCTCGCTGGACTACGCCAACCACCAGACGAGCCTGACCGCGGACCAGGCGCGGGTGGACCCGGACGGGAAGATGCGGTTCGTCATCAGCGAGCGCGATCCCGGCGTGGCGAACTGGCTGGAGCGCACCGGTCACCGTCGCGGGTACGTGCAGATCCGGTGGCAGAGGCTGTCGCGCGACCTGAAACCGGACGACGGGCCGGAGGTCGAGATCGTGCCGGTGGCCGAGCTGCCGGACCGGCTGGCCTACTACGAGCAGGCGGCGGTGACCCCCGCGGAGTGGTCCGCCCGGATCGCGGCCCGGCAGGCCGCCACGGCCGCGAGGATGCTGGGCTGATGTTGTTGCGCGGCAAGGTGGTCGTGGTGTCCGGGGTCGGGCCGGGGCTGGGCCGGTCGATCGCGGTGGAGAGCGCGAAGGCAGGCGCGGACGTGGTGCTCGCGGCGCGCACCGAGTCCCGGCTGGCGGAGGTCGCCAAGGAGATCGACGAGCTGGGCCGCCGCACGATCTCGGTGCCGACGGACATCACCAGCGAGAGCGACGCCCATCGGCTCGTCGAGGCCACTGTGGACGCTTTCGGCCGGGTGGACGCGCTGGTGCACAACGCCTTTGCGATCCCTCCGATGACGAACCTGGCCGACGTGGACCTGGACGGGGTGCGCGCGGGGTTCGAGGCGAGCTCGATCGCGGCGCTGCGGCTGACCCGGCTGTTCCTGCCCGCGCTGGAGTCCGCGGGCGGCTCGGTGGTGGTGATCAACTCGGCGGTGCTGCGGCACTCGCGGCAGCCGTACGGGCCGTACAAGATGGCGAAGGCGAGCCTGCTCGCGCTCGCGCAGAGCCTGGCGACCGAGCTGGGGCCGCGCGGCATCCGGGTCAACTCGGTGGCGCCCGGCTACATCTGGGCGGACTCGCTGAAGTGGTACTTCGGCTACCTCGCCGAGAAGCGCGGGATCACGCGCGACGAGGTGTACGCCGAAACCGCCTCGACCATCGACCTGCGCCGGCTGCCCGAACCCGACGAGATCGCCGACGCCGTGATCTTCCTGGCCTCGCCGATGGCGCGGGCGATCACCGGGCAGTGCCTGGACGTCAACTGCGGCGAATACCACCACTGAGGAGGCTCCGGCGATGAGCATCGGACGCGACAGCGTCGGCACGGTCGACGACCTGCACGCCTCCGCGACCCGGTTCTGCGGATTGAGCGACTTCGGCGGCGACGAGTACCGCGAGGGCCTGGCCGTGCTGCTGGAGTCCTACGCGCGGGACGCCGGGCTGACCCCGTTCGGGAACAAGATCAAGCGCGCGTTCCTGCGGCAGGCGCTGGTGGCGCGGCTGCTCAGCGAGGAGGCGTGGAAGCGCTTTCCGGAGTACGCCGAGGTGCGCCTCGAGCGGCCGATCTTCGTCACCGGGCTGCCCCGCACCGGGACCACGGCCCTGCATCGGCTGCTCACCGCGGATCCGGCGCACCAGGGGCTGGAGGTGTGGCTGGCCGAGGTGCCGCAGCCGCGGCCGCCGCGCGAGACGTGGGCGGACAACCCGGTGTTCCAGGGCATCCAGGCCGGGTACGAAAAGCACCACGTCGAGCACCCGGAGTTCCTCGGGGTGCACCACAGCTCCGCCGAGCAGGTCGAGGAGTGCTGGCAGCTGCTGCGGCAGTCGGCGAAGTCGGTGTCGTACGAGTGCCTGGCCCACGTGCCGACGTACTCGGAGTGGCTGGCGGCGCAGGACTGGACCGACGCATACGCACGGCACCGGCGCAACCTGCAGCTGATCGGGCTGCCGGACCGGCACAAGCGGTGGGTGCTGAAGAACCCGTCCCACCTGTTCGCGCTGGACGCGCTGCTCGCGGTCTACCCGGACGCGCTGGTGATCCAGACGCACCGCGCGCCGGAGACGATCATCGCGTCGGTGTGCAGCCTGAACCAGCAGGCGTCGGCGGGGTGGTCGACGGTGTTCGAGGGTCCGGTGGTCGGCCGGTCACAGCTGGAGCTGTGGTCCCGCGGGGCGGCGACGTTCAAGCGGGAACGGGCCAAGCACGACCCGGCGCAGTTCTACGACGTCGACTACGCCGACTTCGTGGCCGCCCCGCTGGCGGTGGTCGCGTCGGTCTACGAGCACTTCGGGTTGCCCTTCACGACCGGCGCGGAGTCGGCGATGCGCGCGGTGTACGAGGAGAGCACCACCGGCGCCGGCCGCCCCTCGCACCGCTACACGCTGGAGGAGTTCGGCCTGACGGCGGAGGAGGTGCGGGAGCGCTTCGCCTGAGGCTGCTGCCGCCGTCACGGCGTCAGGCGGGACAGGTGGTGATCCACGAGCGAGATCACCTCCGCCGGCGTCCGGTGCCCCAGCAGGACCGCGTCGCCGAGACCGGCGACGAGAGCCAGCAGCAGATCCGCTTCCCGGATCGGGTCCAGGTCCGCGTGCAGGTCGCCGTCGGCCTGGCCGGCGGTGATCATGGTGGAGATGGCGTCGCGGAGTTGCGCGTGGCCGAGGCGGAACCGCTCGGCGATCTCCGGGTCCTTCAGCGCGCGCACCACGAACGCGTTCGCGACCAGCGCCTCGGTCCGGCTCTCGTCGTCGAGCGGCAGGAGGGCGATCAGCGCGGCGCGCAGCCCGGTCTGCCCGGTCCGCAGCCGGTCCTCCACCCGGTCGCGCAGCGTCCGCGTGGCGTAGCGCAGCATGGCGTCCCGGCTGGGGAAGTAGTGCTGCACCAGGCCCTTGGAAATGCCGGCCTCGGCAGCGACCTCACCGAGACTCACCGCTTCCAGGCCGCGGTCGGCCGCGATCCTGCGGACCGCGTCGGCGATGAGCCGCCGCCGCTGCTCGTGATCGACCCGCTTGGGCACCACGCCACCTTTTCACAATACGAACGGATTGCAAACCGTTCCGGAGCCGTTTACGATGCGATCGTATCGTCAAACAGGGAGGTCTCATGACGCTCGGCGGATTCATGTCGCCGCAGGCCCGCGTCGCGTACGACGCGGCCTACGACCGGGGGTTCGCCGCGCTGCCCGCCCCCGCCGAACAGCGCGACGTGGCCACGGCGTTCGGCACCGCGCGCGTGTACCGCTTCGGGGAGCCCGGTCCCGCTCCGATGGTGCTGCTTCCCGGCCGGGCGGGCACGACGATCATGTGGGAGCCCAACCTCCCCGCGTTCATCGCGCGCGGCCCGGTGTACGCGCTCGACCTGATCGGTGAGCCGGGACGCAGCGAGCAGACCGCGCCCATCCGCGACGCCGACGACCAGGCCGCGTGGCTCGGCACCGTGCTCGCCACGCTGGGCCTGCGCGACGTCCACCTCGTCGGCTACTCCTTCGGCGGGTGGCTCGCAGCCAACTTGGCCGTGCGCGCACCGGACCGGCTCGCCTCGCTGACCTTGATCGACCCGGTGCGGACCTTCGCCCCGTTCCCGGTCCCCCTGCTCGTGCGCACCGCCCTCACGCTCGTCCCCGGCATCCGGCGCTGGGCCCGCCCCGCCTTCCTGGCCTGGATCTCCGGCGGCGCCGAAGTGGCCGAGGACGACCCCGTGGCCACAGTGATCGACGAGGGCATGCGGACCTACCGGATCGCGCTGCCCACGCCTGCGCTGTTCACCGACGCGCAACTGCGCGGCCTGACCGTCCCCGTCCTCGCACTCATCGCGGCCCGCAGCGTCATCCACGACCGCCGGCGCGCGGCCACCCGCGCCCGGGAGCTGCTGCCGGACGCCCGGGTCGAGCTGTGGCCGCGGGCGATCGCGGGCGAGTCGGCCGCCGAGGTCAACGTCCGGGTGCTGGAGTTCCTCGCCGAGCTCGAGCAACGACGTGAGTCACCCGAGCGCTTCGCCTGATCTAGCGAACGCTGTCGAACCGTTCCGTGCCGACCACGCCCAACAGTTGCAGCTTCTCCGCCGCCTCCGTGCGCGGCGGCGCCGTCAGCACCAGCAGCATCTGCGACTGGTCCTCGGTGAACAGCACCTGGCAGTCCACCTCGATGTCGCCCAGCTGGGGGTGCACGAGCACCTTGTGGTCCACGAACCGCTTGGCCACCTCGTGCCGTTCCCACAGCTCCGCGAACTCCGGGCTGGCCTTCGTCAGCACCCGCACCAGCTCGCCTGCCCGGGACTGCGGCCCCATCGACCCGAGCGCCGCCCGCAGGCCCGCCACGAGGGCCCGGCCCTGGCGCCCCCGGTCGTGCTCCGGGTAGATGCGGCGCTCCGCGGGGTCGGTGAACCAGCGGTAGATCTCGCTACGCGCCCAGCCCGTCAGGTGCGACCGGTCGCCGTAGAGGGCGTCGGCCATGCTGTTCTGCACCAGCACCTCGCCGAGGTTCGACAGGATCAGCGCGGGCGTGTCCGACAGCCGGTCCAGCACGCGCTGCAGCGCGGGCGCCACGTGCGCCGCCGCGACCACCGGTGTGGGTGCGTTGCGGCCGGCGATGCGGAACAGGTAGTCGCGCTCGGTGGCGGTCAGACGCAGCGCGCGGGCGAGCGCGGCCAGCATCTGCTCGCTCGGCTGCGGGCCACGCTGCTGCTCCAGCCGCGTGTAGTAGTCGGTCGACATCGCCGCCAGGGCCGCGACCTCCTCCCGCCGCAGACCCGCCGCCCGGCGACGCGGCCCGGCGGGCAGCCCGACGTCCTCCGGCCGCAGCTGTTCCCGGCGGCTGCGCAGGAACGCCGCCAGCTCTTCACGCTCCATACCCCCAGTATCCGCCCCCGGGCCGGGCGAACCAGGGACCGCCGATCCCCCGATGAGCGATCTCTTCACCGCCCTGTCGCGCCCGGCCAGACTCGGGAACATGAACATCAGCGGAAACACCATCTTCATCCCGGGTTCCACCAGCGGCATCGGCCTCGCCCTCGCGCGGCGGCTGCGGGCCAAGGGCAACACCGTCATCGTCGGCGGCCGCCGCACCGAACTGCTCGACTCGCTCGCCGCCGAGGGGTTCGACACCGTGCGCATCGACACCGCCGACGCCGGCAGCATCCGCGCCGCGGCCGACGAGGTCATCGGCAAGCACCCCGACCTCAACGTGATCATCGCGATGTCCGGCATCATGCGCGTCGAGGACTGGCACCGCCCGGAGGGCTTCCTGGCCTCGGCCGAGGAGACCGTGACGACGAACGTGCTCGGCCCGATCCGGCTCATCGCCGCATTCGTCGAACACCTCCAGAGCAAGCCTGACGCGACCATCGTGACCGTGTCCTCGGGCCTGGCGTTCGCCCCGCTCAAGGCCACGCCGAGCTACAACGCGAGCAAGGCCGCCATCCACATGCTCAGCGAGTCGCTGCGGCTGCAGCTCGCGGACACCTCCGTCAAGGTCGTCGAGCTGGAGCCGCCGTCGGTGCGGACCGCCCTGCTGCCCGGCCAGGAGGAGAGCGAGTTCGCCATGCCGCTCGACGACTTCGCCGACGAGGTGGTCAAGCTGTTCGAGACGCAGCCGGACGCCAAGGAGATCCAGGTGGAGAACGTGAAGTTCCTCCGCTACGGCGAGGCCCGCGGCGACTACGACCAGGTCGTGGCCACCCTCAACGCCGCGGACCCGCACGGCAAGCACTAGGTGGCCAGGCGTCGCCAGGACAGCAGGAACACCAGCGCCGCGACGATCGACCCGGCGGAGGCGAACGATCCGGCGCCCAGGTAGATCACCCACTCGTCCGCCCCGGCCAGGCCCTCGCGCGCCAGCGGGACACCCCACAGGATGGCGCCGAGGGTCAGGCCGGCCAGGGCGGCGAGCACCGCGAAGGCACCGATGACCACCCGGCCGATCCGGCGGTTTCCCTCGTACGGGTGCACCGCGCCGCGCCGCGCGAGCCACCACGACGCCAGCGCCGCCAGCGCGAGGGCGATCGCGTCGGCGGCGAGGGTGTCGGAGAGCCGGTGCCACTTCGCGGTGAGCGTGTACTGACCGATGCCCACCGCCCACGGCAGCACGACCAGGATCACCACGCCGCGCCAGCGGTACGGCGCGACGATCACGGCCGCGAACAAGACGGTCATGGCGATCGTGGTGTGGCCACTGGGCAGGCTGTTGTGGCCGAAGTCGCCCGTCACCGGCACCAGCGCGGGCCGGACCAGCACGAACCGCTTCAGCACCTGCACGACCACCTGGCCGAGCACGATCACCCCGACCGCCGCGACCGCGAGGTCCCAGCGGCGGCGGAGCGCGCCCGTCAGCGCGATGAGCAGCGTCGCCCCGGCCAGCGAGTAGACCGTGATCTCGTCGAGCGCCTGCCACGCCTGCCCCGACTCGGCCGCGTCCGCCTGGTCGGCGCCCCGCAGCGCGGCGTTCTCCAGCGCCTGTCCACTCGCCGTCCACACGGCCAGCAGGTAGACCGCCACCGTCAGCGCGGCCGCCACGGCGGCGATCACCAGCCACCGCCGCGACGAAACACCGGCGGTCCGCCGGACCACCTCGTCGTCCACCACCACCCGCCCAGGATGGATCAAGCCGGTCCTCCGCGCCTGTCGTGCGATGCTGACCAGGTGAACGACCTGTACGTGACGGGCGTGCGCCCGTGGGGCGGCCCCCTGTCCGACGTGGAAATCCGCGACGGCCGGATCGCGGCGGTGACCGCGGCCGGCGGTTCCGCACCGGAGGGCGTGCCGCAGCTCGCGGGCGAGGGGCGGTTGCTCGTCCCCTCGTTCTCCGACGTGCACGTCCACCTGGACTCCACGCGGCTGGGCCTGCCGTGGCGGCCCAACGACTCCCCCGGCGGGGTGTGGGCGAACATGCTGCACGACCGCGCCCACTGGCGCGAGGGCGACGTGCCGATGCGCGAGCGATCCACGCACATGCTCGGCCTGCTCATCGCGCACGGCGTCACCCGCGTCCGCGGCTACGCCCAGGTCGACGCGGACTGCGAGCTGGAACGCCTGGAAGCCGTCGTCGCCGCGCGGGAGGCGCACGCCGACCGGGCCGAGGTCGAGATCATCGCCTTCCCGCAGGCCGGGCTGTTGCGCGAACCGGGCGTCCCGGACCTGATGGAGGCCGCGCTGCGGGAGGGAGCCGGCGTGATGGGCGGCATCGACCCGTGCGACGTGGACGGCGACCCGGTGCGGCACCTGGACATCGTGTTCGGGCTCGCCGACCGGTACGGGGTGCCGGTGGACGTCCACCTGCACGAACCCGGCGAGCTGGGCCTGTTCAGCCTCGGCCTGATCATCGAGCGGACCCGCGCGCTGGACCTGCGCGGCCGGGTCACCATCTCGCACGCCTTCACCCTCGCCCACACCCCGTCGCCGCGGCTGGACGAGGTGCTGGCCGAGATGGCCGAGCTGGACGTCTCGGTCGCCACCGTCGCGCCGCCGGGCCGCGGCACGCTCCCGCTGCAGCGGCTCACCGAAGCCGGCCTGCGGGTCGGCCTCGGTGACGACGGGCAGCGCGACTACTGGTCCCCCTACGGCAACGCCGACCTGCTCGACCGGACCTGGCAGCTGGCATTCACCAACGGGTTCCGCAACGACCACCTCGTCGAGCACGCGCTGGCCGTGGGCACCTGGGGCGGCGCGACGGTGCTCGATCCGTCGCTGCCGCGGCTGCGGGACGTGCGGGACCGCCCCGGAGTCGCGGTGGGCGACCCGGCGGACCTGGTGCTGCTCGACGGTGAGGCGCCCGCGGCCGCGGTGCAGGACCGATTGCCGCACCGCACGGTGGTCCACGCCGGCCGGGTGGTCGCTCACGACCTCGCGCTGGTGTGAAGGAGCGCGCCGACGGCGAGTTCGTAGATCCCGCGCAACCGCCCGAACAGCGCGGGGTCGCTGTCCGGCGTGATCTGCGCGGTGGCACTGACGGCGACGGTCCGGCGGCCGTCCAGGGTGGCCGCGGCGAACTGCGTGTAGCCCGGGGTGTTGCCGGTGTGCCCGTAGACGCGGCCGTACCGCGTGTCGTAGCGGAAGATGCCGAGTCCGGCCGCGTTGACGCCCGGCCCCGGCGGTTCCGAACCGCCCGGCCGGAACGTGAGCTGCGCGGCGCGCACCGCCGGATGCAGGAGCGCCCGGTAGCCGCCGATGAAGCGCGCCAGATCGGCCGGTGTGGACACCACCCCGCCGGAGGCCCAGCTCCAGCCCGCGGCGACGAGCCGGGTCACGTCCTCGGCGCCGTCGTAGCCGTGCAGGTGCGGTTCGGGCAGCGCGGAGCCGCGCGGCAGGCTGGTGCGGTGGAGCCCCAGCGGCTGCGTGACGTGCCGCCGCAGCAGGTCCTCGTAGCGCGCGCCGGCCGCGGCCTCGCACATCAGCGCGACGAGGATGTTGTCCGAGTTGGAGTAGGCGTACCGGGTGCCGGGCGTGAACAGCAGGCCGGGGTCGTCGAGGTAGCCGAGCAGGTCGCGCGGGGGCGGCGGGTCCTGCAGGGACGCCAGCAGCGCGTCGCGGAACCGCTGTGACCGGCTGAAGTCCGGGATCCCGCTGGTGTGGCCGAGCAGCTGACGGAGGCTCACCGCCGACCACTGCGGGGGGAAACCGTCCAGCCGCCGCCCGACCGTGTCGTCGAGCCCCAGCCTGCGGCGGCTCACCAGGGACAGCGCGGTCGCGGCGCTGAACGCCTTCGCCACGCTCGCCACGCGCATGTGGTCGTCGGGCCGGGGTTTCCGGCCCGTCGCCACATCGGACACGCCGACGCTGTGGAAGGCCGTGCCGTGGCTCCGTCTGAACGCGACGGTGACGGCGGGCGGACCGCCTGGCGCGCCTTGCAGTTCGCGCATCGCCTCGCGCAGGGCTCGCTCGACGGGTGGTGATTCACCGGCCACCGCGCGGCCCGTGAGGACCGTGCACCCGGCTGTGCCGAGTGCCCCCAGCTTCAGGACCGTCCTGCGCGACAGTGCCATCGAGCGAGGGTAACACCGCGACCGGTCAGAGCTGAAGCGCCGATTTCTCTTGCCGCAGAAGCGATTCGATCTTACCGGGGTGCTCGTCGGCGACCACCACGGCGCCGCGGACCAGGTCGCGCGCCCCGTCGAGCAGCTCCGCGGCGAGCGCGAGCCCGACCTCGGCCTCTCGCTCCCCGGCAGCCTCCAGTTCGGACAGTGCCCGCGGCGGGATGGTCACGTCCGGGACCTCGTAGGCCAGGTACTCGGCTTCGGCGAAGCCGGACAGCGGCGCGATCGCCACCAGCACCGGGATGTCCACACCGGACAGTTCGGCGACCATCCGGGACAGGCCCTCCAGCTCGTAGACCGGCCGCGTGATGAGGAACTGCGCGCCCGCGGCGATCTTCGCCTTGGTGCGGGACAGTTCGGCGTCCAGGTCCTCCGCGCCGGGGTTGACGCGCGCGCCGATGTGGAAGGCGGTGCGGGTGGCCAGGGTGAGGCCGGTGTGGTCGCGGCCGGAGTTGAGGCCGGCGAGCAGCCCGATGAGGCCGACCGAGTCGACCTCCCAGATGCCATCGGCGCCCGGGTAGTCGCCCAGCGGTGCCGGCGTTCCGGTCTCGCACACCACCGTGCGCAGGCCGAACGCGTGGGCGCCGAGCAGGTCCGCCTGCAGCGCCGCGAGGGACCGGTCCCAGGCGGTGACGGTGGTGATCGTGTCGACGCCCGCCTCGCGTTCCAGGCGGAGCGCTTCGCCGAAGTTGCCGCGCACCAGCGCCAGGTCGGCGCCGCGGACCCGCTCCACGTCCTCCGGTTCGCCGTGCGGGGTGACCTGCGCGGCGAGCACGAAGCCGGGCCGGGCGAGGCGGCGGGCGAGCGGGCTCTGCGGCGGCGCCGGGCGCGGCTTGGGCACGGCCGTGACGGGGCTGGCCTGGCGGGGCCGCAGGTCGGCCAGGCGGGCGACGACCTCGCGGATGTGGCCGGGTGTGGTGCCGCAGCAGCCGCCGATCATGGCGGCGCCGTGCTCGGCGAAGCGCCGCGCGTACCGCCCGAAGTGCGCGCGGGCGACCGGGTAGGTGAAGCGCCGCCCGGTGCGCCGCGGCATGCCCGCGTTGGGGTGCACGCCCACCGGCAGGTCGCCGGCGTCGCGGAGTTCGTCGAGGATCGCGAGCATGTGCTGGGGGCCGACGGTGCAGTTGGCGCCGACCGCGGTGACCGGGAGGCCGGTGAGGGTCTTGACGACCTCGCGGGGCGTCTCGCCGGCCGGGGTGAGGCCGTCGCTGGTGAAGGTGGCCTGGGCGACGATCGGGAGGTCGGTGACCTCCGCGGCGACCGTGATGGCTTCGACCAGTTCATCGAGGTGGCCGAAGGTCTCCAGGACCAGCAGGTCGACGCCGCCGTCGACGAGGGCCTGGACCTGCTCGCGCACGACCTCGGTGCGCTCGTCCGCGCGGACGCCGGCCCGCGCGGACGAGGACACCGCCGGGGAAACGGACCCGGCGACGAAGATGGTCCGGTGCACCCCGCGACGAGCCTGCCGGGCGAGTCGCACGGCGGCGAGGTTGATGTCGCGGGCGCTGACGGAGCACCCGTGCTCGGCCAGCCGCAGCCGGTTCGCGCCGAAGGTGTTGGTGAGGAGCACGTCCGCGCCCGCGGCCACGTAGCTCTCGTGGATGGTGCTGACGAGCTCCGGGTTCGAGAGGTTGAGTTCCGGCAAGGCCCGGTCCAGCGAATTGCCCGCCACGTGCAGGACGGTGCCCATGGCCCCGTCGAACACCAGAACCCGCTCGGACAGCTGCTCCGCGAACCGACCTCTCACGTACCCTCCCGGCGCCGTTACCTCCGGGCGTGCACGTGCACGAGGATCCGGCCGGCGCCGCACCCCCACCAGAGCACCGCGCCGCCCGCCATGCACCCATCCTAGGCGCTGAAACGGGCACATCGACCGGTTCGACACCGCAGGTGCACCACCACTGGGCCGTCCGGGTGACCCGCCCACCGCGGTGGTGGCCGGTCGGTGTGCGATATGTTGTCGTTCACCCTTGGATGGGTGCGGGCCGCCGCTGTGTGCGCCCGCCTGGGGCCGGTAGCTCAGCTGGTTAGAGCAGGGGACTCATAATCCCTTGGCCGCGGGTTCGAGCCCCGCCCGGCCCACCGGTTCTGACCAGGCGTTATGGCTTGATGCGTGATCATTTTGTCGCGGCTTGTCCATTGACACTTTCCGCGGCGCGGCCCGGGTCCCTCCAGGTCCGCGTCCGACCGGCTGACCGGGCGTCAGAGCCACCTCACTCAAACTGTCAAGGGCACCGACATCAAAACCAGCACCCGGCATGGCTACCTGGGCTACATCGACCGCACGATCAAGCCCGCCCTCGGCGAGATCGCGGCCGACAAGCTCACGGCCCGCGCCCTCGAAACCTTCTTCGCCGAACTCCGCCGCTGCCGCGTCCGCTGCAACGGCCGCCCCTACATCGAGCACAAGCTTCGACGGTGACCATGAATGCAAGGTCGCCAAGTGCACGCCGCACAAGTGCAGTGGCATGGCCAACTCCAGCGTGCGTCAGATCCACTCGATCATCAGCGGCGTCCTCAACGCCGCCGTCCGCTGGGAGTGGATCGGCACGAACCCGGCCCAGATCGCCCAGCGCCCGCGCCAGACAGCTCCACAGCCCGACCCGCCCTCACCCGCCGAAGCCGCCCGCCTCGTCGAGAAGGCCTTCGCGCTCGACGAAGACTGGGGCACCCTCGTCTGGCTCGTCATGACCACCGGCATCCGCCGCGGCGAAGCCTGCGCCCTCCGCTGCTCCCGCGTCGACCTCGACGAAGGAATCATCGAGATCCGCCGCAGCTAAACAAAGCTCCGCGGCGTGGGCCAGGAGAAGGACACCAAGACCCACCAGATGCGCCGCATCGCCCTGGACACCGAAACGATCGTGCTCCTGCGCGAGCACAAGGCCCGCATGCAGCAACGCTGCCACGAACTCGGCGCAAGTGGTCGGAAAACTCGTTCGTCTTCACCAGCACCCGCGGAGCCGACCTCAACGAGCCCTACTCCCCCGACGCCGTCTCCAACCGCTACAAGAAGATGGCCACCCGCCTCGGCATCGACACCCACACCCACGCCCTACGGCACTACTCCGCCACCGAACTCCTCACCGCCGGAGTCGACCTCCGAACCGTCGCCGGCCACCTCGGCCACGGCGGCGGCGCCACGACGCTTCGCGTCTACGCCGCGTGGGTCGCAGCCGCCGACCGCAAGGCCGCAGAGGTCCTCGGTTCCCGAATGCCGAAACGGCGCCCCTAGGCCATCTGACTTACAGTCAGGCGCGAGGACCAGCCCTGAACTGTGCTTTCGCTACGGCAGCGTTCATTCTTGCCGCTCGGTTGCCGCGAAGACCGAAGACCCACCGGTAGGCAGCAGCTGCAGGACTTCTCCGTACATCTTCTGGACTGAACCATGCAGCGGGGCCTGATCGAGATCAGGTCTCTTCAGGGAACGGCCGGGTGATCTTGAGTATTACCCGATGCCTCGGCACTCCGCGTACGGTGAAGTTACTCGCCGTCACAGGGAAGAGTGGCTAACTGACGACCATCTCTTCTGACGAGACCGCATCCGACGCCCCCTTCTTTCCTCGAATACCGGAGACGAAACTGATATTGCCCGCAAGCCATTCTACGAAGATCTGCTGTGCGATCGGGTAACCTTCTAGGCACTCACCTATCATCGGAGGGATTTCGTCGAGACCCGATTTACCCGCCCGCACAAGCGTGACAATTCGAAGCAGACTGGTTTCAGTATCTCCAATCATCGCATCCATGTCAAGCTTGCCGCTAGTCACGATCTCGATTATAGGCAACGCTAGAATCAGGTTACATGCGGAATCATCCAGCTCCCCCTCTCGATGATCTCCAAAACCAAAGAAGTTTCCCGCCAGCTCCAAATGCATCCGTCGATATCGCAGCTTCTTCTTTGAGATAGCTCGCAAGTTTCGATACAAGTCGACACGCAAGTCTCCAACACGTTCCTCGCCAATAGTTCCAATAACGCCAGCGATCAACCCCTTCTTACTAAAAGACTTTCCAGTTATCATTCTGTAGGCAAACGGCGGCACTACAAGACGCTGACCGTAATCATGCCTGTAGAGTGCGCCGAGACCGTGCTGTCGTAGCACAAATTCAAGGGAAACCAGGCCCCGCTCCCACAGCATGACAGCAAGCCACCAGATGTCTTTTCCTTTCAGCTTCGCAAAATGAACGTAATTCTTGAGATTCTCTAGCGTCCACTCCAGCCAGTATTGCCCTCGACGAGGCAGGCCGCGCTGACCCATCACGAAGAATGCGAGCGCCGCAAGCTCATCGCTCTTCTCGTCAGCGCCGAAGTAGTTCTCAATTAGCGCCCGCAACACCTTGCCAACACGAGGCTGATTCTCGACCGCCACCTGCGTGAACATTTCAACCAGCGAGGTGTCAGCGTTAGCTACCATATGCGCTACAGCGCACTGGCATATGTTTTCAAGAAGTGCAGGCTTCGGCACCACAAACTCGAGCGAGCGGATAACGAACATCAGCAGATTGAGCTCAGGACCACTCAAGTCGTCAGCTTCAATCACGTCATTCATCAAGAGAGCGATAAACTCGTCTGCAGCGTCTTCAACATTGCGACCAATTATCTGAAGGGCAAGCTGTCCAACAACGTCCCAGCTCCCTTCCTCAATGTGTTCACGAAGTGCTGACAATAGAGACACAGCGCTAGGATTTAGCCTCACTAACTGACTGGCCGCAAAATACTCAAGGAAAGTCCGGTGCGTAAATCCATAGGTGTCGGCGCCAATATCGGTCAGCACCCAGGCGCGCCCTTTGCAAAATTCGATGAAATCGACTGCCGCGTTTTCTGCTGACTCTTCGTCGTCGAACCGCCGTTCAAGCAAGTATTCCTTCATTCGAGAAATCAAGCGAGATCTCGAGATTCCTTCTTCGCCTTGATGTTGGTACATGTAAAGCGCAAGCGAACGCATAGCGGCCTGAACGTGGGCATCGAATGGTAGATCAGGCTTAATCCCGCGCTGCTTATCCCAGCGCTCAAACAGTAGCAGTGAACACTTCTCGTATACGTCTGGACGATTGGTTGGGATGTAGTTCTCGCTGGCGTAGATACCGCACATCAAGGAGAGAAGCAGAGGATTCGCGCGCAAATCTGGGACAAATTCACTGTCTTCCATAAAAGCTCTCGTCAAGGTATGACGACGCTCAATCGGAACGGACTCGTCGAGGCTAAACCATTTTTTGGCATAGCTCCGAACATTAGCCTCGGTGAAGTCGCCCAGCCGAACAGCTTTGAAAAGGTCCGAGTCCAGCGGCGCTTCGGAATAGCCGACGCGCCTCGACGTTACAAGGATCGGGCACGCTGGATACTTGTGCGCAAAACCTTCGACTATTTGGACAACTTCCCGCCGCAGCGACGTGTCCAGCAGTTCGTCTAGCCCGTCGAATACAACTACCCCCCGACCATTTAGAAGCAGATACTCTACAGCATTAGCCGGAGCCACCACATTGTAAGGAAGCTTACACGCCTCCACTAGATACTCGACAATTGTTTGTTTTGACGATTCCCCATTAAGCGTCTTGGCGTAATCACGAAGAACAACGAGAAAAGGAACTTGAGCAGGCTCCTGTCCACTCGAGGCCACATCGTACACGTACTTTTCGGCTAACGTAGATTTACCGCCGCCAGGGTCGCCGAGGATTACCAGTCTAGGGTGCCGATCGATAATCGAGGCTAGAGTCACTCCATTGTTGCTGTCGTCCGGAAAAATTGGCTCATTAATAATCACGGCGCCCTCGATTCCTCGCTCGCGCGGCGCTGTTAGCCTCGGTTGAACATACAGGTCGGCGTACGGCACCATCCTTGACGTTCCCGCATGAGGTAAACGCATACTTCCACGCATTGCAGAAATCTGGGCGCGGATTTCGTCGACGAATGAGTTGATCTCGTCAAGATTTCCGAGCTCGCGCAGCAGCTCCGCATTCCTGAGAGACGCGGCTGCTAAGCTTCCGACAAGCTTCACAAGCTCTGCGTGAAGTTGCGGCGACACCTTCTCAATAGAGTGCAGCCGCTTAACATTCTCAAGTACTGCCTCCGCCAACCCGGAGAACAGTGCATCGGCTATCAGGTCCGAGTCGGCGCCGCCCAGAAAGATCTTCACGAGCTCGCGCAATTCGGCGCGCACTGCATCAACCAGAGCGCCGGCTTTTCGCCCGTTTCCCTCAAGGAGGTACGCTTGACTAAGCGTTACTGCCAGCCGCTCGACATCCTTGGAGTCACAGAAGTCTATAACTTGGCTAACCTGCTCAGGATCGAGAGCTTCCAACGCATTTAGTTCACGCTCAAGTGTGCCGTCTCCGAGCAGAGAACGAACCTTGCTCCTCCGCTTGGCATTTAGCAGCAGACCGACGCCGACCGATGCAGCCTTGGCTGCCCCCGCCCCGCAGCTTTTGCTATGGCGGGAGCTACCAGAGGCTCAATTCCAGTCATCAAGAACCTTCCGCGAGACAAACTTGGTGTCCCTATCGCGAGCGATTCAAGGTTTGTTACATGCGTTACAGACCTCCGCCATGTGGGGTTGCAAATACCGTAGGTTTTCGGAATACAGAAGTGCCAGCTCCGCGCTGTCATGGCCAAGGAACGATTCGCAGTACGCTAGCTGGGACGCGAATCGAAGGTGCGAACATGACGAACAACCGGAACGCGAAGAGGTGGCTACATTTGGCCCAGGCGGTCGCCGCTCCTCCCGATGGCTCCGATGCCGGCGAGGTGATCCGCTGGTACCGGCAGCACCACAACCTCACCCAGCAGGAAGCCGCTGACCTGCTCAACACCACGCAGTCCTGGGTGTCGAAGGTCGAGAAGGGCAAGCTCGTGCCTGGCCTGGCCGAGCTGCGGTCCATCGCGGCGAAGCTGCACATCCCGCCGGAACGGCTGGGCATCCTGCCCGACCACTCCGCGGACGCCATCCCCAAGCCCGGCCAGGTCAGCGAGGCCGGCGCACTGCACGAGAGCCAGGAGCACTGGAAGCTCGTGCGGCGTGAGCTGAACGCGAACCGCGCCCGGCTCGGCGACCTCGCCTCCGAGCTGTACCCGCAGGCCCACTGCATCCCCGGCACCACCGTCCTGACCCAGCCGGGGTGGCTGCCCTCCGAGCCAGTTGAGCTGTCCGATATCGAGCTGTACTGGCTCGCCGAGGCCCTGCCCAAGCCCGCCATCACCGGCGGCATCGAGCAGACCGAGAGCGTCCGGCCGCTGGCCGCGGATGGCGACCGCTTCCGGCTCTACTCCCGCGCCCTGCGCGACCTGGCCCGGCCGAAGCTGCTGGACAACCGCGTCAGCTACCGGCTCGCCGAGGTCGACTGGACCGGAGACAAGGGCCGCCTCGGGTTCAGCTACACCACCTACTTCGACGTGCTGGACGTCTGCGAGGCCGCGGCCCATGAGTTCGCCGACGCGTGGCGGCGCGCCGGCCGGAAGCGGCCCAGCCTCGCCCACCTGCCACTGCGTCGGCACATCGAGGACCCGTTCGACCTGCTCGCCCGGCCGATGCTGCCCAGCATCAACACCCTGACCATTCGCCGCGACCCGATTGACGGGCACCGGATGTACCTGCACCGCAGGGACGCCAAGGCCACCGCGGTCGCCGGAGGCATGTTCCACGTCATCCCGGCCGGTGTGTTCCAGCCGCCGCGCTCGCGCCCGCGCACCAGGCCAACGACTTCTCCCTGTGGCGCAACATCCAGCGCGAGTACTCCGAAGAGTTCCTTGGCAACCCCGAGCACGACGGCAACGCCCTTGACCCCATCGACTACGAGCACGACGAGCCGTTCCGCTCGTTCGCCGCTGCTCGCGCGGCCGGCGACTTTCGCGTCTTCACTTGCGCCGGGCGCTCGAACCCCTCCACCCTGTAGGTCGAACTGCTGACCGTCGCCGTCATCGAGGCACCGGTGTTCGATCAGCTCTTCGCCGGCATGGTCGAGCTCAAGAGGAAGGCGCCGCGGTCAGCACCGGAGCGGGCCGGCCCACCGTCGGCATCCCCTTCAACACCGAGTCGCGCGAGCGGCTGAAGACCGAACCGCTCTCGCGCGCCTGCATCGAGCTGGCCGGGCAGCACCGGCACACCCTGCTGACCGGGTGAGGGCCGAGGCGGTCTAAACCGGCTGTTCCGGTGCTCGGGGCACGCCGAGAGCATCGCTGAGCCTGTCGTCGAAGGTGCGGAAGCTGCTGAGTGCATGGGTCCCTACCGGCTCGACTGGCTCCGGAAGAACAGCGCCCGAGTCGTCGTAATGGACTTTGCGGCTGAAGCTCCAGAAACAGTGAACCGGCAGCACCTCGCTGTCTTCGAGTGGAAGGTTACCGAGGTGTTCGAAGTAGCCACGGGACCACGGCAGCCGGTTGATCAGCAGCGGCGGCAACAGCAGCTGGTCGGGACGAAGCAGCTCGCGACGAGGCACGTCCGTGCTCGCCGAGCGGGTCTTGAACACGTAGATCAGGATGTTGCCGGTCATCGCGTGGATCGGCATATCGGTCTTGATCACGCGCCCGAACGAGTACAAACCGTCCGGCATCTGCACAGCGAACACATCACCGGGCTGCAGCCGCTTCCGAGCCGGCTTCAGGATGCGGATATTGGTCTCGGCCACGCCCACGCAACGCTCCTTTGATCAGCTGCCGCAACGGTAGCGTCCGGCGGTCACTGGTCGGCCTGCAGACCAGTTGCGGACACCTCGACGGCGCCGGCCTTTGCTCACCGCATGCTCCTCGCCGGGCTGTCCTCGACGCCAAAGCCGCGACACGCCGTACATCTTGCGTCGGCCGATGGTGTCGGACCCACGATCTAGAATTCGTCGCAGGCTCAAGAGCGGTGTTGCTGTTGAGGCTTCTGCGTTCCGCATAGCCCGAAACCACATCAGGGCTAACACAGGGGGCGGCACGCATCCCCACCTGGAACGCGGCGTCAGCCGTAAGCCGCAGAGGGCACCCTGTGGCCCGCGCAGAAAAGAGCTGGTCGTGCAGGTCGTCAATTGGCTCAGTCAAGTGCCAACCCATGGATTGTGGATTGCCGGCGCGGTGGTCGTCGCCATGCAAGTCGTCCGATGGATCGCCGTCTCCGTGATCTTCTTCAACCGACGACCCGAAGAGGAACTCAAGATTGTCGGCACGATCCGTCCCACGGTGGAATACCGTCCGGTCCGTACTGACAATCCTGATGTCACGCGAGCTTTGACGAACCGCAACGAGCGCCCGCTAGGCAAAGCCGGGAAACGTCCGCGTCGGCATCCTAAGCTCCGGGCGAGCATGCGGCGCAGACCGACGCGGACAAGCGCCCTCCCAACAGGCAGTCATCCCGTTCCCGGACGCCCCGCCACAACACGACCGCCAAACGCACGTAAGGCGGGCCGCACGGCCATGTGATCAAACCCCTGCTCCATCGACCTAGGATGCCTGCCTGACCGGGGCCTCGACAGATAGCAAGGCCGTAGGCTGCCACCCGTGGCTGAGGAACGTGGGTCGTGGGAGACGTTTGGTGAGCGGCTGGTCTACGACAACAAGTGGGTCAAGGTCGGGTTGACGGATGTCCGGGCGCCGAACGGGGAGCGCTGGGAATACCACGTCGTGCACCTGGCCCGGATCGCGATCGCGCTGATCGTGAACGACCGGGACGAGGCGCTGATGCTCTGGCGCTACCGCTTCGCCACCGAGCAGTGGGGCTACGAACTGCTCGGCGGCATGGTCGATGACGGCGAGGACGCAGCGATCACCGCTGCGCGGGAGGCAGCGGAGGAGAGCGGCTGGGAGCCGGTCGGCGAGCCGGAGCACCTGATCAGCTTCGAGCCCCTGCCGGGGCAGGTCACCGCGCCGATCGACGTCTACCTGTGGCGAGAAGCGCGGCACGTCGGCGATCCCACCGATACCGAGGAGGTCGGCCGCATCGAGTGGGTGCCGGTCTCGCGGGTCACCGAGCTGGCACAGCGGCAGCAGCTGCTGGGCTCCGGGACTCTGGTCTCGCTGCTCTACTACATGGCCGAGCGCCGGGGCTGATCAGCCGGGGAGGATCAGTCCCTGCAGCCGGCGCAGGTGCCGGTCGGACTTGATCTGTTGCCCGAGGCGGCGCGCTTCGCGGGCGTAGCGGAGCGCGCCGTCGCGGTCCTGCGCCGCGGCGTGGGCGAAAGCGAGGTCCACGAGCATCCCCACCTTCGCCTGGACAAACGTCGCCGGGAGTCGTGGAAGCGCTTGAGTCAAGTGGTCGATGGCGTCAGGAACTCCGAGGCGGGCGAGCGCGTTGCCTCGCCAGCGGTCGAGGTGTGATCCACCGAGGAACAGGAACGGCAGGGCGGCGTCGACGGGGTCGCTGGGCAACAGGACGTCGGCGGCGTCGAAGGCGGCCAGCGCTTCGTCGCGCCGGCCGACGACGGCCAAGCCCTCGCCGTGCGCGGCGGACAGCCAAGCCTGCAGCAGCGGCGGCACCACGCCCTCTCCCAGCGCACGGGCGTGCTCGAGCTGCTCGGCAGCCTGCACCGTCTCACCGAGGTCGATCAGCACGAACGCCTGCTCCGCTGTCGCGTGTGCGAGTGCTGCCTGATCGCCCGCTTCCCGGGCGGCGGCTTTGGCTCGTTCGTAGTGGTCCCAGGCCTGAACGATGGCATTGCGGTCGAGGGCGACCCACCCGGCCAGGGTCGAGGCCTCGGTGAGCACCCTCGACAGGGCCTCCCGGTGGTCTCGGACGGTGCTGTAGCCGAGGAGCCGCTCGAGTTGCTTGATGTGGCTGCGTAGCTGGTCGAGGAGCACGACCCCGCCGTACTGGCGGTCGACGTGCCGGGCGTCGTCGACCTGCCGGCGGAATCGCTCGATGGTCTCCGCATCGACACTGCGTGCGGCCGCCAGCCGGGCTCGCAGCTCGAGCGCTTCCCCGTCGTCGGCCTCGGGCGGGAAGCCCAGCTCCTCGTTGGTCCGGCCGTAGACGTCCCGGAAGAGGCGCTGGTACGGCTCGCTGACCGCCGAGTGCCCGTTCTCCCACTCCGACAACTTCGTCTTCAGGCTGCCCTCGGACATGATCGGCATGCCGAGCTGATCGGCGCGCTGACGCATCCGCCGGATGACGTCGGCCGCCTTGTATCCGAGGCTCTTGCGAACCGCCTGAAGCTTTGTCGCCGACATCAGTCAAATCGCTCCGGATAACCGCGCTGACCTGCAAGGTTAATTCGAGTTAATGGCGTCCGCGTTAACCGCAGCCACCTGCGCGAATAGCTTCCGCTGCCGTTTCCTTGAGGCATGGAAAACACCTCAGGCGCCCCAATCACGACGATCGCGCATCAGTGCGGCGACGTTCGCGGTGAGCGAGGCGAGCTGCTCGCTGATCGTGTCCAGCCGGTCTTCGATCGTTCCGAGCCGGCTGATGATCTGGTCGAGCGGCTCGTCGCCGGTCTCACCAGGGGCGAGCGGCTTCCGCCCGCGCAGGATCGCGTTGAGGTGACCGGGATGCCACCCGAGCGCGACGGACAGCGCCTCGAGGGTGCGGGCGCTGCGCTTCCGCTCGACGGTGTGGTGCTGGATCTCCCGCACGATGGCCTGGGAGACGTGAGATCGCTCGGCGAGTTCTCGCTGTTTCCACCCGAGCTCGGTCACGCGCTCGTTGATGGCCTTCGAGACCGCCGCCCAATTCTCCGTCACCTATTCCTCCGTGCTCCGCCTCGGAGCCGAGGTTAGCGCCTGATCGCTTTCCGCGGCGCAAGTAGCACATTGCGTCGCCAATTCGGATCCACCGCACGTCACAATGAGCTGATATCAGCTCATATTCCCGCCGAAATCATTTGAAGGAATCCTCCATGAGTACCCCTGTGCCCAATGAAGGCCGCCCGGCCTTCTACACCGTCAAAGAAGCGGCCCGGATCCTCCGGGTTGACGCGGCCACCCTCTATCGCGCCATCCGGGACGACGCGTTCCCCGCTGTCCGGGTCCGCAGCCGTTACGTCGTGCCGGCCGCGGCCCTGGACAAGCTGATCGCCGAGGCCGCCGAGACCGGAGGTTGTGTCGATGTGGCCCGGATGGCCGCCGAGCGGCGCACGGCTCGCGCCATCGAGCGGCTGACCGGAGGTGCGTCATGACCCCCGATGACTACGCCGCCATCGCCAAGCGCCTGGACCGCTTCGCCCCCGTTCCGGACGAGGTTCTCGCCGACGTCGTGACCCACGAGGGCCTGTGCTTCTGGGTGTTCGACCGCGACGAGATGCCCGATCTGTCCGGTGAGACTGGCCCCGACCGCGAACTCGCGGCCTGGTCGTGCGCGGGCTGCCCGGTCGTGAACTCGTGCCTCGAACTGGAACTCCGCGTCGCCGGCGAGCACACCGTCGGCGTTTGGGGCGGGCTTGCCGACGCCGACCGTCGAAAGGTGCACCGCTTCTGGCAGTGGCGACGTCACCCGCAGGGAGGCGCCCGATGAACGTCAACCTCACGACTTCCCAGATGGTCGTCGGTGCGGGTGGCATTCTGCTCCTCCTGATGGTCTGGCGCTCCGGCGCGCGCCGCGCCCGCAAGGCCGCCGAACGGGCACGGGACGGCGCCCGCGTTGTGTCACTGGCCGGTCGAGTGTTGTTGATGACCGCCGGCCTGGTCGGCATCCAGTGGCTGGTGTTCACGCACTCCACCGACACCACGCTGCGGCTGGTCGCGCTGGCGCTGCCGGACCTCATCGCCGCCTACGTCCTCACCCGCGCGTTGACCGTCACCGACCTCGGCACCAGGCGCTCGCGAGGTGATGGGCGATGAACCAGACGGACCATCAGAACCGGGTGGCCGCCCCGCGGCGGCCACCCGCCGACCTCACCCGCGCCCGGCGCCTCGCCCGAGACGCAGCGGAGGCTGCGGAGGTTCGCGCCTATCAGACGCACCCGGACGTCATCGCTCTGCAGGTCGAGCGGGTCCGCAAGCAGGTCGACCGGCTGTGCTGGACAGGCATCGCGCTGGGCCTCGCGTTCACGATGGCCAACGTTCAGCACTTCGCGGCCGCCGGGTCGGCCCCGTGGTCCACGCCGTGGCTGATCGCCTGGCTGCTCGACCCCACCGTGTCCCTGGTGCTGCTGGCGATCCTGCGCGCCGAGCAGGTCACCTCGCGATATCAGGTCCGGACCGGCCGCTGGGTCCGGTGCGCGAAGTGGCTCACGCTCGCCGCGACCTACGTCATGAACACCTGGTCGTCGTACGCGGCAGGATCGGTGTCCGCGGTGGTCCTGCATTCGGTGCCACCGCTGGTGGTGTTCGCCGCCGCCGAAGCAGTCACCGACCTACGCGACAAGCTCACTGAAGCCGCGTCAGTGGCGTTCACGGAGGCAAGCGAGCGGCGCCCCCGCACCGTTCACAAGCCGTCCTCCGCGCCGCGTCCGAAACGGACTTCGAGCAAGCACCGGAAGTCCTTTGACGACTATCTCGAGCAGGCCCGAGCAGCGTGGACACCGGACGTGACGATCAGTCCGGCATGGATCCGGGAGGTGACGGGCTGTTCGCGCGGCCTGTCGCCCCGGCTCGCCAACGCTCTGGCTCGTGAGGTGCGGCCATGAACGATCAGCAGCGTTCACAAGCGGTCGAGAAGGCCGAGCCCGTGTACGACGCCGAACTGGTCGACGACACGCTGCCCCAACCGCGGCCGCGTTCACGGTGGCATCGGCTCAGGCGCTGGTGGCTGATCTCGCGACGGGTCCCCGCGACACTCAAGTCCAAGGCGCAGGCCCGTCAAGCGCTGAAAGATCTGATCGTCGCACTGCTGAAGTCCCCTTGGCGCTACGTGGGCGCCGTCGTTCGAGGTGCCATCGCTGGCCTGCGGTGGTGGCGGCGGTGGGTCACGGTGCGCGAGTACCGGGATGCCGCTGAGCACCAGGAGAAGCTGGCGGACAAGTTCATCGAGATCCGCGCGCTGACTCTCTTCCGCTGGCGCGTGACCGGGGCGGTGATCGCCACCGCGATGCTGGCCGGCTTGGCGATCGCGCTGATCTGGGGTTCGCGTCCGCTCTGGCTCACGATGGCTGCCGGCTCTGTGGGGCTCGCGGTCCTCGGCCGGAGGAAGGAGGGCAGCCCTGGTCGCAAACCAGCGCTTGCCGGTCCGCGGACCCTGACCTGGACGATGGATCCGCAGGTTCTGGTCGACGCCTTCCGCGACGCCAAGCTGATCGGCAAGGATGAGATGCTGCGATTGGTCGAGCGGGTCACCCGGGTCGGCGACGGCTGGGCCGTCACGGTCGACCTTCCCGCCACTCGCAAGGCCGCCGACGTGATCAAGAATCGAGAGGCCCTGGCGTCGGCGCTGGCGGTGGACGAGGTCCAGCTGATCGTCGAACGTGTCCGCGGCAACGGCGGGCACGCGGGCCGGGTAGCGCTGTGGGTCGCCGACACGGACCCCTACGCCTCCCCTCCCCTGCGAACACCGCTGCTGCAAGCGGAGCGATGGGACGCCTGGCAGCCAGTCCCGTTCGGACGCGACGCCCGCAACCGGCGGATCGACCTGCCGCTGGTGTGGACCTCGCTGCTGGTCGGAGCCATCCCTCGCCAGGGCAAGACGTTCGCCGCCCGCCTCGCCGCCGCCGGTCTGATCCTCGACCCGTGGACGCGCCTGTACATCGCGGACTTCAAGGCCGGCAAGGACTGGGACGCCGCCGCGCAGGTCGCCCACCGCTTCATGTCCGGCGACGAACCCGAGCACGTCCTCGCGCTCAAGGACTGGCTGGTCGAACTGGTCGGCGAGGTCCAGGGTCGGTACCGGCGGATGCGGCAGCTCGACGACGAGATCTGCCCCGAATCCAAGATCACCCCGGCGATCTCCCGCGACCCCTCGCTCGACATGCCGGTCACCGCGATCTTCATCGACGAGGTTCAGGTCCCGCTGGAGGATCGCACCCCGGTTGACGTGCAGGGCAAGAAGCTCACCGCCGGCGAGTACGTCGGCGAACTGCTGACGTGGCTGGCGAAGAAGGGACCTGCCGCAGGCATCGTGCTAGTCCTGGCGACCCAACGGCCGGACTCGAAAACTATCCCGTCCGGGCTGCGTGCCGTCCTCGGCTCTCGCTTCGCGCTGCGGGTCATGGACTGGCGGGACAGCAACATCGTGCTCGGCGAACAAATGAACACCCGAGGCTACGACAGCAGCAGACTGCTCCCCTCGCACAAAGGTGTCGGGATCCTGCGACCCGACGGCGAAACGCAGTCCTCTGGCGACACCCTGGCCATGACAGTTCGCACCTACTACATGCCGAACGAGGACTGGCAGGCCATCTGCCGCCGGGGCAGGACGCTGCGCGAACAGGCCGGCACGTTGACCGGTCACGCTGCGGGACAGGACGCAATCCCGGACCTCGACCACGCGAGCGTAGCCCGCGCGATCGGAGGCGCGAAGCCCCGGCCGCAAGCCGAGTTGCCCGAGCCCCTCGCCGCCGTCGTCGAGTACCTCGGTCGCGATCTGGACGAGCGCGACTTCGTCCCGACGGCCGAACTGGTCGAGGCACTGGACGTGGAACCGACTGCGTTCGGGCGCCAGATGGGCGAGCTCGGGTGCCCGCCGGAACGAGGACGGGTCACGGATGACAGCGGGACCGTCCGGCAGGTCCGCGGCTACACCACTCGCGCGATCCGCGAGGCGATCGAGTCGTGGAACGAGGACACCTGACCCGTCTCACCCGTCCCGGCAACCCGTCACGGCGTCACACCGCTCGTGACGGGTTGCCATCTCCATTGACCTGCTCGAACTCTCCATGTGACGGCTGTGACGGCGCCTGCCCAACCTCGTCACCACGAACAGAATCCTGCCGACCCTCGCGGAGAACAGCCTCGCCCCGAGAACCCGTCACGAACGTCCCCTTCGACGGGACGGTCACGACCAGACCACGCTCGCGAAGCAGCTCGGTGGCATGCCGGGCGGTGCCCAGCGACACGCCGTACATCAGAGCGAACCGCCGCTCCGAGGGCAGCGGAGCCTCCGGAGGGAGCCGCCCGGCCTCGATCAACCGGGCGACGTAGTCCGCCAACTGCTGATACAGGTACCCGGGCGGACAAGCTGATGGGTCGAACGGCTCGAGCTCAGCCATCTCGGTTGTCCTCGTGGTCAGCCTTGCGATCCGGTGCGGCAACCAGCTCGAGGACGGAAGCGAGCTGGGTGGAGAACGACTCCAGTCGCGACTCGATCGCCGCCAGCCTCGCCAAGATCCCCGGGCCGAGCTGGTCCAACCCCGGGCTCTCGGCTCCTGGAGCCTTCACCAGGCACTCCTCGCAGGGCATGCCGGCGATCTGATCCAGCAACTCCAGCTCGCCCGGCCCGAAACGTGCTCCACAGCAGGCGCGCAAGTAGGCAGGACTCCCGGGTTCCTGCGGCATCGGAATCAAGTGCGCCACCCGCTCGCGTTCTCCCACGGAACCTGCGACCGGCCTCGCCAAGAACAACTCAGTGGGCATGTCCACCTCCCCTCCAGCAACTCCCTTTGAGCTGATCGGTTCGTCGAATCGGTATCGGCTCGATCAGGAGAAACAGCTGTGTCAAACTCGATATCAGCTTGCCATCAGCTGATCGGCGGCGAGGTGTCATCAGGAGGCCACTAGCGGGCCATATCGCGCCAAGGCGCGGCAAGGAGGACGAGATGAGAGCCAATCGAGAACCGGCTCGGACGGTGCTCGAACTGAAGATCCGAGAACGCGGCGAGACGCTGACAGAGTTCCTCGACTACGCGAGCCGGTTCGCGCGTCGAACAGGCGAGAGCGGCACCCTCAGCGAGCGCAATCTCAAGCGCCTGATCAGCGGTCGCAAAAGCGATGGATCGCCGATCGGCCTCCCCCGGCCGGCGACCGCCCGGCTGCTCGAACGGATCTTCGACCTGCCCATCGAACAGCTGCTGTCACCACCCGACGAGACCCAGCTTTCCCGCGCCGGCACCGAAGACGAACTTCGGCAACGCCTCCGATCGTCCAGCCGGGTCGACCCCCAGGTAATCGCCATCCTGAAACGGCAGCTCGACGAGATCCGCCGGCTCGACCGCCAACTCGGCGCGATCGTGGTCCGCGACGAGGTGAGTATCAAGGTCGGCCAGGTCTCTCAGCTGCTCTCCCACAGCCTGTCACCAAGCACACGACAGCAACTCGCCGGCCTGTTGGCAGAGCTCTGCACCCTGCTCGGCTGGCAGACGCTCGACGCCGGGAACCCCGACCAGGCCTGGCGACACTACGAACAGGCGAAAACAGCAGCCCTGGAATCGAACGATCCCCAGCGGCTCGCACACGCGTCTGCCGAGCAAGCCTTCGCGCTGCTGGACATCGGCGAGACCGACGCTGCCGTCGAAGCCCTCGCCGCTGCGCGACGCACAGCCGAGCAGACCGCGAGCCGCCACCTCCGCGCCTGGCTCGCAGCCGCACATGGCGAGGCCTTGGCTCACGGTTCCGATCGATCACGGACGCTTCGAGCGTTCGACCATGCCGCGGCACTTCTGCCGGCAGGAGACGCCGAACCCGCTGAGCCGTACCTCGCCCTCGATGACGTCCATCTCTCCCGGTGGCGCGGTCACGCTCTCGCGCAGGTCGGGGAACCCGAAGCAATCCAGGTGCTCACCTCGGCGCTCGACAGACTGGACCCAACGTTCACCCGAGCCGAAATCGGCCTGCGCGTCGACCTCGGCATCGCTCTGCTGAAGCACGATGAACGCGAAGAGGCCGCCAAGCACCTCGGAAGGGCCGCTTCCATGGCGACGAGCATTGGCTCACAACGTCAAATCAACCGAATCCTCATCATTCGAAGCATGGCTGAAATAACGGCAGCGTACGATTAGGCTGATCCCGCCCGAGAAAGAGTGACTTTTCGGGGTCAGCATAAGCGACTAAAAAGGCACTGAAGGAAAGTTCAGGAAGGTAGTCGACGCTACGAAAGCGTGGACTTACCAAGACTACTCCCCAGGTATCGGGATGCCCCACCGGCGCCCACCCGCAAGTCCACCCATCCGAAGTTTCCCCCCAGGCGATCAGGCCACCCTTCTCGGGATAAACTGGAGGTCTTCCACCCTTGCGGCGCCACTTTCTCGCGTCCTCCGATTTTTTAGCGAGGAAGGCCGCCAGATCCCCCGACGAAATGTCAGGAGCCATTATCTTAAGGTCGATAAAATTCCCTGGTCCGAACGTTTCCATAAACTCACGATAGTCGGCCGGGAACCATATGCCGATATTCTCTTGGGCTCGCGTCCAATTCACAGGAGACTGTGCGCGAAGCACCTCCGAGGGCAACAGCGATTCTAACGCCGGAATATTGGATTCGGGAGCCCCCCCAGGTCCGCGCATCCTTTCCCAGAAATCCATACCTGAAGACTGCGAGGTCGCCGGCAACGGCTTCTCATAAACGAATGTCGGACGACCACCTGCCACACCTAAGTCATGAACGTCGACGGCCTCTACTCTCCCCGTGACGAGCTCGATTAGAAAGTCACAAAGACCCTGATCTAGCTCTACCCATTTCTCAAAGGTCGGGTCAGCTACCACAACCGTCCATTTGTCCCAACTTCCAGTAGTTCTCCAGAATAACAACGCGGATCTCGAAGTCCACCCCCACGGCAACAGACCCCCCTCTTCCGGATAGATCGGAAACGGAAACCTGCCCGGATCGTCGTTGCGCCACTCGCGCATATCTTGCAGACGGTGAGCAAAATACCCAAGGTAGTCATCTTCGTCCCCGTCAACATCACCCGGCCGGATCAGCTTCACGGCACCTTGGAACTCACCGCGGGGGAACGTTTCAGCAATTTCCTTGTACTCCGCAGGGAGCTCGAGGCCCAATGAGCGCTCGATCGCGGGCCAGTTGAACCCGTGCCACGCCTGACGCTCCACGCCAAGCAGGCTGGCCAGATCATCTATACGGTTCACGCCAACTCGTTCCTTCTGCAACACACTCCCCTGGCGGGAGCCAAGCGGTGGACATGGCACCCGAGGCACCGCATCTAGGTTGTGCACCCGGGCGCACCTCGCAAGTCTAGGGCCTGTTCACGACGTACCGCGAACTGCTCCCACTTCCGCTACTGAGATACAATTGGACGCCGTCCGGCACATAATTGGCAGTTCCGCCGTAATCCGGAATTACTGTATAGAATACTCGCTCCCCGTTATTGAGTCGTCGGGCGACCTCATTTTCAAAGGCTCTCATGTCGATCTGGTTTGGGTCGGGATACAAGGGAACAAAGTTCTGGGGAAGCGTATTGCTTCCTCCGAACTGGTTACCAATGAGGTGCCCGCGATCCATCCCCTTTTTCCACCCCGGCGGCGTGAACCGTGGCTCATCATCACGGTCGGTAACGCGACCCTTGAAACAGCCCTGCGCTCCGGTCGCTCGACCCAGGCTGTCAGTGTTGTAATAGACGATCTCAGCCACGACTGAATTGGGGGAGCTGAAGCAATTTTGCTCCCTTACACCTCTAGCGACTTTCGTGATCGGTCCAGGGCTGGAGACATCGCCGATGACCCCCGGTTCGAAGCGCTCGTTTCCGCCATTAATTTCACTTGGGTCGAGAGTGCCAAGGTCGACATCTGTGACGGCGTTCAGAATGTCCAGAATGCTCTGCGCGATCGTTGTGGTGGCCCAACCATGAGGATGCGGATTCTTGGCGTCGTCGTCGACGCGCTGGTGAACGAGATCACGCATGATCTGGGCAAGAACACCGGCCGGTGTGGTAGCGCCGTTGGATTTCTTTTTCTTTCCGTAGACCGGCCACGGAACTGGAATCTTCGAGCAGCTTCTGCCCATGCAGGTAGTAGGAGGAGCGGGCGGACCTGGGGGCTTTGGACGACCTCTCAGACGGGCAACTTCGTTATAGGGGTGCTCGATAGTCGGGTACGGGATGTAAGGAATTGGCGCCGGCCGCGGCGCGGGCGCCGAGTCTCCTGCGAGGCCGGCGAGAGCCCCTACGAGAAGCCCTCCGAGGATCCAAAGTGTGGTTCCTGCCACGCAAGCTCCGCCGACGGCTGGCGCGGCAGGACCGGTGAGCACCGCGGCCGTACATTGGGCGTAGTTTCCGGTGCTGTCGGTCCTTGTGAGCGGGTTGCTAGCGCCGTACGCGTAGCGGTTCGCGTTGGTGAAATCACGTGGTTCGAGCGCGGCGGTGTCCCGGCTGGTGAAGCTCCCTGTGGTTGGGTCGTACCAGCGGGCTCCCATGTTTACGTTGCCCGTGCTGGGGTCGGTGTATTGGTGCTGGTAGCCGAGCGCGCTTTGCGTCCCGCTGCTGGCGGTGATCTCGCCGAAGGGGCTGTAATTGCGCGACCCTTCGACGCTGCCTGAGATCGGGTCGATCAGGGTGGTCAGGTCAGTGTGCAGGTCGGTAAGCGCCGCGGATGTTGTGCTGCCTTGCTGGACGCCGAGGAGCGCGCCCGTCGGGGTGTAGGTGTAGTCGTTTTCTCCTTCGCCGATGATATTTCGGCTCGTACCTGCGTAGGTGAGCGCTGTGCTGCCGGTGGTGGTGAGTCGGTTGAGGGCGTCGTAGGTGTTGGTGGTGGTGCCGTCGGTGGTGAGTTCGTCGTAGGCGTCGAAGGTCAGTTGGGTGGTGACGCCGTTGGTGGTGCGGGTGTTGAGGGTGCCGCGGGGGGTGTAGGTGTAGCTGGTGTTGCCCTTGGTTTGGAGTTGGTTGCGTTCGTTGTAGGTGGCGGTGTCGGGGCCGTCGCGGGTGAGGTTGCCGGCGCCGTCCCAGCCGTACTGGGTGGTGGTGTTTCCGACGGTCCAGGAGGTGAGGCGGCCGGCGTCGTCGTAGCCGTAGGTGTTGGTGGCCGCGCCGGCGGTGCCGGTGGTGGTTTTGGTGGTGAGGTGGTCTTCGAGGTCGTAGCCGTAGCTGACTGAGGCGGTCACGGCGCCGCCGGGGGCGGTGATGGTGTCGCTAGTGAGGCGGCCGAGCGGGTCGTAGCTGAATCCGCGGGTGGCGTTGCCGGTGCCGTAGCCGATGCTGGTGAGCTGGTCGGCGTTGTCGTAGCCGTAGCTGGCGACCGTGCCGGTGAGCGGGTCGGCGGCGGTGGCCAGGCGCCCGGCGGTGTCGTAGCCGTAGCTGGTGACCCCGGCGGTGCTGGTGGCGGTGGCGAGCCGGTTGTCGCCGTCGTAGGTGGCGCTGGAGTCGCCGGACGGGCCGGTGGCGGAGATGAGGTTGCCGCGGTCGTCGTAGGTGTAGGTGTTGGTGCCGCCCGGGGCGGAGACTGTGCGCAGGTCACCGCGGGCGGTGTAGGTGAAGGTGCGGTCCGGGGTGGCGACGGTGGCGCCGGTGCCGGTCTGCTTGGTGATGTTGCCGAGCGCGTCGTAGCTGTTGGTGATCACCACGCCGCCGGGCTTGGCCAGGCTGGCGAGCTGTCCGTTGCGGTCGTAGCTGGCGGTGTAGGTGCGGTCGACAGCATTCGGGTGCTGGGTGGTGGCCGGTTCGATGGTCGATTCGGCCAGGTTCCACGGGGTGACGGTGAAGACCGTGGTGTGGTTGTTGCCGTCGGTGGAGCGGGTGATGTTGCCGGCGGCGTCGTAGCCGTAACTGGTGGTGATCGACTCGGTGGCCGAGACCGGGCGGGTGACCGAGGTGAGCCGGTTGCCCGCGTCGAAGGTCTGGGTGGTGGTTTTGCCCAGGGCGTCGGTGGTGCTGGTCTGGTTGCCGGCGTTGTCGTAGCCGAAGCCGCGGGTGCGCAGCACCGTCCCCGCGCTGTCGAGGTCGGCGGTGCTAGTGAGGCGGCCGGCCCAGTCGTAGCTGGTGGTGGTCTTCTCCCCCAGCGGGTTGGTGACCGAGGTGATGCGCCCGGCGCCGTTGTAGGTGCTGGTGGTGGTCTTCCCGGCACCCGACACGGCGGTGAGCTGGTTACCCAGGTCGTCCCAGGTGGCCTTGGTGGTCACACCACTGGGTGTGGTGACCGAGGTCGGGTTGCCGAGGGTGTCGTAGGTGTAGCGGGTGGTCAGGTTCCGAGTGGGGGCGGGTTCGCGTTCGACGACGGTGCTGGTGATCTTGTTGCCGAGCTCGTCGTAGGTGGCGAAGGTCTGCGCCCCGGTGGGGTCGCTGGCGGAGAGTTGTTCGCCGAGCGGGTCGTAGGTGGCGATCCAGGTGCCGCCGGCCTGGCCGTAAAGGGCGGGTGGGTCGGTTTTGCGGCGCTGGTTGCCCAGTTCGTCGTAGCCGTAGGTGGTGGTGTTGCCGCGGCCGTCGGTGGTCGAGGTGACCTGGCCGGCGAGGTCGTAGCCGATGGAGCGGGTGGCGATGATCGGCTCGGTCGCACCCGGTGGCGTGTAGGGCGGCAGCGTGGTGGCCGTGGGGCGCCCGGCGAGGTCGTAGTCGGTGTGGGTGACGTTGCCGTTGGGGTCCCGGACGTCGACGACTTCGCCGAAGGTGTTGTAGCCGGTGGTGGTGACCGGGGCGACGGTGGTGGCCGGTTGCCCGCCGGTTTCGACCGGCACCGGGGGTGCGGTGGTGGTGACGGGGCGGTCGTATTCGTCGTAGGTGGTGCTGGTGGTGTAGGCGGCGGGGTCGCCGCCGGGCACCGTGCCGCGCGGGTCGACGGTGGAGGTGATGTTGCCGCGCGGGTCGAGGGTGATCCAGGTGGTCAGGGATTCGGTGGGGCTGGTGGCCACGGCGCGGCCGGTTTCGCGGCCGAAGGTGTCGTAGCCGTGGGTGATGTCGGCGACGGTGCTGCCGTCGGCGTTGCGGTGGATCTCCCGGGTCGGGTTCCCCAGCGCGTCCAGCGCGAGCGCGGTGGAGCGCAGCACGGTGGTGCCGTCGCGGTCGGTGGTGCCCACCACGAGCCCGGCGCGGTCGTAGTCGGTGGTGGTGGAGTAGCGGCCCTCGGCCTTGCTCGCGACGGCGACCTGTCCGGTGCCGGTGTAGGTGTAGCGGGCGAGCTGGACGTCGCGGGTCTGGTTGGTGGCCGGGTCGGTGTAGCCCAGCAGGGTTTCGGTCGCGAGGGTGTTGTCGTTGTAGTAGGTGTAGGCGGTGGTGCGGCCCATCGCGTCCGTCACGCTGGCCAGGCGGCCGGCGGGGTCGTAGGCGCGGGACTCGAGCACCACGTCGCGGGCGGCGCCGCCGTCGCCGGTGAAGCCCTTTACCGTGCGGGTGGCGAGCTGGTGGCGGGCGTCGGTGTAGGTCGCGGTGAACTCCACCCCCACCGGGTTCACTGTGCGTACGACGGCGCCGAAGGCGTCGTAGTTGGTAGTCGTGACGCCGCCAGCGGGGTCGGTGACGGTTTCGACGCGGGCGTGGGCGTCGTAGGTGTAGCTGGTGGTGCGGGCCGGGTCGTGGCCCGCCATGTCGTCGACCGTGGTCGAATCGAGGGTGCCGTCGGGGTTGTAGACCCAGGTGGTGCGGCGCTGGTGCGTGGTGCCGGTGACGGCGTTGGTGGTTTCCGGGTCGATCTGCCCGACCAGGCGGTTGAGGTCGTCGTAGCCGTAGATGGTGACGTCTTCGGTGGTCCCGCCGGCGACGCTGACCTTCTTCACGGTCTGGCGGCCGAGGTCGTCGTAGCCGTAGTTGGTGACCGCGCCGGCCGAGTCGACGACCTGGGCGACGTCGCCGCCGGAGGTGTAGCCGTACCAGGTGATCCCGCCCGCCGGGTTGGTGGTCGAGGCGAGCAGACCGGGCGGGGTGATGCCGCCGCCGATGGCGTCTTCGGTGCCGTCGGTGTAGGTGTTGCTGGTGATCCGGGTGGCGCCGTCGTTCGTGGGCGGCTGCGTGACCGTGGCGACCTCACCGGTCGGGGTGTAGGTGTAGCTGGTGAGGAAGCGGGTGTCGGCCGCGGAGTCGGAGCGTGCGTCGCGGTCCTCGGTCACCTTGTCGTTGCGCGGATCCAGCGGATCGGCGGTGTTGAGGTAGTAGGAGCGGTAGGAGCTGTAGCAGTCGCTCGGCCCGGCCGCCCGGCACACCGTCCGTGACAACACATTGCCACGCGCGTCGTTGGCAAACGTGGTGGCGTGGCCGTTCTCGTCGATGACGCGGTTGAGGTAGCCGCCGGTGTCGTAGCCCAGGACCTTGGTGCCGCCGGTGGGTGTGGTGGTGGTGACCAGCCGGCCGCTGCGAGTCGGGTCGTAGGTGTAGGTGGTGACCTTGGCGGCGGGGTCGGTGGCCTGGATGGTGTAGGCGGCGACCTTGGCCGAGTAGTGCGTGCTGACGCTGGCCGAGTCCAGCGGCCGGTGGTAGAAGGCCACCTCGCCGATGGAGCCGGTGAAGTAGCTCCACGTCCCGGCGGGTTTGGCGGGCCAGTTCTGGTCGTTGACCGCGCCGGCGCCGATCAGGTCGTAGCGGTCGATGTTGTCGATGTCCCCGACCGCGGTGCCGGCCACATTGCCGTCCAGGTAGAGGCGCTGGATGTCGCCGTCGCCGGAGAGCACGACGTGGTGCCACTTGCCGTCGTTGACAACCCCCGGGGTGACGATCCCGGCCACGTTGCCGTTCCAGAAGTGCCCGTACAGCTTGCCGTCCGTGCCCACGTACAGCACCGGCATCGCCCCGGACGGGTTCGCCGCGCCCGGCAGATTCGCCGCGCTGGTGGAGTACAGCACGCCCGGGCTGGTGGTCTGGAACCACATCTCGATCGCCAGGCGGGTGCGGCCCTGGGCCTGCCGGTCGGGGAGCCGGATGTAGGAGCTGGTGCCGTTGAAGGCGTAGCCGCTGGAGCCGCGCATCACCGGGCTCGCCGTCGGCGCGGTGCTCGTCGAGGTGCCGGTGACGGTGGCCGGGTCGTTGACCGCGGTGGGGCTGTTGTTGGCGTCCTCCAGGCCCCACCACCCCACCGGGCCGGTGCCGCGCACCGCGTTGAGGTAGCTGGTTTTGGAGGTGGTGGCGGTCCAGTGGGCCTGGACCTCGGCGGCGGGCAGGCTGCGCGAGTAGAGCGCGACCTGGGCCACGGCGCCGGGCAGATAGCCCCAGTCATTGGTCGGGCGGGCGGGCCAGGTCATGGTGTTGACCGCGCCGGCGCCGACGAAGGCGTAGGGGTCGATGTTGGAGATCTCGCCGGCCAGCGTGCCGACCGGTTGCCCGTCGAGGTAGAGGGTCTGGGTGTTGTGGTCGCCGGTGAGGGTGACGTGGTGCCAGGCGCCATTGTTCACCGGGTTCGGGGTGACGATGCCCGTGGTGGAGCCGTTCCAGAAGTGCCCGTACAGCTTGCCGTCCGTGCCGATGTACAGCACCGGCATGGCGCCGCCCGGATTGGCGGTGCCCGGGGTGTCGTTGCCCGTGGAGAACAGCACGCCACCCGAGGTTGTGGTGGTGCGGAACAGCAGCTCGACCGAGATCTGGTTGGTGCCGTTCACCGCGTCGTCCGGGAGCCGGATGTAGCTGCTGGTGCCATCCAGCCACTGGCTCTGGCTGCCGGTGAACGGCCCCGGGGTGGTGCCGCCCCCGCTGCCCCGCACATACGTCGCACGCGACAGCGTGGGGTCGCCGCCGACGGTGGTGCCGCTGGTCTCGCCCAGGCGCCAGTTCGCGTGCGGGTCCGAATCGACGACGCTGGTGGCGTAGCGGAACCCGTCACCGTCCACAGTGGGCTTGGTGTAGCTGGTGGTGCCGCCGTTGGCATCGCCGAACTCGGCCACGCGGTCGTTGGCGGCGTTGTAGGTCAGGTGAGCGGCGACGCTGCCGCCGGGGCGGGTGATCGTGGTCAGCTGGTTGCTCGCCGCCCGCGCCGCGTAGTGCTCGGCCACCGTCGTCGCCCCGAGAGGCTGGTGGTACAGCGCGACCTCGGCAACGCTGCCGTTGAAGTAGCTCCACGTCCCAGCCGGTTTCGCCGGCCAATCGCGGGTGGACACCGCGCCCACACCCACGAAGTTGTAGGGGTCGATGTTGGCCAGCTGCCCGGCCATCGAGCCGACCGCGGCCCCGTCCAAGTACAGGGTCTGAGTGTTCTGGGCACCGGAGAGCACGACGTGGTGCCACGCGCCATCAGTCACCGTGTTCGGGGTGACGATGCCGTTGACGCTGCCGTTCCACAGATGCCCGTACAGCTTGCCGTCCGTGCCCACGTACAGCACCGGCATCGACCCGCCCGGGTTGGCGGCGCCAGGCTGGTCGTTGCCGGTGGAGAACAGGACTCCGCCGGCGGTGGTGGTCTTGAACCACAGCTCGATGCCGATGTAGTGCGAGTTGCGCACCAGATCATCCGGCAGGCGTGCGAAGCTCGAGGTGCCGTTGAACCCGGCCGCGGTGGTGGGGCTGCCCGCCAGCGGGCCAGCCTGTCCCCAGGCCAGGTCGGTCGCGGTGGCGTCGGCGGTGCCCCAGAAACCGGGCTGGTCGCTGACCGCCGTCGTGCCGGTCGTTTCGGCCAGGCGCCAGTACCCGCGCGGATTGGCATCCATAGTGACCGTGCGGTAGTGCGAGCCGGTCGTGTAGTCGTAGGTGGTGCAGGCCTGCAGCGGGTCGCACACCTGCGTCAACCGGTCACCGTCATAGGTGTAGGACCAGGTCAGCTGCGGATCCGGATGCGTGGTCACCGACGTGACGTGTGCCCCGGTCCACACGAACGACAGGGACCGGCCGGAGGCGGCGTCGGTCGCCGTCGCCAGCTTCCCGGCCCCGTCATAGGTCAGCGTCTGGGCGCGGCCGGCCGCGTCCTTCATAGAGGTCAGTTTGCCGCTGGCGTCGAAGGTGTACTGGCTGCCGTCCTTCGTCCGCAGCGTCCACCCCCCACCCGTAACCGCGAGCAGGGTGGCGAACTGGCCCGGCGGCGCCGCGAAACTCCCGTCCGGGTTCTTCCCGAACCGTGACTGCTGACCGTTCATCCACGTCAGCACCACGTTGCCGCTGCCATCCGTATCCGGATCCAACCGGGTGTCCCAGCGGGAGGACCAGCCCTCACCGAACGCGCCGTCCTTGCGTGGGTCGAGACTGTTGTAGGTGCGCACCACCGACAGTGCGGGTCCCACCGCGGCCACCGTCGCATCCGTCACCGGCGTCGTGTAGTTCGCCACTCCCGGATCGACTCCGCCCTCGTCCAGAGAGGACAGGTGGCTGGTGATCGCGGGCTGCGGCACCCGGGTCGACAGGTAGGACCCGGCGCTCCACAAGCTTTCGGTCTGGTGGTCACCGACCTGGCCCTGCCAGATGTAGGTCTTCGACCATTTCATCCAGCCCGTCGGCACCGACCACACCGGAGAGTCGATCCACCCGCTGTCCTGGCAGTTGGTGGCGTTGTCCGCTTCGCAGATCTTGAAGTGGTAGTTCACACCCTGCCCGGGATAGACATCCCGGTCATGCCCACTCATCGCCAGCGTCGGCGTCAGCGTGGTCGAGTTGTAGTTACTCGGCGGCGCCATCGAATCGATGACCGGCGTCTGGTTCGGAACAGTGAACGTGACCCTGTCGGACATCGGCACGTTCTCCCAGGAGAACCGGCCGTACCCGACGTTGTCCATGTCCCAGCGCAGCTGGTAGGTGCCCGGCGGCAGCGACTTGATCTTCGCGTTGAGGGTGACGGTCTGCCCAGGCGCGACGTCGTAGGGCATCTTCGTCCACGCCGTCATCTCCGCCGGGAGCTCGTTGCCGTTGGCGTCCCACAACCGGTAGCCCAGGGCGTAATTGTTGTTCGGGCTCCACACATCCCGGCCACCGTTGGTGACGGTGACCGCCATCGCGCCATCGGTGGAGGTGGTGACGACCGGGTCCATCGCACCGAGGCTGTAGGTGGCCCAGTAGGCGGTGAAGGTGACATCCAAGTACGGCGCGTTAGGCGTAGCGGCGGAGGCGAACTTCTTCCACCCGTAGGTGTCCGTTTCCGAGGCCCGGACGGTCAGTCCGTTGTTGGGGGCGCCGTGGGTCCAACCGTGAAGCAGGTCGCGGCCGGCGTTACCGAGGTCGATGGAGACCCACGACGAGCCACAGGTGCCGGGATCATAGCCGTGCGCGAAGGAGGCTTCGGCGATTGCGGCGCCAAAGGCGGGACCGGGGTAGGTCTTGGCTCCTCCCACCGACCAACCTGCGGTCACTGGGTGGATCGTGACCGGACGGGCTTGGCACGAGTAGGCGTAGGTCTCGAACATCCACAGCTTGGCGCCGAGTATGTACATGCCGGCCAGATCCGAAGACACCGAGTCGAACTTCAGGTAGGCCGCGGCCTTGCTCGCCCCGCCGTTGTAGGTACCGACACTGAGATTCGGGTCACCCGAGTAGTCGGAGTTGTAGGGCGACTGCACGTAGGTGGTGCCGTTGCTGTACTTGAGGACGCTCGGGTCCACCTTGACCGGAAAGACCCGGCCGGGATCGGCCAGCCACGCCTGGTCCAAGGTGACTCGCAGCACCGGATGCGCGGGATCACCGACGAGCGCGTACGTGACGCCGGTCGAGCGAGCACCCTCGCCCGAGAGCGGGTTGATCGCGGAGTCCTCCATGAACCCGGGCGGGATGACGGCCTGAACAGTGCCGGCAGCGTCGGTGAGCTGAACCGCACCCGCAGTGTCCAGAGCGGCGGTCAGACCGTTGAGCTGAAGCGGGAACTCCCACACGGCCGGCGCGGTCGGGTCCTTGAGGACGATCGTTTCCTTGGCACCGGCGGGAACTGCTTGCAACTCCAGGTCAGCTCCCGGCCGGACCTCACGGTAGTTGACTACGTCACCGGTCACCTGCGCCTCCGCGGGCGCGGCATCCGCAACGCCGTACGCGAGTGAGGTGCCGCCATCGAGCTGAACGGACACCACCTGCGACTCGTCTGCCTGGTCGGCAAAGCGCTTGGTGCTGGAGTCCGCGCGCGTACGCCACACACCACGGTCGTCCACCAGGGTGGAGTCGATCCTGTCCCACGAACCGTCCGGCTTCTGGTAGAACTCCCGGCTCTGGTACTTGCGCAGGGTCATCGTGCCGTCGGCATTGCGGAAAAGCTGGCGGTCGGCCGACCGCTTGCTCACGTCCTCGCGACTCGTCGCCGCGTTGAACCCCTCAGCCGGTTCCTCCGCCTCGGGGGCTCCGACCTGCACGGTGGTGCGGCCGACCTCCGCATCGCTCAGCCCCGGAGAGGGGAACCGCTCGTCTGGCGCGAGACCAGGGGCCGGTTTCGCGTTGTGCCCGCCAGCGCCCGTGATCGCGCTGGTTGCCTCAGGCGGTGCGTCGTGGCTGCGGCCTTCTGCCGTGCCCCATTCCTGCTGGGGGACGCTGCCGCTCGCCGCCAAGGCCGCCGGGGTGCCCGGCAACACGGAGACCAAGCCTGCGGTGAGGACCACAACCATGATCCAGATCAGGCACCGATGACCCCACAGCACCGCAGCGCGCACCATCTCGTACACCCCTCACGCAGCCCAGAGCCACGGCAAACTGATTGCCAGGGGATAGGCGGAAACACCAACATTGCCGTTTCGAACAACGGTCGCCACGTAACTCTCGCGACGTCCGCCTCAAGCAGGCCCACGGACGATATATGGCGCACCCTTGCAAACGTTTCACCCGAGACCGAACCGTGATCAACGCACGGGCAGGCGGCATCGAACCGCCCTGGACTGTCGCTTACCGACAGTGCCACCTCAGTGTGATCTACTCCACCGGATCACCCCTGTAAGTACGACATTCGAGTGAGACCGCGAACACGACCACTCACAACCAGCGCCGTGCCGCCCGGAACAACCCGAACGACTGGGCCAACTTCGCGATTCCATCGCAGCGCGGCGCCCTACGGTCTGAAACTTTCCACCTTGCTACGACAAGAGGGGATGAGCCACCACCGTGTGCGACGTCACCTTTCGCACACGGAAGTAGCTTACTCGTCGTTATTGCTCCGTTCGGCGTAGTGTCAATTTCCACAACCGAGGAGTAACGGAACGCATCCCGACGCGATATAGGCAGCGCTTTTCGTTACGTCATAGGTGAGGGGTTGCGTCGTGTCCGTGTCTCTGCTCAATCGTGTTTCCCGCAAGGCCGCGGCCGCGTTGCCCGCCGGACTGGTGCAGCTGGCGGTGCGGGTACGCGAGGTGGTCGCGCCGCAGCCCTGGCCCTGGGATGAGGCCGCCGTGCGACTGCACCGCATGGAAAAACGCGGACGCGGCCCGCTGCCCTACCCGCATTACCTCTACGGCCTGATCGCCGCCGCCCGCACCGCCCGCGCCCTCCGCACCGAGGCGTTCACCGCGCTGGAGTTCGGCGTCGCCGGCGGCAACGGCCTGCGCGCCCTCGAGGACCACGCCGACCTCATCCAACATTGGTACGGCATCCGCGTCCGCGTGGTGGGCCTCGACTCCGGCGCCGGGCTCCTGCCCGCCACCGACCCGCGCGACTGCGGCTTCGCCCTGCACTCCGGCGCCTTCGCCATGGACGAAACCGCCCTGCGTGCCCGCCTACGCCACGCCGAGCTCGTCCTCGGCGACGTCACCCACACCACCGCACCGCTGATGCAGCGCATCGACAGCGGAGACCTTCCTCCGCTGGGATTCGTCGCCCATGACCTCGACGTCTACACGGGAACCCACGCCGCCCTCGACGCGATGACACTCCTCGCCCCGGACCGCACCCTCCCCCGCGTGCCCATGTACTTCGACGACCTCACCGGCTACCCCTACACCACCGAAACCGGCGAACGCGCCGCCATCTCCGCCTTCAACGCCAAGAACGACACTCGCCGCATCGGCCAGGTTGAAAACCTCGAGAAGACCCTCGGCGGCAGCTCCCGCTTCGCCACGTGGCCCCGTCACATCTTCGTCTTGCACACCTTCGACCACCCCCACTACAACGCGCCCGAACCCATCACCGGCCTCCCCGACCTCTCCCTGCGGGACAACCCCCGCGACTGGAGCTGATCACGCAACGGGCACCTGCAGAAGAGTGGGTCGACCTCAGTGGAACGGATCCTTCGAACGGTGTGGCAGATCCGTTCGGAAATCCTGCGTGACTACCCGCCGCGCCGTACACACCCTCGCCCGCATCGTCCCCGCATCGCCCACCTCGCAACCAAGTCACGGAAAGTACAGACTGCGTAGGAGAACTTCGACACCACGTACGATCATGGAGTGGCGGACTCAACACACGACTGGCTTCCTCAGCGCCATCTCGGCGTCGCCGCGACGCTGGCACATGCTGACGAGCTGATCGGAGAGATCAGCGACCTGCTTTTCGATTACCAGACACAGGCGGAAGGCGTGTTCGGTCTGCGCGAAGTTCCGGCGGGCTCAGTCAGCCGAACCGTCGTCGACCGCGTGGCTCCGATCCCACGCAGGGTGCCGTTGCTCGTGGCTGACGCCTTGGTGACGTTGCGGGCGGCCCTCGAACACGCGCTGTTCGCCGAGGTCGAGTTTCTGGACGGTGCGCCACTCGACGAAAAGGCCGCCAGACTCGTCGAAATGCCGGCGTCGGACACCTACGAGAAGTTCGAGGAGTGGAAGAGGAAACGAGCCCGCAACGCCCCTGTGTCTCTCCGAGAGGGCAGCGAACTACTTCGACGAATCGCCGGCCTGCAGCCCTTCCACCGGCAGGTAGAACCGCAGATGCACCCGCTGGCCCGACTGGTGCTCCATACGAACCATGCGAAGCACCGGACGCCTGCGATTACCGCGGTCCGCTTGGCTGCGATGTACAAGGACGATCAGAGACCTCGTTCGGCTCGCGACATGCAGCCACAGCCCGAGAAACCGCTGCGTATCGGTGACGTCATCGCAGAGACCCCGATCAGCACGAGGGTCCCCGTCACCCTGTTTCCGACAGTGGGGATCAACCGGCCTGGCACGGACCGGTGGCCTGTTCTGATGCGGGAGCTTGATGAGATCTCCCGGTGGGTTCGCCTCCAAGCGGTGCCGCGCCTGCTCACAGGTACGGAGCCGCCCGAGCCAACGCTTCCGGCACGCTACGAGATCGGAGTTGGTCACGAGGACGAACGCCGTGCGATAGCAGCAGGATCAGTTGTGTCAGCCGCCGATCGCCATGTACAGCGCCTGGGTGCTGCGTCCGCTAGGACCGATCTGATTGGTCTTCTCGGCCAGGCCGATGGATCCCCCAGCAACCAACAGGTGTCGGCGTGGCTGGCTCAACTGGCCGACGAGGAGGTGCTGAGCAAAGTCTCGATGCTCAAGATGACACACGACTACGACCCGCTTGTTATGCGTCACAATGCCGAAGTTCTGGCACGCATGCGCGAGGCAGTCTTGAACTTCGCCCGCGGCGACTAGCCTCCCGAAGAACGAAGGATGAGGTGTTCGCCGCCAGCGTCGACAGGTCATGGATCGCGGGTCCGGTGCTTACCCCCAGGAAAGATCGATCGCCAGGGCGCGTGATCGAGGATCACACCGGGGATCACTTGTCCGAGAGCGAGTGCGCTCGGACTCTCGTCCTGTCCATGAACTTGTCCATGAACCCAAGCCCACTCCTGCCACGGACGCGACCAAACGCGCACCTGGCGCCTGGCCTGCCTGCAGGTTCTCCTCCTGCCGGGTGATTTCGGACTCTCATAATCCCTTGGCCGCGGGTTCGAGCCCCGCCCGGCCCACCGGTTCTGACCAGCGAAAACAACTTCAGACGATCAACCGAAGTTGATCATGGGTGCGAGTATCCGAGGGTGATGGCTCGAACACGCCTTGAAGCCCGCCAGCGCGGCCGCATCGAGCAGCGCGGCGACAGCCTCCGAGTGGTGCTCTACGCCGGCATCGACCCAGTCACCGGCCGTCGTTCTTACCTGCGCGAGACGATCAAGGGCTCCGACGACGCCGCATGGCGCAAGGCCGCCGAGACGCACTTCAGGCCAGAGGTGCGACCACTACGGCACCATCGTCCCACGGCTCGACACCGAAGCGCGTGGCCCCACCGAACCGAACCCGAGGCAGACCTTCTTCAGACAGTTCCCTCGCACCCCGCCGACGGAGGATGCACCGACACCGTGCGCCGACCAAGTGATTGCCGCGAGCTCCATCGAACCGCGATCGGAGTCGGACGTGTGGGCTTCGCCATGGGGCAAGTGAGAACCAAGAGTGCACCCAGGCCCGGCAGCTACCACGCGGTCGCCGAGTGCACGAGCGCCAGGTACGCCTACGGAAGCTGGGAACGGCCGGAAGCTCCGGGCAGTCCACCATCAATTGCGGCAACGTGCGTCCGATCTCGGCAGCGTCGGCCTGGGCCAGTCACAGGCACGCAGCCCGGGTACCACTGGAATCCACCACTGCGGGATCAGGCCCGTGGTCGGCCTGTCAGCTCCACAGGAGATGGCCGCCGGCGAGCATTCCGGTCACGCTGGTGATCGCTGTGGCGATGAGCAGGGTCCGGGGCGCCACGGCGCGACGCGGGAACAGCCCGGCCCACCCCGCGATCGCCACCACCACCAGCGCACCCAATCCGGCCAGGAGCCCCAGCACGGACCGTTCGATCAGCCCGGCCCGCAGCAGCACGACGGCGGCCACCGCGGCGGACAGCGCCGTCCGCCGCCACGCCAGCGCCGTCCGCTCCGGCTGCAGCCCCGGGTCCCGCTCGCTCACGGCCGGTGCGTCAGCACGACGACCACGACGACGAGTCCGGTCAGGGCCGTGATCGTGCCCATCGCGGCGGGCAGCCAGTCCACCGGCAGCGGCCGCTGGTGCCGCATCGCCCGCTGCACGCGCGCCCACCGCCGATAGGCGAAGGCCGCCAGCACCGTGCCCGCCACCGCCAGCAAAACCGCCAGCCCGGTACGCAACCAGGCCACCGAAAACGACGGCACCAACTGCGCCAACGCGACCGCACCGGCGATCAACGCCAACGCCGTGCGCAGCCACGCCAGGAACGTTCGCTCGTTGGCGAGGGTGAACCGGTAGTCCGGCTCCTCCCCCTCCTCGTACCAGCGGGGCGTCACGATTCGGCCAGGAACGCCCGGTAGGTACCGAGCAACGGATCGCCGGTGGCGTCCAGCCAGGCGAGCAGCTCCCGCCGCGCCGCGGCCAGGTCCTCCCCGTACGCGGGGTCCGCGGCGAGGTTGGCCAGCGAATGCGGGTCGGCCCGCAGGTCGTAGAGCTCCTCCGGGGCGCGGTGCAGGTAGAAGCCGACCCGGTCACCACCCGCTTCGACCATCGCAGGCCAGGTCAGGCCCAGCATGTTCTCGGCGCGGTACTCGCGAACGCCGTCGGACCAGGCGTTCCAGATGTAGCCGAGCCGGGCGTCCTGGCGGCAGCGCATCTCGAACCGGCCTTTCGCGGCCGTCTCGTGGAACACCGTGTGCACCGCGTCGCGGCCTTCCTGCGGTTCACCGCGCAGCAGCGGAAGCAGGCTCTGTCCGTCCACTCCGGACGGTACGGGCACCTCGGCGGCCGCGCAGAAGGTCGGGAAGAGGTCCAGCGCCGACACGAACGCCGTGTCCTCGCTCGTGCCGGGCCGGGTGACGCCCGGCCAGCGCACGATCAACGGCGTCCGGCTGCTCTGCAGGTAGCAGTTGGCCTTGGCGAACGGGACCGCGATCCCGTTGTCGGAAAGGAAGACGACGAGCGTGTCCGTCGCGTCCACGGCCCCGAGGACGGCGGCCACCACGTCGTCGCAGCGCCGGGACGAGCTGAGGTACTCGCGGTACTCCTGCCGCACGGCGGGCAGGTCCGGCAGGAAACCGGGCACCCCGACGTCGTCCTCGGGCCCGAACACCCGCGACGGCGCCGGGTACGTCGCGCGGGCTTCGGCGGGAAACCGCTCCTGCTCGGCCTGGCTGCCGGAGTAGGGCCGGTGTGGATCGTGCGCGTTCGCCATCAGGAACCACGGCCTGCCCTGCTCGGCCGCCTCGGCGACGAAGGCCGCCGAAGCCTCGCCGTAGGCCGCGGGGCTGCGGCCCATGCCCAGCTCGCGCATGCCCCGCGTGAAGTCCCAGCCGAACCGCTCGACCGGTTGCAGGTGGTCGACCTTGCCGAGGACCCCGCAGAAGTAGCCGGCTTCGCGCAGCACCTCGGTCAGCACCGGGACGCCGTCGGCGATCGGTTCGAAGCCCTGCGCGCCGTTGCGGTGCGGCCAGCGGCCGGTCATGATCGCCGACCGGCTGGGCTGGCACACCGCGACAGCGACGTGCGCCCGCCCGAACGTCATGCCTTCGGAGGCGAGCCGATCGAGGGTGGGGGTGACGTCAGCCGGGCCGCCGAAGCAGCCCGGGGTGTCGCCGCCCATGTCGTCGGCGGTGATCAGCAGGATGTTCGGCGGCATCACGCACTCCCGATCCGCAGGGTGGCGCGGACGTCCCCGAGGCCGCGGGCGAGCAGCAGCTCCCCGTCCGGTGGCAGCTCCACCCAGTTCCCGCTCTCCCAGCGGCGCCGCAGCCGCGGATCCCCGGTCACTTCGACCCGCGCGCTCTGCCCGGGTTCGAGGGTCGCGGCGCCCCACCCGACGAGCCGCACGGGTTGCCGTTCGTCCGCCGGGCGGAAGTACACCTGGACGACCTCGCGGCTGGTGCGGCTGCCCGTGTTGGTGACGGTGACCGCGACCTGGTGGCCGTTGTCGTCCAGCACGGCGGCGTCCGAGTAGTCCCAGGTCGAGTAGCCGAGGCCGTGGCCGAACCAGAACGTCGGCGCAGGCGCTCGGCCTGCCTCGTGGCCGCGGTAGCCGATGAACGGGCCTTCGGCGTACTCGAGCCGGCCGTCCACCGGCGTCACCGACCACGCGGGAGACGCGCCGTCCGCCGCGGGGAAGGTCGTCACCAGGCGCCCGGCGGGTTCGAGGTCGCCGAGCAACGCGGCCGCGACGGCGTGGCCACCCTCCTGTCCCGGCAGACCGGCCCAGAGCACGGCGTCCACCTGCTCCAGCCACGGCATCAGCACCGGGGTGGCGGCGTTCACGACGACCACGGTCCGGCGGGCGGCGGCCGCGACCGCACGCACGAGGTCGTCCTGCGCGCCGGGCAGCCGCAACGTCGTCTTGTCCACCGCCTCGGTTTCCTGCTCCTCGGTCAGCCCGACGACGACCACGGCCACGTCGGCGGCGCGCGCGGCGGCCACCGCCCGGCCGACCGCCTCGGTCACGTCCTCCGGGGCCGGGCGCGCGACCAGCCCGTACCGGCCCCGGCCGCCGGACTCGAGGGTGACCTCGGCTTCGAGCAGCGCGCCCGGCTCGACATCGACGAGCAGGGTGTCACCCGGTGGCCGCAAGACCGCTTCGCCGACGTCGCCACTGGTGAGCCCCAGCTCGAACCGGCCGGTCCGGCCGCCGGCGCGCACTTCCCACCTACCGACGCCGATACCGCCGACCAGCATTCGCCCGCCTCGCGGCAGTCGCGCGGACAACCGGACGGCTCGCGGCGCCTCGGGCAGGTCGTCGTCGATCCCGATCATCGTGCTCGTCGCCGCGAGATCGCGTTCGCCGAGCAGCGAGCCGTCGGCCGCGTGCAGCGTCACGCGCATGCCGGGCTCGCCGGTCGACGGGTGGACGGCGAACTCCGGCCCGGCCGGGACCGGACGCTCCCGGACCTCCACGCCGTCGACGACGGTGACCGCATCGCCGAGCAGCTCGGTCAGCCCCTCGGCGACGCTCACCTGGTACGGCGGGTTCACCTGCGCCGAGCCGCCGCCCATGTCGACGGTGTCGACGGCGTGCCGGCCGACCAGCGCGACCGTCGTTTCGCGTCGTAGCGGCAGGACGCCGTCGTTCGTCAGCACCGTCATGCCTTCGGCCGCCAGCCGGGTCAGCTGCGCCCGCCGGGCCGGGCTGTCCGGCGCGGGAACTTCGCGGGCAGGCCGCGGGGTGCTGACGCGTTCGGCGAGCAGCAGCAGGCGGCCGAGGTGGTCGTCGATCACGGCCTCGTCGACTTCACCGGCCTTCACGGCGTCGACGAGCCGGTCTCCCCACGGCCCGACCGGACCGGGCATCACCAGGTCCAGTCCGGCGTTGGCCGACGGGGCCGTGCTCGTGGTGGCCCACCAGTCGGACACGACCAGCCCGCGGTAGCCCCACTCCCCCTTCACGATCTCGGTGAGCACGTGCCGCTGCTCCGTGGCGGGGGTGCCGTTGACCCGGTTGTAGGCCGCCATGATCGACCACGCGTCCGCGTCGGCGACCGCGATCTCGAACGGCAGCAGGTACACCTCGCGCAAGGTCGCTTCGTCGACGACGCTGTCGACGGTGTGCCGCTCGGTCTCGGACTCGTTGGCCACCAGGTGCTTCAGGCACGCACCGACCCCGTGGTCCTGCAGGCCCCGGACGTACGCGGCGGCGAGCGCCCCGGACAGCAGCGGGTCCTCGGAGTACGCCTCGAACAGGCGGCCGCCGAGCGGGCTGCGGTGCAGGTTGATCGTCGGCCCGAGCACGACGTGGACGCCCTGCGCCGAGGCCTCTTCGGCCAGCATACGCCCGACTTCGTAAGCAGTGCCGGTGTTCCACGCCGACGCCAGGAGCGTCGCGTTGGGGAACAACGTGACCGCCGGGCCGCCGGAGAACGTCAGGCCGCGGACCCCGGTGGGCCCGTCCGACAGGCGCAGCTCGGGCAGCCCGATCGCGGGCTCCGGGCGCAGGGTGAACATGCTCGCGCCGGTCAGGAGCGCGACCTTGGCCGGCAGGTCCAGCGCACTGTCCACAGTGGAAGTCATCGGAAACCTCTCGGTCAGGCGGGGTCGGCGGCCGCGATCATCTTGTCCCAGGCCGCGTGCCGCTCGGGCGTCCACGCGACGTCCGAAGCGTGCCAGGACACCGGAGTCGCTCCGGTCGCGGTCGAGAGCCGTTCGGCGAGGTCGTCGGCAAGGTGGCCACGCCCGGTTGCGCGCAGATGTTCCTGGTACCGCACAGGGTCGTTGTAGTAGACCGGCCCGACCTGCAGCGTCGTCTGCATCGGATCGGGCAGCGCGCCTGGACGCCCCGCGTAGGTGTGCAGCCACTCCGCCAGGTACGTCCGCATCCGCGCGGCCAGCTCCGGCTCCTTGTCGAGCAGGTCGGTGGTGAGGTGCGGATCGGCGGTGACGTCGAACAGCTGCTCCCACTCCGCGCGGAACGCCCCGGGGTGGTAGGTGCGGATGTAGAGGTGGTCGCGGGTGCGGACCGACCGCTGGTAGGTGTGGGCGCCGTGGCCCAGCACGAGATACGGCCGCGACGGGATCTCGGCGCCGCGGACGGCGTCGGCGAACGAGGTTCCCTGCCAGCCACGGGGAATCGGAACGCCGAGCAGGTCACAGATCGTGGGTGCGAAGTCGATGTTGTAGAGCAACGCGTCGCAGTGGCGCGCGTCGTCGGGCAGCTGATCGGTGACGCCGGGCCAGTAGACGACCAGGGGCAACCGGTGGACCGGCTCGTTGGCCAGCCCGTGCTCGGCGTAGGAACCGTTCTCACCGAAGGATTCGCCGTGGTCGGCGCTGACGATGATCGCCGTCTCCCCGGCGATGCCGAGTTCGTCCAAGGTGGCCAGAAGCTCGCCGAAGAGGCTGTCCCAGTACATGATCGTGCCGTCGAATCCGTTGATCAGGTGCTCGAAGTCGGCGCGGGTGCGGATCGCCTCGGGCATGGTGTCCGGGTACGGCGACTTGCGCGGGCCCACCGAATAGTGCAGGTCCAGCGCGCTGCGGGGCCCATAGACCTCGGCGTGCCCGTCGATCGCCTCCTGATCCGGCCAGGCCGGCGCCGGACCGGACGCGGCGGCCCGCTCGGTCCACTCCTTTCCGGTGAGGTACGGGGTGTGCGGCTCCCAGTAGGTCAGGTGCAGGTACCAGTCGTCCTCGTGCGCGTGCCGGCGGATCCAGTCCAGCCCCACGCGGTTGATCTCCCGGCCGTCCTCGTCGTTGATCTCGTCGGTGGCCCGGATCGACTCGCGGAAGTTGCCCAGGAAGTGGTAGGCGCGGTGCCGTTCGGCGAACATCGAGACGGCGGCGGTGTAGTGGCCGTGCTGCCCGAGGCGCTGGCCGAGCAGCGGCCGGTCCGGGTGCGGGGCGTGGCCGGAGTCGAGCCGGAACCGGGCGGCTTCGCCGAAGTGGCCGATGACGCCGTTCGTGATGCCGAACTGCCCGCTGGTCATGGCGGTGCGGGAGGGCAGGCATGGCGAGTCGGAGCAGTAGTAGCGGTCGAACACCACTCCCTTGTCGGCCAGTGCCTGCAGGTTCGGCGTGGTGGGCCGGTGGTAGCCGTACGGCTGCGTGTGGTCGGCGCGGAGCGTGTCGACGTCGACGTAGATGACGCGCATGGGAACCCTTCTCGTGGCGGCGGTCAGCCGGGATCGCGGGCGCAGCGGAACCCGGTGTTGCCACCGGAGCTGTCGGGGGTGTTGTGCGAGCGGGCGGCGACGCGGTAGCGGTTGCAGTAGGAGACGTGGCAGAGGTAGGAACCACCGCGCGTCACGCGGTCGGTCCCCGTCGACGGCCCGATCGGGTCTCGCGCCCGGGGCGGGTGGTCGGTGCCCCAGCGGTCGGCGCACCACTCCCAGACGTTGCCGGCCATGTTGTGCAGGCCGAAGTCGTTGGGCGGGAACGCGTCCACCGGCGCGGTGCCGGCGTAGCCGTCTTCGGCCGTGTCGGTGATCGGGAAGCGGCCCTGCCAGATGTTGGCCAGGTGGCGGCCGCCCGGGTTCAGTTCGTCGCCCCAGGGGTAGCGGCGCTGGTCGTGCCCGCCGCGGGCGGCGTACTCCCACTCCGCCTCGGTCGGCAGCCGCTTGCCGGCCCACGCGGCGTACGCGCCGGCGTCGTGCCACGACACGTGGACCACCGGGTGGTCGCCGCGACCGCTCAGGTCGCTGCCGGGGCCTTCGGGCCGCCGCCAGTCGGCGCCGGTCACCGCGGCCCACCACGGCGTGACATCCGGGCGGGGTGAGATCCGGCGCAGCTCCCGGTCCAGGAACCGGACGAACACGTAGGACCAGCCGATGCGCTCGGCCTCCGTGACGTATCCCGTGTCCGCGACGAAGGCGGCGAAGTCGTCGTTCGACACCGCGTACCGGTCGATCAGGAACGGGGACAGCTCGACGGTCCGGACCGGGCCCTCGCCGTCGGCTGGGAAGCCTTCGGCGTCGTCGGTGCCCATGCGGAACTCCCCGCCCGGCAAGGCCACCATCCCGTCGGTGGACCCCGGCCGAGTCGGCAGCGGCGCCACCGGGGTCTCGTGCGAGCCGGGCGACCGGCCCGGGGTGCAGCAGCTCATGCGACCGCTCCGGTGCGGGCGAGTTCCCCGGCGAAGTGGCAGGCGGCCAGCTGCCCGCCTTCGGTCGGGGTGAGTTCGGGGTCCTTCTCGGCGCAGACCGTCCGGTCCGGACGGTGCAGCGGGCCGATCGGGCAGCGGGTGCGGAACCGGCACCCGCTCGGCGGGTCCTTGGGGCTGGGCAGGTCACCGCCGAGGACGATCCGCTCGCGGGTCCGCCCGCCCGTGTCCGGCACGGGCGATGACGCCAGCAATGCGGCGGTGTACGGGTGCTGCGGCGACGAGTAGACGGCTTCGGCGTCTCCGATTTCGACGAACCGGCCGAGGTACATGACCGCGACCCGGTCCGACAGGTGCCGCACCACCGACAGGTCGTGGGCGATGAACAGGTAGCCGAGGTCGAACTCGTCGCGCAGCGATTCCAGCAGGTTGATGATCTGGGCCTGGATCGAGACGTCCAACGCGGACACCGGTTCGTCGAGGACCAGCAGCTTCGGCCGGGCCGCCAGGGCCCGGGCGATCCCGACGCGCTGGCGCTGCCCGCCGGAGAACGCGTGCGGGTACCGGTCGAGGTGCCGTTCGTCGAGCCCGACCCGCTCGACCAGCCGCACCACTTCCGCCGCCCGCTCCGCCGCCGGCATGCCGCGGACGGCGAGGGCCTCGTCGAGCGACTGGCGGATCGTGCGACGGGGGTTCAGCGACGCGTAGGGGTCCTGGAACACGTACTGGACGGTGTCGCGCAGGTGCGGCGAACCCGCGGGTTCCTTGGGGCCGAGGGTGTGTTCTCCGACCCGGATGGTGCCGGCCGCGGCGGTGTTGATGCCGACGATCGTCCGCGCCAGCGTCGACTTCCCGCACCCGGACTCGCCGACCAGTCCGACCGTCTCGCCGCTGGACACGGTCAGCCCGACACCATCGACCGCGTACACCGGGCGGTGCCGGCGGAACAGGCCGGTGCGCTCGCCGTTGACGTCCACCTTCAGGTCGGTGATGTCCAGCAGTGGCACCGGAATCCGCTCGCGGCGGACGGCGGCCGCGGCGGGCGGGCGCATCGGCGGGATCGCCGAACCTGCCTGCGTGACGTGGCAGGCGGCCAGGTGCCCGTCGCCCCGCGACACGAGCGCGGGCACCTCGCGGGTGCAGACGTCTTCCTTCAGGCGGCAGCGCGGGTGGAAGGCGCAGCCGCTCGGCAGGCGCGCGGGGTCGGGCGGGGCGCCCGGGATCGACGGCAGCCGGCGGCCGGTGGACACCTCGTCGACCCGGGGCATCGCCGCGAGCAGGTCCGCGGTGTAGGGCAGCTCGGGCCGCTCGAAGATCGCCGCGACCGGGCCGCGTTCCATCACCCGGCCGCCGTACATGACGACGACCTCGTCACACATCTCGGCGACCACACCCATGTCGTGGGTGATCATCAGGACGGCGATGCCCAGTTCGTCGCGCAGCTTGCCCAGCAGCCGCAGGATCTGCGCCTGGACGGTGACGTCGAGCGCCGTGGTCGGCTCGTCCGCGATCAGCAGCGACGGCGAGCTCGCCAGTGCCACCGCGATCACGACGCGCTGGCGCATGCCGCCGGAGAACTGGTGCGGGTAGTCGTCGATCCGCCGGTCGGCGTCCGGGATGCCGACCTGGTGCAGCAGCTCGCGGGCACGTTCCCGCGCGGGCCGCTTGGCGGTGCCGTGCACGATCAGTGCTTCGGCGATCTGGTCGCCGACGGTCATCGCCGGGTTCAGCGCCGACTGCGGGTCCTGGAACACCATCGCGATCTCGCGGCCGCGCAGCTCGCGCATCCGCTTCTCCGGCAGGGCGAGCAGATCCGCGCCCCGGTACCGGACTTCGCCGCCGGCGATCCGCCCGGGCGGGCGGACCATCCGCAGGATCGAGCGAGCCGTGACGGACTTGCCGGACCCGGATTCGCCGACGATGCCGACGACCTGGCCGGGCCGGACCGAGAACGTCACGTCGTTGACGGCGTGCACGACCCCGGCCGGGGTGTCGAAGTGGGTGCGCAGGCCGCGCACGTCCAGCAGGGTCTCAGTGGTCATCGCCGGGTCGCCGCCTCGTTGAGCGCGTCGGACAGGAGGGTGAAGGCGAGCGCGAGCAGCAGGAGCACGAGCCCCGGCCCGAGCACGTAGGTCGGCAGCGTGCTGACGTACCGCGCGCCGACGTTGAGCATCGCGCCGAGCGACGGGTTCGGCGGGTTGATCCCGAGCCCGACGATGCTCAGCCCGGCCTCGATGAAGATGGCCACCACCATGAACACCGTGGCCTGCACGAGGATCGGGTCGGTCACGTTCGGCAGGATGTGGCGCACCAGCACCTTCGGCCGAGACACGCCGAGCACCCGGGCCGCGAGCACGTATTCCCGCTGCTGCTGGGCGAGCAGGCCCGCCCGGGCGAGCCTGCCGAAGCCGGGCAGCCCGGCGATCACGATGGCGACGAACAGCGACGTCCAACCTGCCCCGATCATCAACACGATCATGATGCCGAGGATCAGACCGGGGAAACCGAGGATGAGGTCGAGCAGCCGCTGTGTCGCCGAGCCGAGCAGTTTCGACAGGTAGCCGGAGAGGCCGAGCAGCGTGCCGAGCACCATGCTCACCGGCACCGCGGTGAGGATCAGGCTCAGGTCCGTGCGCAGCCCGTAGATCGTCCGGACCAGGATGTCCCGGCCGAACTCGTCGGTGCCCAGCAGGTGGGCCGCGGACGGGCCGGTGAGGGCGTCGCGGGCCTGCTGGTCGTAGCCGCCGGGCGCGAGGACCGGGGCGAGCACGGCGACGGCGACGAGCAGCGCGAGCAGCACCGCGGCCGCGATCCCCTTCGGAGTGCGGAACGCCTTCGCGTACCGGACGAACGTACCGCCCCGCTCGGGTTTGCGCGCGGTCTTTGGTGCGGCGACGGCGGCCGCCGCGACGGGCCCGGTGAGTGTCCTTTTCGGAATGTCCATGGTCACTGCCCCAATCGGATGCGGGGGTCGAGCGCCGCGAGGGCGATTTCGGTGAGCAGCTGGGCCAGGACCGCGATGAACACCGTGCCGACGATGAGCACCTGGACGACCGCGTAGTCGGCGTTCTGCGCGCCGGACACGGCCAGCTGGCCCAGCCCGTTGCGGGCGAAGATCGCCTCGATGACCACGGCGCCGGCGAGCAGGTCACCGAACCGGATGCCGATCGCCACCACGGCCGGGCCGAGGCTGTTGCGCAGGACGTGCCGGACGCTGATCCGCCGCGACGGCACGCCCTTCGCGACCGCCAGGTCGACGAAGTCCTCCTGGCGCACGCCGACCATCGACGTCTGGACCAGCCGCGCCACGCCGGCCGACATGGGCAACGCGAGCGCCAGCGCGGGCAGCAGCAGGTACTGCAACCCGATGGACGGATTGTCCAGCACCGGCGTCTCGCCGCTGATCGGCAGCAGCCGCACGGCCACCCCGAAGACGAGGATCAGCAGCAGGCCGACCAGGAACGGCGGGGCGGCCAGCAGACCGGTGTTCGCGCCGCCGATGAGGGTGCGCGCCCAGCGGCTGCGGGCCGAACCGGCGAGGACGCCAAGGCCGATGCCGAACACGACGAGGAACACCCCGGCCAGCACGGCCAGCTCGACCGTGCTTTCGAGCCGGTCGCCGATCAGCTCGGCGACCGGCCTGCCGTACTGGAAGGACTGCCCGAGGTCGCCGGTGAACAGGCCGCCGAGCCAGTGCAGGTACTGCGTCACCCACGGCTGGTCGAGGCCGAGCTGGGCGCGGATCGCGGCGATCGTCTGCGCGGACGCGTCCGGGCCCGCGATCACCGCGGCGGGGTCGCCCGGTGCCAGGCGCGGCAGCAGGAAGGCGATCACGCTCGTGGCCAGCAGCACCAGCACGATCGACGGGAGGCGGCGGAGGAGGAAGCGGCTCATCGGACCAGGCACGTTTCCCGGGACAGCAGCCCGCCGGAGGTGAAGGTGGTACCGCCGACCGCCGTGGAGCGGACCATGATGCCCGGCGTCGTGACGACCACGTGCTGGACGGCCTGGTCGAGCATGTAGGCGGTCAGCTCGTGCACGGCCTTGGCCGCGTCCGGGCCGCTGCCGGCCTCGACGAGACCCTGCACCAGTGCGGTGTACTCGGGGCTGCCGAACTGCCGGTGGGCGCCCTGCAGCCGCACGTCCGGGTTGGTCTGCGCGATCAGCGACGGGGTGTCGGCGACCCCGCGGAAGGACAGGTAGTTCCCGCCCTTCTGCGCCGCCAGCCGCGCCTGGTAGTCCGGCGCCGCCAGCGCGACGAGGTTCGGTTTGAGGCCGACATCGGTCAGGTTGTTCGCGATGATCTGGTATTCGGCCTGCAGCTGCGGGTTGTTGATGATGGTGATCGGCACCGCGGCGCCGGTCGCCCCGGCCTGCTGGATCAGCTGGCGGGCCTTGGCCGGGTCGTACCGGTAGGTGTTCTCGAGGTCCTTCGGGTAGGTGTCGCCCGGCGGCCAGATGAGGCCCGCGGTGGTGCCCAGCCCGCCGAAGACCTGCTGCTTGATCCGGTCCCGGTCGATCGCGTAGCCCACGGCCTGCCGGACGGTCTTGTCCGCGAAGACGCCGCTGGTCGTGTCGAGGACGAGCGAGTACGCCGCCTGCAGGGTGTTCTGAAGCTGGAACTGGTCGCCTTGGCGGGTCACGGTCTGCGCGTCCTGCGTGGTGAGGCCCCCGGCGAGCTGGGCCCGCGAGGAGCGCAGTGCGGCCAGCTGCGCGGTCGAGTCCGGGATGACGACGTTCTCGATCCGGTCCAGGTGCGGCAGGCCCTGCTGCCAGTACTTGTCGTTGCGCACCAGCACGATCTGGGAGCCCGGCTGGTACTCCTCGACCTTGAACGGGCCGGTCCCGATGATCTTGCTGCCGTCGGCGAGGCCCGCGTAGGTCTCCGAATCGACGATCGGGGTGTCGTCGAGGACGCTCGCGAGCACCGGCGACAAGGCCGTCTTCGAGCGGATCGTCACCTCGTGGTCACCGGTAGCCTCGATCTGCCAGCCACCGATGATCTGCTTGTCGATCGAGGGGCTGGCCGGGGTGAGGGCCTGCTCGAAGGTGTACAGCACGTCCGCCGCGGTGAAGGGACGTCCACTGTGGAAGGTGACGCCCTGGCGCAGCGTCAGCACGGCGCTGCGGTCGTCGGCTCCCAGCTTCCACGCGGAGGCCAGCAGTGGTTCCGGGTTCTTGACGTCGCCGTTCTTCACCGCGAGCAGCGTTTCGAAGACACCACGGACCCAGAACAGGTTCGCCGCGCCCTGGGCGAGGATGCGGCCGGGGATCGGGGGTTGGGCGTTCGCCACGACGAGGGTGCCGCCGGGGCGGCAGGCGGCCGTCGACGAACCGGACGCCGCCTGCTGCTGCAGGTCCACAGCGGACTGGCAGCCGGCCACCAGGACGGCCGACAAGGTCAGCAGGAGGGCACCACGGATTCTGGATACGCCTGAGCGCATGGAAGGACTCCTCGTTGAGTCAGGATTCGCCGGCGCGTGTTTCGCACACGCGGCGACCGGACCGTCAGCGGCCGGTGCGGGGTCGGGAAAGCCGGGCTGCCGCCGGGGCGGCGGCGCTTCGCGGGAGCGTGGTCAGTGCTTTTCGAGGCGGCGCATGCTCGTCTCGAAGATGCCGCACATGTCGACCGACGGGTCGCGAAGCCATTGCAACTGCAGGCCGTTCATCAGCGAGACCAGTTCGGCGGCGGTGTCCGCCGGGTCGAGCGAGGCGGGCAGCCTGCCCGTCTCCTGGTCGCGTTCGATCAGCCGGACGATGTGGCCGCGGACGCGGCGGTTGCGTTCGCGGAAGAACTCGTGGGCCGGGTGTGCAGGGTCGAGGCTTTCGGCCGATTGAACGGTGAACAGCCGCACGAGACCGGGTTGCGTCTCGTTGCGGCGGCAGTGCGCCACCAGCCACTCGCGCGTGGAGGCGTCGACACCGGCGAACTCGGCCGCCAGGGCCTGCTCGTCCTGGAGGTCACGCTGCTGCAGCAAGGCGAGGATGAGCGCGTCCTTGCTCGGGAAGTGGTGCAGCAGCCCGGGTTGCGAAACCCCGACCTTCGCCGCCACCTCGGCGATGCTGGTGCCGTGGAAGCCGGCGACGGCGAACGCGTCCGCGGCGACGGCGAGGATCTGCTCCCGCCGCTCGGCGGCCGGGAAGCGGACCCGGCCGGACTCTGCTCGTGTCATGCGGCTCCTTCCATTCGATACGCCTAACTTACCGAGTACTCGGTAAGTTAGGAAGGTGTACTGCCGAGTAACTTCTGGTCGTCGCTGATCAGGGCGTCGCTGATGGCCTGGAGCTTCGCCCGGGGCAGCAGACCGACGGCCATCGCGGCGATCTCGACCAGGCTCAATCCCCCGGCCACGGCGGCGAGCGGACCGGTGAGCAGTCCCGGCACCCGCTCCTGGAGCACCGCACGGGCCCCGGGATCGGCGAGCAGCTCGCGCAGCGGGGTGTGCGCGCTCAGCGGACCCCGCGGGTAGTCCTCGCGGCGGATCGGTTCCCGGGCCGCTTCGACCTGAGCCCAGTGGCGCCGCACCTGCAGGTGCTCGCGGCCGGGATCGCCGTGCTCCGGCAGGCCGAGCCGCGCGTACTGTTCGGGTGGCGCGTCGGTGTCGCGCATGCTCCGGGTCAGCAGCCCGATCATCCGCAGCTCCAGCTCGTCGTCGACCAGCGGCCGTTCCTGGCCCGGATCCTCGTGGAGGTCGTACAGGAGCGTGCCGAACGCGTACGGGTTGGACATCGCCTGGCCCCGCGTCCGCAGGACCGGGACGCCCTTGGTGAACGCGAACGGGGGCACGAGTTCGGCGTCGCGCAGCTCCTCGGGCGCGAAGCGGGCCATCATGTGCGTCGGCATGAGCGTGTACTCCGCCAGGGGCGCGTTCGCTTCGGTCGCGGGGGCTCGCATGTAGACGTACCGGCCGTCGGTCACGCTCACGTGCCCGCCGAACCCGCCGAACAACGCCGCTTCCCGGACCGGTTCGTCGGCGGCGACGACGTCCCGCAGCGGCCGGCCCTGCATGTCCGGCGGCCGGGGCACGCCGAACCACTCGAGCAGCGTCGGCCCGAAGTCGATTGTCTGTACCAGAGCCGATCTCCGCTCGCCGGCGGCACCCGCCCGCGGGTCCCAGACGAACAGGGGCGTGTGGATCGTTTCGTCGTACCACGGCGGCACGTTCTTGCCCCACCAGCCGTGCTCCCCCAGCAGGTACCCGTGGTCGGTCACGACCATCAGCAGAGTGTCCCGCCAGAGGTCGAACTCGTCCATGCGGTCGAGCACCCGGCCCAGCGAGTGGTCGCACATCGACAGCAGCGCGGCGTACCGGTTGCGCACGTGGGCGGCCTGCTCCGGGGTTTCGAGCACCTGGGCGTAGTCGGGCCAGTCGAGTTCCGGGCCGTCGTAGTCCTCGGGGTAGAGGTCGTGGTAGCGCGGGTAGCTGAAGAACGGCTCGTGCGGGTCGAACGTCTCGATCTGCAGGAACCAGCCGTCCTCGGCGTGGTTGACGTCCAGGAAGCGCAGGCCCGCGTCGAAGGTCCGCGTCTGCGGGTGGTCGGCCTCGTCGGCGAGGTGCTGCCGGTTCACCCGGTCCTGGCGGTAGGCGGGGCGCCGGAGCCGTTTGAGGTCCGGGGCCGGCTCTGGATCGGCGACCTGCCCGTGCCAGAAGTCGCCTTCCTGGCCGCGGAAGAACTCGTAGGTGCGGAACCGGTTGTGGTAGGTGGCGCCGCCGTCTTCCCAGTAGTGCGCGTGGTCGGTGGCCAGGTGGGTGTGCACGCCGGCGTCGGTGAGCAGTTGCGGGGCCGAGTCGTCGAACGGCTCCAGTGGACCCCAGCCGCGGTGGAGGAAGTTGTAGCGGCCGGTGTGCATCTCCCGGCGGGCCGGCATGCACGGCATGCTGCCCGCGTAGCAGTTGTCGAACACGGTGGTCCGCCTGGCGAGCCGCGCGAAGTTGGGCGCGTGCACGTCCTGGCCGCCGTAGACGGGCAGGTGGCGGCGGTTGAGGCTGTCGAACATCACGACGATCGCCTTCACGGGACCTCCTTTACTTACCGAGTACTCGGTAGGTAGCGTGACCACATCCAACCCCGGACCCCGGCACCCAGGCAACCCCGGAGGCATCGTGGCCCCACCCGACTTCGTCGTGATCGTCGCCGACCAGCTGCGCGCCGACGCGCTCGGCGCATTCGGCGCCGAGCACGCCCGCACCCCGAACCTGGACGCGCTCGCCGCCGCGGGGATGACGTTCACCAACGCCTTCGTTCAGCACCCGGTGTGTTCGCCGAGCCGGGCGTCGTTCCTCACCGGCTGGTACCCGCACACCGCGGGGCACCGCACCCTGGACGGACTGCTGCGGCCGGACGAGCCGAACTTCTTGCGGACCTTCCGCGACCACGGCTACCACGTCGTGTGGGCGGGCGACCGCGGCGACACGTTCGCCCCCGGAGCGACCGAGCTCAGCGTGCACGAGCACGGATTCACCGAGGTCCCGGCCGGGGCGCGCTGGGGCGGTGCGCCCGCCGAGCGGCGGCGCCGCCGTCCCGCTCTTTCCGGCATTGAAGACTCCTTGTGGGACAGGCTTTTCTACGGCGGCGAAGTCTTGGACGACGCCCTCGACTTCGACGAGGCCGCGGTCCGCACCGCTGAATCGTGGCTCGCCGATCCGCCGGACCGGCCTTGGGTGCTCTTCGTGCCCTTGATCGCACCGCACTGCCCGTTCGAGGCCGCCGAGCCGTGGTTTTCCCTGCACGACCGCAACGCCCAGCCCGCGCCCGTTCCCCCGGGGACCGGTCCCGCCTACCTCGCCGCCATCCGCGAGAAGTATGGCCTCGACCGCGCGACACTGCCGGTGTGGCAAGAAGTCGCCGCCGTCTACCACGGCATGGTGTCCCGGTTGGACGCCCACGTCGGCCGGATCGTCGCCGCGCTCGGCCCGGACACCGTCGTCGCCTTCTTCGCCGACCACGGCGAATACCTCGGCGACTTCGGCGTGATCGAGAAGTGGCCGTCGGCGATGCACGCGTGCGTCACCCGCGACCCGCTCATCCTCAGCGGCGGCCCGGTGCCCGCCGGGACGACCGACGCGCTCGTCGAACTCATCGACGTCTTCCCCACGTTGCTCGACCTCGCGGGCATCGAGTCCGACCACGTCCACTATGGACGAAGTCTGCGGCACCTGTTCGACGACGCGGACGGCGAGCACCGGGCGTACGCGTTCAGCGAGGGCGGCTTCCTGGCCGAAGAGGAGCCCCGGCTCGAGCGCGGTGCGTTCCCCTACGACCTCAAGGGTGAACTCCAGCACGAAGACCCCCGGCTCGTCGGCAAGGCGTTCGCGGCCCGCGATCGCGACTGGACCTACGTCTGGCGGCTCTACGAACCACCCGAGCTGTACGACCGCCGGACCGACCCGGCCGAGACGCGCAACCTCGCCGGACGAGCGGAATTCGCGGCCGCCGAGGAGCGGATGCGCGAGGCCGTCCTCACGTGGCTGGCCACCACGGCCGACGTCCTCCCGGCCGGCCGCGACCCCCGGCGGCCCGCGGTCGACCTGCCCGCACCGAGGTGCACTCCCTAGGTGCGGGCGCGCAGTTCGCGCAGCAGGGCGTCCCGGATTTCCTCGTGCGCCGTGCTTTCCGCGAGGTTCCGGAGCTCGCGGGGGTCGGCGAGCGAGTCCGCCAGGAACACGTCTTCCTCGCCGGGTGCGGCGGGGCGTCCGTCGATGCGGACGGTGGCGTCCAGCCGGTGGCGCCGGGTCCGGATGCAGCTGCGCCGTGGCCAGCCCCTCCCGTCGTCCCAGGTGCCCTCGTCGCGGTTGGGGAACGCGCGGCTCGCCGGGTCACCGTAGCCGATGGTCGCCAGGACGTGGTCCGGCTCCGGCTCGCCGAACAGATCACGCCCCGCCATCGGCGCGGCGGCCGGGATGCCCGCTGCCCCGAGGAGCGTCCGGGCGAGGTCGAGCGACTGGACCAGATCGTCGCGGCGCTCCCCACCTGACCGGCCCGGCCGCCGGACGATCAGCGGAACCCGGTGGCTCTGCGGGGCGAAGGTGTGCTTGCCGAAGGCGCCCCCTTCGCCGAGGTGCACGCCGTGGTCGGAGGTGAGCACGACGATCGTGTTCCCAGCCAGGCCGCGGTTCTCCAGTTCCCGGAGGATGAGCCCGATCTGCTCGTCCACCCAGGCGACCAGCGCCAGGTAGTCGGCCTGGGCTTGCCGCAGCTCGGCTTCGGGCATCTCGCGCCCGCCGTTGAGCTCGGCGAAGCGGCGGTCGAAGCGGCTGCCGTCCGGATCGCCGTCGAGGGCGTGTCCGGGCTGGGCGTCCGGCGGGAACAGCCGGGCCCAGCGTTCGGGCGCCACGACCGGCGTGTGCGGCTGCAGGAACGACGCGCGCAGCAGGAACGGGCCGTCCACCGCGCGCAGCCAGGCGATCGCCCGCCGCGCCACCTCCTCGGGGACGAACTCCTCCCCGGAATGCCGTCCGCCGACGACGAAACGCATGCCCGGCGTCCGCACCAGTGAGCCTTCGTCGGCCCCGGAGAGCGGATCGCGCATCCCGGCCCCGGTGTGGTCGTCCACCTGCCACGGCTTCAGTTCGGGCGGGAGGTGCTCCTTGCCGAAGCTGGCGGTCGCGTACCCGGCGTCGGCGAACAACTCGGGGAAGGTGACCAGCCCGGCGGGGAGCGGCCAGCCACCGGCGGCGGCCTCGTTGTGGAAGACACCGGTCCGCTCCGGCGGCAGCCCGGTCAGCGTCGAGGTGCGGCTCGGCACGCACACCGGTGAGTTGGTGTAGCAGCGGTCGAACACCACGGCGTCCGCGGCCAGCGCGTCGATGTGGGGGGTGCGTGGCGAGAGTCCCCCGGCTTCCGCGTAGCAGCCGAGCGCGTCCGCACGCAGCTCGTCGCAGTACAGCCACAGGATGTTGGGACGATCGTGCACGTGGAAACCTCCGGACTCTTACCTACCGAGTACTCGGTAGGTAACGTGGCACACGGTAACCCTGGCGGACCCGCGAGGGCAACCACGGCCGGGTGCTCAGATGTCGGTGACGGTCCGGAAGCCCAGGTTCCCGCTCGAGCCGTCCGGCATGTTCGCGGTGCGGGCGGCGACGCGGTAGCGATTGCAATAGGAGTCGTGGCACAGGTAAGACCCGCCGCGCATCGCGCGGTTCGCGTGGGCGTCGTCGAACCAGTCGGCGCACCACTCCCACACGTTGCCCGACACGTTGTACAGCCCGAAACCGTTGGGCGGGAACGCGTCCACCGGCGCTGTTCCGACCTGACCGTCCTCTTCGGTGTTGTGCACCGGGAAGCGGCCCTGCCAGATGTTGCAGCGGTGTTCCCCACCCGGCGTCAGCTCGTCACCCCACGGGTAGCGGGCCTGGTCGAGACCGCGCCGCGCCGCGTACTCCCATTCCGCTTCGGCCGCAGGCGCCGGCCCTCCCACTCGCAGTAGGCCACCGCGTCGTGCCAGGACACGTGCCCCCAGTGCGGCGGACACAAGACACTGACCTGCGGAAACCGAGAATCACCTGGCCAGGATCGGGAAGTTGGAGCGCGTTGAGGGCCGTTCAAGGCAACAGTGGAATGAACCCCGCTCCAGATTCGCTCCTGCTTCGCCTGTACCTCCGCTTGCCCTCGAGCGGGGCCGCGACCACGACAGTCCGGTTCTCTGCGGCGACGTCCCCCAACTCGAGACGCTGCTGTTCGAAATGAACGTCGGTCAGGTCGGGATGACTCTTCCGGCCTCGCCGCGTGCATCCATCGGTGGAATGTTCGTCGCGCTGCCGGTGGCCACGTGGTGTGCGAGGTCCGCCCGCACTGAACGGAGTGCTTCGGACAGCCGGACCCGTTCCTCGCGGGGTGCGTGGACGCGGCGGCGCCGGATGGACGTACGGGAATTCCTGCGTTCAGCGAGCTTTGACGGCAGGTCTCCAAGTGTGCCATTGCACGACCATCCTGGCGCGTACCGCCTGCGCAATCTCCAGAGAACAGGCGCCCTCCCAAACCCCTGCTCAGCTGTTCACGTCGACGACGATCCGGCCTCTGATCCGGCCGTCGAGCAGTTTCGATGCTGTCGGGATCGCCTCGCTCAACCCGATCTCCTGGCTGATGTCCTCCAAGTGCGCCAGGTGAAGCTCGCGGCTCAGCCGCTCCCACGCGGTCTTGCGGCGGGTGTAGGGCTGAGTGACGCTGTTGACGCCCAGCAGGCGCACTCCCCGCAGGATGAAGGGCGCGACCGACGCGGGGAAATCCAAACCCTGCGCCATTCCGCAAGCCGCAACTAGGCCCTCCGAGCGGGTCGCGGCACAGACGTTGGCGAGGGTGTGGCTGCCTACCGAATCGATCGCCGCGGCCCATCGCTCCTTGGCGAGCGGGCGTCCTGGCTCGGACAGCTCGGTCCGGTCGATGATCGTGCCGGCTCCCAACCGCTGCAGGTAACCCGCCTCGGATGGCCGTCCGGTCGCGGCGACCACCGAATAGCCGCGTCGAGCCAGCAATGAGACCGCGAAGCTACCGACTCCACCGCTGGCGCCGGTGACGAGAACCTCCCCATCTTCCGGCGTCAGGCCATTGCTCTCCAGCACCATGAGGCACAGCATCGCCGTGTATCCCGCGGTCCCGACGGCCATGGCTTGCCGTTCGTCGAGTCCAGCAGGCAGCGGGATGAGCCACTCTCCTCGCACACGGGCGCGCTGAGCGAGCCCACCCCAGTGGGTCTCTCCGATGCCCCAGCCGTTGAGCAGGACGTGGTCGCCTGGCGCATAGGCCGGGTCGCCGCTGGACTCGACGACGCCGGCCAGATCGATGCCAGGCACCATCGGAAAGCTGCGAACGACGGGCCCCTTACCGGTGATGGCGAGTGCGTCCTTGTAGTTGAGGCTGCTGTGGACGATCCGCACGGTCACATCGCCGTCGGGCAACTCCTCTTCCTCGAGGTTCCGCACCTCGGCCTGGTAGTCGGTGTTGCTTCGGTCGATGAGGATCGCTTTGAACATGATTCTCCTCCGGTGACGATCGCTTCCAGATCGATCAGAGCAGGCTGCTCCCCGCGTCGATGGCGAGCGCCGCGCCAGTGATGTACCGGGCCTCGTCACTTGCCAGGAAGAGAAGTGCGTTGGAAATGTCGACCGGCTCCACCCACGGGACAGGCAACATCTGCAGCCGGCTCGACGCCGCCGCGAACTCCTCCTTCGTGGCGCCCTGCTTACCCGCGAACAGGTCGTAGATGGGCTGGTTGTGGATCATGTCGGTGTTGACTTGCGTGGGATGCAGGCTGTTGACCCGGATACTGTCGGGTGCCAATTCCATCGCGAGTGTGCGGGTCAATCCGACAACCCCGTGTTTGGCCGACACGTAGTGCGCCATGTTGGCGTCTGAAGCGCGGAAGCGCCGCCGCATCGAGCAGCGCGGTCGCCGTCGGACTAAGGGCCGGCCAGTACACGACGCGCTGTAATCCGCGGCGTTATTCTGCTGAACGGCGTGGCGAGGTCGTCCACTGACGTCCTGCCTTCAGCAACCATTGCCACGTGGCGGCGTCGTAAGTCTCACGACGCGATCAACAATCCACCAGTGAGCCGGCAACCCTCTGATGCCGATTCACGGAAGTACCGGCTCAGTACCACCTCGGCATCATGCCATCCTTCACGGTCACCAGATTCAACTCGAGCACTTCGCGGGGAGACGAGCCCGACAATGCCCGGCGAGGTAGTCATAGTCGTTGGCGGAGCCGCCCTCGACACCACATCATCGTCACTTCGACGGCACGCGACGTCCCGCTGCGCCGCGCGAACCAGGCTTCCGGTGGTGGCCACACCAACGGGTCAGCCGAGCACGCGTAGCGCCTGGTCGACCGCCGCGCGCAGCCGTTGCGGGTCGTGGCCCGCGCGGTGGCGTACCCGCAGCCCGGCGAGGGTGGTGAACAGCAGGTCGGCGGTGGCCTCGGCGTCGAGGTCGGCCGCCAGTTCACCGGCGGCGATCCCGCGCCGCAACAACGCGGCGATCGCGACGAACGTGCCTTCGAATGCCGCATCCACCCGCCGGCTGGTTTCCGGGTCGTCCGTGCCCAGCTCGGTGGCGGTGTGGATGACCAGGCAGCCCGGCACGTCGGCGGGCTCGACCATCGAGTAGAGCCAGTCGCGCAACACGAGGCGGACTGGCCGGTCGTCCTCCAGTGCGGCGGTGCAGCGCGCGGACTCCGACGCCTGGTAATGATCCAGAGCGCGCAGGAACAGCGCGTGCTTGTCCCCGAAGGTCCGGTAGAGACTGCTCGGGTTGAGGGCGAGCGCCTCCCCGAGGTCGCGGGTGGACGTGGCGTGGTAGCCGCGCCGATGGAACAGCTCCGTCGCGCGCGCGAGCACTTCCCCCTCGTCGAACTGCCGAGACCGTGCCACGCACCCAGACTACCCCAGGTTGTGGAGCGACTGCTCCCGTTGTACTGTCCAGACCATACGGGAGCGATCGCTCCCAAAAAGGAGGCAGTGATGGACAACAAAGTGGCCGTCGTCAGCGGTGGCACGAAGGGCATCGGCGCCGCGGTCGTCGAGCGCCTGCGCAAGGACGGCTACTGGGTCGTCACGGGTTCGCGCTCGGCTACACCGGAGCAGGGTGACGACCTGACCGTCGTCCGCGCGGATCTCGCGACCGCCGAGGGGGTCGAGGCGCTCGCTGCTGCCGCACTGCGGCTCGGCCGGGTCGACGCGCTGGTCAACAACGTCGGGCAGTTCGAGGCCCGGAGTTCGTTCCTCGACGTCACCGACGCGCAGTGGCAGCAGGGCTTCAACGCGAACGTCCTGTCGGCCGTGCGCCTCACGCGCGCACTGCTGCCGGCGCTGCTGGAGCGCGGCGGAGCGATCGTCAACGTGTCGTCGATCAACGCACGGTTGCCGTTCCCGATGGTGGTGGACTACTCCGCGCACAAAGCGGCGCTGACCAACCTCACCACGGCGCTGTCGGAGGAGTTCGCACCGCGAGGGGTCCGGGTGAACACCGTGTCGCCCGGGCCTGTCCGCACGCCGGGCTGGACCGATGACGGCCGTCTCGGCGACAGCATGGCCAGCGCGTCCGGCACCACCCGCGATCAGGTACTGGACGAGGGCGTGCCCGCGAGCATGGGCATCGCACTCGGCCGGATGGGCGAAGCCGGTGAAATCGCCGACGCGGTCGCGTTCCTCCTCGGGCCCCAGGCCCGGTGGATCACCGGCACCGACCTCGTGATCGACGGCGGGACCATCAAGGCGGCGTGACACTCCCCGGGGCTTCGGGCCTCGGGGTGCGCCCCGAAGCCCGAAACCCGCGGAAAGCCTGCTCTCGCCGAACCTTCGGCGTGATGGACAAGCCCGCGCCCGGCCGCCGTCAGCTCGCCTGGGCAGCCGGCATCCCGTCCCCGGTCCCCGTCATGGCGTCGAGCGCGGCGTCGTCGGTCCTCCGGGCCGTCAGCCGCGCGGGCGGCACACACTGACCGTCCGGCGTGACGAACGCCAGTTGCGCGGCCGTGCCCGTGTCTTCCAGGGTGAACCGTGGCGAGGTGCCGCCGGGACGCGGCCGGTGAGCGCGGCCCCAGCTCGCCAGCGCCGCCATGACCACGTTCAAGCTGCGGCCGGCTTCGGTGAGTACGTACTCCTCCCTGGCCCGCAGCCCCGGCTCCCGGTAGGTCCGCCGCTCCATGAGGCCTTCGTCCACCAGCTGCGCGAGCCGTTTGGCCAAGATGTTCGGCGCGATCCCCAGCTCCTCCCGGAACTCCTGGAACCGTGTCGAGCCCGCCAGCATCGCCTCCCGGACGATCAGCAGCGTCCAGCTGTCGCCGAGCACCTGCAGCGTCCGGGCGATGGAGCAAGTCGAGTCCTTGCCGAGCGTCTTGGGCACGCCACGATCGTACCCACTTGAGTAGCCCCCAGCTAGCCAGCCCGGCCGCCCGGCTGGGTTGCACGAAGAAATCCAGCGATGCTAGCTTGCTGAAAGCAAGTCAGCAGCCTTGCAGCACCCCAGCGCGCCACGGGCGCGCGAACCGTCCGCACTTCGCATCAAGGAGGCCCATCGTGCCGTCGACCCCAGCCCAGCGCCGTGCGGCGTTCGCCGAGCTCGTCCGGTCCCCCGCGCCACTCATACTCCCGGGCGCCTATGACGCCTTCACCGCGAAGCTCGTCGAACGCGCCGGTTTCCCCGCGACCTACCTCGGCAGTTTCGCCGCCGCCGCGAGCACGTTCGGCGAGCCGGACGTCGGACTGATCACGATGACCGAAATGGTGGACGCGGCGCGCCGGATCGTCGAGGCGACCGAGCTGCCCGTGCTCGTGGACGGCGAGAACGGCTTCTACGAGCCCGAGAACATCTGGCGGACGGTACGGGCCTTCGAGTCCGCCGGCGTGGTGGGCATCCACATCGAGGACAACCTCGGCGGCAAGCACACGTCGCGACCGGCGGGACTGATGTCTCCCGAGCGGATGGCGAAGCGCATCCGGGCGGCGCTGGACGCCCGCACGGATCCGACCTTCCAGATCATCGCGCGGTCGGACGCGGCCTGGGTACACCGGGACATCGACGACGCCGTCAACCGCCTGCAGAGCTATGTCGCCGCCGGGGCCGACGCGGTTTTCGCTCCCGCGATTCCCGCGGCCAAGCTGAAGGAGGTCCGCTCGCGCATCGACGCCCCCGTCATGGTGGCCGCGGACCTGTTCGACGCTCCGGGCGGCGACCGCCCGGGCAGCACGCTCGCGGAGTACGCCGACGCGGGAGCGGACATCCTCCTGCTGTGGTACAGCCTCATCGGCGCGGCGGCCAAGAGCGTCACAGCGGTTCTCGACGCGCTCGAGGAGGGCCGGGAGGTCGCCGACATCCGCGGCCTGATGCTCGGGCAGCACACGTTCGAGTCCCTTATGGACTACGCCGCCTACGAGCGACGCGCCGCCCGGTACCAGTGACGCCCCCAGCTCCGCAATCCCGGTCCGTTCTGACGAAAGACGGTAACCCCATGAACAACGACAATCCCACCGGCACTACCGCGTTCACCGACGCGCGGGTGATCGTAGGCGACGGCACCACGGTTCTCGACGACGCCGTGATCACAGTCCAGGATGGACGCATCACCGGCCTCAGCCAGGCCCCGGCCGGGGACCTCACCGGCGCGAGCGTGGTCTCGTTGCGGGGCAAAACGGTCATGCCCGCGCTGGTCAACCCGCACGGGCACATCGGCTACATGCGAGGTGCCGCCTGCGATCCGGGCTTCTATTCGCGCGAGAACATCCTCGACCACCTCCGCCGGTTCGTCTACTACGGAATCAGCACGTTCCAGTGCCTCGGGACCGACCGGAACGGCATCGAGATCGCCATCCGCGACGAGCAACGCTCGGGAATCCTTGACGACCCGGACCTGGCGACCTTCTTCACCGCGGGCTCCGGCCTGGTCGCGGCGCCCGGCCCCGGGCAGGCCAGCGGCGCGCCGTTCTTCGCCGTCGACGCGGTGCACCAGGTGACCGACCCGGCGGACGGGCGGGCCTTCGTGCGCGAGCTCGCGGGGCGGAAGGTCGACGCGGTCAAGTTCTGGATCGACGACCGGGGCGGCACCGCGGCCAAGCTGTCGCCGGAGGCGTGCCGGGAGATCGTCGACGAAGCCCACGAGCACGGCATCCCGGCCGCGGCGCACATCTACACCGTCGAGGACGCGAAGGTCGCGCTCGACGCCGGTGCCGACATCCTCGCCCACATGCCCCGCAGCCCGGGTCCCGACCAGGAGCTGATCGAACGGCTCGTCGAGCGCGACACCGCGGTCTTCACCTCGATGAGCGTGCAGGGCCCGACGCGCACCGAATGGCTGGACGATCCGGCGGTGCGGGAGACGCTGCCGGCCACCGCCATCGAGGAGCTGCGCGGCCGGATGCGGGCGCGAGGCGGGGAACCACTGTTCGACACCGGCGAGACCTACCGCCGCCTGCAGGAGAACTTCGCCACCCTGCACCAAGCCGGCGTCCGGCTCGTCTACTCGGCCGACACGGGCCTGCTCGCGCAGCTCCCCGGGCTCGCCGAGCACCGGGAGCTCGAAGCGCTGGTCGAAGCGGGCCTGTCCCCGATCGAGGCGATCGAGTTCGCCACCCGGCGCTCGTCCCACCTGCTGGGGCTGACCGACCGGGGGACCATCGAGGTCGGCAAGCGGGCCGACCTGCTGGTCCTCGACGCCGACCCGCGCGCGGACATCACCAACACCCGCCGCATCGCCGATGTCGTGCTCGAGGGGCGGGTCGTGGACCGCGAACGCCTGCGGCGGCAGTGGCGAACCGACGGCGAGTGACCCGTTGCCCGATCGGCGCCCCTGCGCGGTAACCCGCGGTGCCAGCCGCTCGTAAGTGCGACCAGCCGAGTACGGCTCCCTGCCGGGCCATCACACCACTCGGACCCCGCCGTGACGCCGGGACCGCCTCGTCGCGGACATCAGGCCGCCACCGTCACACCGCGGCCGAAATGCACGGGCAACCTTTCCTCCAGCGTCTTGTACCGACCGGTCAATATGCATATAGTTCAGGCAACGTCGCGCACCACTGCTCCCCTGGATCGTGGGCGCGTCGTCCGCCTCCTGCCCCAGCTCTTGTGCGGGGCAGGCGGCATCCACCCGGCCGACCCCACCGCTAGGAACGGGTCAGATCGACCGGTACAAAGCGCCGCGTGGTGAAGCGAATCTCCCCCGAAGTCGTTGGAGGTAATGATGGTGGTCGAGCAACAACAGGCGGCGCGGGTCAATCCCGCGCGCGTGGCCTTCGCCAGCTTCGTCGGCACGGCGATCGAGTGGTACGACTTCTTCCTGTTCGGTTCGGCGGCGACCCTGGTGTTCAACACCCAGTTCTTCCCCACCCTGAGCCCGTTGGCCGGGACTCTCGCGGCCTTCGCGACGTTCGGCGTCGCCTTCGTCGCGCGCCCGCTGGGCGGTATCGTGTTCGGGCACTTCGGCGACCGGCTCGGCCGGAAGCGGATGCTGATCCTGTCCCTGCTGTTGATGGGCGGCGGGACGGTCGCCATCGGCGTGTTGCCCACCTACGCCCAGATCGGCCTCGCCGCGCCTCTCCTGCTGGTTCTCGTCCGGCTGGTCCAGGGCTTCGCGGTGGGCGGCGAATGGGGTGGCGCCGTGCTGATGGCGGTGGAGCACGCCCCGCCGCGGCGGCGGGCCTTCTACGGCAGCTGGCCGCAGGCCGGCGTCCCGGCCGGGCTCGTGCTGTCGGCCGCGGCGTTCCTCGCGGTGCAGCAGCTGCCGAAGGACCAACTGTTGTCGTGGGGCTGGCGCCTGCCGTTCCTGGCCAGCGCGGTGCTCATCGCGGTCGGCTTCTACGTGCGTTCCCGCCTCAGCGAGTCGCCCGAGTTCGAGCAGGTGTCGCAGGCCCGGGAGGTGTCGAAGTTCCCGCTGAAGGACACCCTGCGACGTTCCCCCCGCTCCGTTCTCGTCGGTCTGTTCGCCCAAGCCGCGTCCAACATCCCCTTCTACGTGGTGACCGTGTTCGTGCTGTCGTACGGCCCCGGCGAGGTCGGCATCTCCCGCAGCACGGTGCTGACCTGCTTGATCGTCGCCTCGTTGCTGGACATCGCCGCGGTGCCGCTGGTGGCCGTCCTCGCCGACCGCATCGGCAGGCGGAACGTCCTGCTGGCCGGGGCGGTCTACTCGGCCCTCGCCGCGTTCCCGTTCTTCTGGCTGATCGACAGCGGCGCCCCCGCCGCGGTGCTCATCGCGATGTTCCTGTTCGCCTGCCTCGGCCACGCGCTGAGCTACAGCGCCATGGCCGGCTTCCTGGCCGAGCTGTTCGACGCCGAGCACCGCTACACCGGCGTCTCGGTCGCGTACCAGGTGGGCGGGCTGATCACCAGCGGTCCGGCGCCGTTCATCGCCGCGGCCCTGTTCGCCGGCTTCGGTGGCTCCTGGGTGATCTCCCTGTACATCGTCCTGGCGTGCGCGATCACGTTCACCGCGCTCCTGTTCACGCCGCGCCGGCACTGAGCGGCGGGAAAACCGGGACACCGCGCTGATCCAGAGCCGGGCCCCGCGGCCGGAACCGCGGGGCTACCGGCCCACGAGCGTGGTGACCAGTGTTTCGGCGATGGCGCGGAGCTCGTCAGGCGTGTGGTCCACCCGTTCCAGCACGGCGATGCCGCGGGTGGTGGTGACGACCAGGCGCGCGACCGCCCTGATGTCGACGGCCAGTTCCACGCCGTCGTCGATGGCGACGAGCGCGTCGTGGACGAGGTCTTCCAGCTTGTCCAGCATCGCGCGGACCGCGGTTTCCACCCGGGGAGAGTCCGTCGCGGCCTCGACGGCCGTGCGGGTGGACAGGCAGCCGCGGGACGGGGAGCCGGCCGAGAACATGGCGATGCAGTAGTCGAAGAAGGACAGCAGGGCGGTCCGCTTGTCGGGGCCGTTCAGCGCGTCACGGGCGCCTGCGAGGAAGCGATCGGTGTATTCGCCGAAGGCACGAAGGAAGATCTCCTCCTTGCCCCCGTAGGCGTGGTACAGCGAGCCACGCTGGACTCCGGTGCCCGCGGCGAGGTCGAGCATCGACGTCGCGCGGAACCCCCGCTCGGCGAAGACGTCGAGCGCGCGCTCGAGCGCCACTCGCTCGTCGAACTGCCGAACCCCGGCCATGAAACTCCTTCCTGTCCCGCGCCCGACGACTCTACCGGGATCGAAGATGCTGCCTCCGGACAGCGGCAGTGCCACGGCCCAGCCGATCACCCCAGCGGGCCCGAGTGACGACAGCAGGCCCGGCCCGCTCAGCTCGGTCGCCAGTACGACCGCCGTGGCCGGAGCGCGGGCCCCGGCCGCGAGGCAGGCGGCCATCCCCACGACGGCCGCCCCCGGTACCGGGAACGCGGCGCCTACGGCCGCGCCGACGAACAGCGCCGGACCGATGGTGCCACCCACCCCGCCGACGCCGAGGGTGACGCTCGTCGCGAGGATCTTGGCGGCTGCCAACAGGAGCAGGGCGCCGGTGCTTCCGGATCCCGTGGCAGTGTGGGTGATGACGTCCTGCCCGATCCCGCCGACCTGGGGCACCGCGAGTACCGCCGCGCCCATCAGCACCCCGCCGACGGCCGGGCGCGCCCACTCGGGCCACCGCCACACCAGATCGGCCGCCCGCCGCACCAGGTGCAGGCTCCAGATCAGCGAGACCCCGGCGAACCCGGCGAGCAGCGCCACCGGCACGGTGGCCAGGTGCGGGCCGAACCCGGCGATGTCCGGCGCGGGCAGCCGCAGCGGTTCCCCCGGCAGGGCCCAGGCGACCGTGGTTCCGGAGACGGCCCCGGCCACCGTCGCGGCCAGCTCGAGCGGGCTCACGCCGGTCAGCAGGACTTCCACGACCAGGACGACGCCGGCCATCGGCGCCTGGAAGGACCCGGCGACCCCGCCCGCCACGGCGGACGCCACCGTCGATCGCACCAGCGTGACCGGTACTCGCGGCAGCCGCACCAGCGCCGAGCCGAGTGCCGCGGAGATGTGGATGATCGGGCCCTCGCTCCCGGCCGATCCCCCGGAACCGAGAGTGAGACCGGCGGCAATCCCCTTGACGCCCGCGACGCGGGGACGGAGTGGCTCCGCCGTCGCGAGCGCTCGCCGGACCTGCGGAACCCCGCCGCCCCCGGCCTCCGGCGCGCACACCGCCAGCAACGGCCCGTAAGCCAGCGCTGCCACTGCCGGGGCGAGAAGAACCACCGGCGCCGGCGCACCGTGCAGCAGCCATCGGCACGCCGCCACGGTCTGGATGAGAGCGACACCGGAAGCGCCGGCCAGGGCACCCGCGAGCACCGCGAGCACCAAGGCCGCGGGCCATCTTCGCGTCATCGTTGAAAGGCCCGTGCCGAAGGCGCCGGCACCCGGCCATCCGGGCCGCCCGCAGTCAGCTCGGATGCGGCCGCCGTGTGTCCGAAAGCGACAGTGGTGGCAGCGCCGAGGTCTAAAACTGACGGAGGTTGTTGGCAGTCTGGGCTCCTGATCAAGGGAGGCCCCATGGCTGAGCGAGTGTGGAGTGAGAAGGACCTGGTCAGGCGCGCGAACCGGCGCCTGGCCGTTCTTCGTCACGCGGAGGAGATCAGTGGCAATGTCGCGGCGACCTGCCGGTATGACGGCATCAGCCGCACCGTGTTCTACCGGTGGAAACACCGCTACGAAGACGAGGGCATCGACGGTCTGAAGGACCGGTCCAGCGCACCGCTGCACTGCCCGACCATCACCCACCCGCAGGTGGTCGAGAAGATCATCCACCTGCGGCAGCATTACCACTTCGGCCCGCTGAAGATCAGCATGTACCTGCGTCGCTACCACGACCAGGAGATCAGCGCCTCCACGATCTATCGCATCCTGAAACGCCTGGGCCTGAGCCGGCTGCCGGCCTCTCAGCGCTACAAGCGCCATCAGCAGCGCTGGAAGCGTTACGAGAAGCAGCGCCCAGGCCACCAGTTGCAGATCGACGTCATGTCCGTCGAACCGATCACCACCGACGCCGGCCGAAAGAAGCGGTACTACCTCCTACACCGCGATCGATGACTGCACCCGGCTGCGGATCCTGAAGATTTACCCGCGGTCTGACCAGAAGACCGCGATCCAGTTCCTGGACCATGTGCTGTCCAGACTGCCGGTTCAGGTTGAGAAGATCCAGACCGACAACGGGGCGGAGTTCCAGTCGGCGTTTCACTGGCACCTGCTCGACCAGGGCATCGGTCACGTCTACATCCGCCCCGCCACCCGACGTCTCAACGGCAAGGTCGAGCGCTCACACCGCATCGACGCTGAGGAGTTCTACCGCCTACTCAACGGCATCGTCCTCGGCGACACCGCGGTGTTCAACGAGAAGCTCAAGGAAAGGGAGGACTACTACAACTATCACCGCCCCCACGGCGGCCTCGGCGGGCCCGCGGCGCACGATCAGGCCGACTGCGGGGTCAGACGCTGGAAGAGTTCCCACGCAGCCCGCTCGACGTGGTTGTGCAGCAGCTTGCCGTCTTCGCGCACCTCCCACACCGCGGTTCCGCTGAACGAGATCGGCCGTCCGTCCGGCTCGGTGCCGAACATTCCCTTGTTGCGGCCGTGCACCCGCCAGCGCGAGGCGACACGGCTGCCGTCGTGGTTCTGGAACGTTTCGACGACCTCCAGCCTGAAGTCGTCGATCTTCTCCCGGAACGCCCGGATCCACGCCTTGAAGTTCTCGCGCCCTTCGATGCGCTCGCCCGCGTTCGTGATGACGAAGTCCTCGACGACGTAGCGGTCCGCGGCGTCCGGGTTGCCCGCGTTCCACACGTCGCGCCAGAACGACTCGACCACTTCCACCGAGTTCACCGGCGACATCGGCAACCTCCTCGACCTATGTTTGACAACACTGTCAAACATAGGCGGTCCCGCCTTCGCAGCCCAGCTTTTGCGAGCACCGCCACACGACAACGGCCGGGCACCCGAAGTGCCCGGCCGAATCCGTCGTACGTCGGTCAGCTCGCGACCGTGAAGGCGTCCTCGAACGTGTAGCCGCCGAGCAGTTCCCGGGCGGCCACCATGTACTGGATGGTGGGCGTACCCTCCTCCAGCCAGTTCAGGCGCGCGTCGCGGTAGAGGCGTTCGATCGGGTACTTCCGCGTGTAGCCGATCCCGCCGTGCACCAGCAGCGCGCGGTCGGTGACCCGGCCGACGGCCTCCAGTCCGAACTGCTTGACCAGTGACGACTCGGCCGGGATCCGCTTGCCGCTGTCCCATTTGGACGCCGCGTCCGCCAGCATGCCGCGCAACGCGTACACGTCGGCGGCCATCTCGGCCAGGTAGCGCTGGATCGCCTGGCGCTGCGCGATCGGCTTGCCGAACGTGACCCGCTCCTGCGCGTACTTCAGCGACAGCTCCAGCGCCCGCGACGCCGTGCCCAGCGAAGAGGCGGCGATGAACACCCGGCTGATCTCCAGCGCCCGCTCCAGGTGCGCGCCGCCCTCGCCCTCGGCGCCGACCAGAGCCGACACCGGCACCCGCACATCCTCGAACGTCAGCTCGCCGTGCTCGGCACCCTTGCAGCCCATCGTCTCCGGCAGCGGCGCGATGGAGAACCCGGGGGTGTCGCGCGGCACGATGAGCGCCGAGACGTCCTGGTCGGACGTCTTGGCGAACACCAGGAAGTGCGAGGCGATGTCGGAGTTGGTGATGAGCCACTTGCGCCCGTTGAGCACGTACTCGTCACCCTCGCGCCGCGCGGTGGTCGACAGGTCGGCGCCGGTCCCGTTGCCCGGCTCGGTAAGCGCGAAGGCCAGCGACTTCTCGCCGGTCGCCGCGCCCGGGAGGATCTCCTTCTTCTGAGCGTCGTTCCCGATCTCAGACAGGGCGTGCGCGAAGGAGTTGTGCACGTGCACGATGGCCCGGATGCCACCCTGGATCTTCGCGAACTCGGCCAGGATCGGCAGGTACTGCGCCATCGACAGCCCGGCGCCGCCGTACTCCTGTGGCACGATCAGCCCGAACGCGCCACACGAACGCAGCGCGGGCAGGACGATGTCGTACGGAATGGTTTCGGTGTCCTCGATCTGGTGTTCCAGCGGGTCGAGCTCGTCCCAGATCGTGGCGAGCACACTGTCGCGCAGCTTCCGGTACTCGTCGACGGGCAGACCTGTGTTCATCGTTTCCTCCTTGGGATCTAAAGCGTCCAGCCGCCGTCGGCGGCGAGCACCGCACCGGTGCAGAACGTCGCGTCCTCGGCCAGGAAGACCGCGGCGCGGGCGATTTCCTCGACCGTGCCGAATCGCCCGAGCAGCGTGGCATCGGCGATCCTGGCGCGTGCCACGTCCGGGATCGCCGACGTCATGTCGGTGTCGACGAAACCCGGGGCGAGCACGTTGACCCGCACCCCCTTGGGCGCGAGTTCCTTCGCCAGGGAGCGGGCGAAGCCCACGGCCGCCGCCTTGGCGCTCGCGTAGGCCGTGTCGCCGGGGAAACCCACGGAACCGACCGCGGAGCCGACCAGCACGACGCCGGGGCTCGCCCCCTGGGCCAGCCACGGGATCGCGGCCTGGACGAGCGCGGCGGTGCTTCTCAGGTTCGCCTCGACGACCTGCCACCAGTCGTCGAGATCGATCTTGGCGAGTTTGCCGCCCTGCCACACCGCCGCGTTGAGCACGAGCGTGTCCAGCCGGCCCCACTGGCCGGTGACCTGCTCGATCACCGCCCGGGCACCCTCGGGCGCGGCGAGGTCGAAGGGCACCGGCAGAACTCGGTCCGGGTGGACCGCGGCGAGCTTCTCGACGAGCTCACCGCCGGTCCGGTAGGTACCGGCGACCCGCAGGCCCCGGTCGAGGAGCTGCTGCGCGATGCCGGCTCCGATACCGCGGGAGGCGCCGGTGACCAGGGCCACCCGCTCGCCGGTCATGCTGTCGTCTGCATCCATCACAGTATTGTACCGATCGGTCTATACGAATAGGTATGTGACATTTATCGAAAAAGAAGGGTCAGATCCGCTCGACGATCGTGGCGTTGGCCATGCCGCCCCACTCGCACATCGTCTGGAGCCCGAAGCGGGCCCCGCGACGCTCCAGCGCGCCGACGAGCGTCGTCATGATCCGGGCGCCGCTGGCGCCCAGCGGGTGGCCGAGCGCGATGGCACCGCCGTGCACGTTGAGCCGGTCGTGCTCCACCTTGAGATCGTTCATCCAGGCCAGCGGAACCGGCGCGAACGCCTCGTTCACCTCGAACAGGTCGATGTCGTCGGCGGTCAGCCCGGCACGCTCGAGCACCGCGCGGGTGGCCGGCACGACGCCCATGAGCATGACGATCGGGTCGTCCCCGACGACGGCCATCGAGTGCACCCGCGCCCGCGGGGTCAGGCCCAGCTGCTCGGCCTTCTCCGCGCTCATCAGCAGGACGCCCGCCGCACCGTCGGTCAGCGGCGAGGAGTTGCCCGGCGTGATCTTCCAGTCGATCTCGGGGAACCGCCGCGCAGCCGCTTCGTCCACGAAGGACGGCCGGAGCCCGGCGAGCGCCTGCACCGTGGTCCCCGGCCGGACGGTCTCGTCGACGGTGACCTCGGGCGCGTCGGTGACGGTGATCAGATCGGGCGCGAAGGCATCCCGCGCGGCTGCGGCGCGGTGGTGCGAGGCCGCGGAGAACTCGTCCAGCTCGTCGCGGTCCAGCTGCCAGCGGGCGCAGATCAGCTCGGCGGACAGCCCCTGGCCGATGAGCCCGCCACCGGGAAACCGCTCCGCGATCCGCGAGCCGAGGTGGTCGGCACCCTGGGCATCGGAGTGCATCGGCACCCGCGACATCGATTCGACACCGCACGCGATGACGATGTCGGCCGCGCCGGCCTGGATCGCCTGTGCCGCGAAGTGCACGGCCTGCTGGCTCGAACCGCACTGCCGGTCGATCGTGGTCGCCGGCACCGAGAGCGGGAAGCCCGCGGCCAGCACGGCGCTGCGGGTGGGGTTGATCGCCTGCTCCCCCGCTTTGGTGACGCAACCGCCGATCACGTCGTCGACCAGGGCCGGATCGAGATCGGCGCGCCGGACGAGTGCGGCGAGGACGTCGGCGAGCAGGTGCACGGGGTGGACGTGCGAGAGCGCACCGCCCTTCTTCCCCTTGCCGACGGGCGTGCGCACAACGTCGACGATGACCGCGTCGCGCACTGGTGTCATGGTTCCTCCCTGGGGCGGGTTCACACCGACCGGCGGGTGCCGATCGGCAGCCGGGACGGCAGAGCGGGCATCGGGCCGCCCGTGCGGCCGCCGGGCACGCCGGCGAACCGATAGGGCACGGGTTCCCGGCCGGGCTGGACGACGACAACCTCGCTCGGGTCGTCGCCGACGGCGCACGAGACCAGCGCACGTGCCACGTCGGGCACGGTGACCAGCGGGAAGCCGAGCCGGTCGAGCTCGGGACGGGCGGCGCCCAGCATCGGCGTGTCGACCAGGCCGGGGCAGACCGCGTGCAGCCCGACCCCCTTGGCGGCGAGCGTGGGCGCGTAGCTCCGGACCAAGCCGATCACCGCGTGCTTCGTCATCGCATACACCGGATCGAACGGCACCGCGGTCATGCCCGCGAGTGACGCGGTCACGACCGCGCGCCCGCGCGCGGCCAGCAGCCGCGGCACGAGGGCCTGCAAGCCGTGGACCACGCCGTCGACGTTGACCGACCACGCGCGGCGGTAGGCCACGGGATCGACGTCGAGGAGCTCCGCTTCGCCGAGCGCGACGCCCGCGTTCAGCACCAGCGCGGTGAGGGGGAGACCGGCGGCCCCGACGGCTTCGACCGCCACTTCCCAGGCTCCGGGGTCACCCACGTCGAAGGCCACCGCGGAGGCGGCTCCGGCTTCGTCCGCCGCGCGGCCGGCCGCGTCGATGTCGAGGTCGGCGACGATGACGTGCAGTCCGCGTTCGGCGAGTTGCCGGACGACCTCGCGGCCGATTCCGCCCGCCCCGCCGGTGACGAGGGCACACCCCGCGCTGCTGGTCACGATTCCTCCCGGGATCCGACGCTGGACTGGCTCGAACAATACCTGTATAGACCGGTCGGTACAAGACTTCGAGCAGAGTTTCGCCCGTCTTCGCCGCGCGGATTCCCTATCGCGGCGCCATCCGGATCGCTCCGTCCATCCGGATGACTTCGCCGTTGAGGTAATCGTGTTCGACGATGGTGGCGACGAGCCGCGCGTACTCGTCGGGCCGCCCGAACCGCGGCGGGAACGGGACGCCGGCCGCGAGCCCGGCTCGGTACCCCTCGGCGACGGTGGCCATCATCGGGGTGTCGACGATGCCAGGCGCGATGGTCATCACCCGGATGCCCGAGGACGCCAGATCCCGGGCCGCGGGCAAGGTCAGCCCGATGACGCCGCCCTTCGACGCGGCGTAGGCGGCCTGCCCGATCTGCCCGTCGAACGCGGCGGCCGACGCGGTGTTGACCACCACCCCGCGCGCGCCGTCCGCCAGCGGCTCGGTCGTGGCGATCGCCTCGGCGGCGACGGTCAGCACGATGAAGGTGCCGGTGAGGTTGATGTCGAGGACCTTCCGGAAGAGGGCCACGTCGTGCCTGCCCGAGCGGGACACGATGCGGGCCGACGGGGCGATCCCCGCGCAGTTCACCGCGATCCGCAGCGGCGCGCCCGCGTCGGCGGCCGTGCCGACGGCCGCCTGCACCTGGTCGGCATCGGTGACGTCGGCCTCAACATAGGTCACCCCCTCGACCGGGGTGGCCGCCGCGACCGCCGCGGGCAGGTCGAGCGCGAAGACCCGCGCCCCCTTCTCGGCCAGCAGGCGGGCCGTCGCCTGGCCGAGCCCGGACGCACCGCCGGTGACCAGGGCAGCGCTGTCGTCGATTCGCATGTCGTTTCCTTCCACGTCGGCGACACCGGCGCAGGGAAGCCACGGAAGGGCAAGGAGAACGAGCCGGCCGCGAGGGCCCGGCGAGGGAGACCCGGTCCACAAAACCCGTTGGCGGGCAGCCGATGTCCCCTGTTTGTAGCAGAGCAGGCGAAACAACGACAAGCAGTTTCGTACCGAACGGTACACGTCACATTTTTCGCAAGGCAGGTGGCGCGGAATCGTGGGGGCCGCTCGATCCGCGTCAGGCCCGGATGCCGTCGATCAGCGCGTCGAGGAACATGTCCGCGACCTCGTCGGGTTTCAGCTCGCCGTCGGGCTCCATCCACAGGTACGTGTAGTTGAGCATGCCCAGGATCCCTTTCACCAGCAGGCGCGGGGTCTGGCGCAGCACCCCCGCACGCACGCCGTTGTCCAGCGCCTGCCGCCAGTAGCTTTCGTACCGTTCACGGGCCGCGATGACGTGGTCCCGGCGCTCACCGGTCAGTGCGGTGTACTCGCGGAAGAACACGGCCCACTCGGAGCGGTGCTCGGCGATGTTGGCCAGCAGCCCGTGGGCCATCCGCCGGAGCAGCTCCTCCGGAGAGAGATCCTGGTCGAGCAGCGCCTCGGCGTAGCTGTTCATCTTGTCGACCTGCTCCTTGCTGATCGCGTAGAGCACGGCCTCCTTGCTGCCGATGTAGTGGTAGAGCGCGCCCCGGCCGAGCCCGACCGCCTGCCCCAGCTCGGCCATCCCGGTGCCGTGGTAGCCGTTCCGGGCGAACAGATCCGCCGCGATGCCGATCACGCGCGCCCTGTTCGCCTCGAAACTCGTGACCGTCATAGCCGACGCCGCCCTCACTCCCGATCGTGGACCGAACGATCCACATGATATCGCCCGGAGGCGCGCTACCGGCGTTCAGGCGTGGTCAGCGCAGACCCAGGAGGTTCCGCACCCGGAACTTCTGCACCTTCCCCGAGGTCGTGCGCGGCAGCGACGTGCCGGTGAAGGTGAACCGGCGCGGGATCTTGTAGGTCGCCAGCTCGCTCTTCAGGTACCGCGTCAGCTCCTCCTCGCCGAGCTCGCACCCGGGCCGCAGGACCACCATGGCCGCGCCGACCTCGCCCCACTCCGGGTCCGGGACACCCACCACCGCGGCCTCGAGGACCGCCGGGTGCTGCGCGACCACGCGTTCCACCTCGGCCGGGTACACGTTCAGCCCGCCGGTGATGATCATGTCCTTCGACCGGCCGGAGATGTAGAGGTAGCCGTCCTCATCGACGTGGGCCAGGTCACCGGTGTGCAGCCAGCCGCCCTCGAGGGTGGCGGCCGTCGCGTCCGGCTTGCCGTAGTAGCCGATCATCGTGGCCGGCGAGCGGCAGATGATCTCGCCGACCTCGCCCGGCGCGGTGTCCTGCCCGCGCTCGTCCACCACCCGCACCTCGGCCGCGCTGCAGGCGCGCCCGGCGGAGCCCGCCTTGCCCACGGCCTCGTCAGGTCGTACGTAGGTCATCATCGTGGGGAACTCGCTCATCCCGTACACCTGCAGCACCGCACAGGACGGGAGCAGGCGGCGGGCGTCGGCGAGCGCGGTCAGCGGCACCGGTTCGCCGCCGCTGCAGATCAGCCGCAGCGAGCTGACGTCGTGGTCGCCGAGGCCGGGATGCCCGAGCACACGCTTGAGCACCGTGGGAACGAGCAGCACGGACGTCACCCGGTGCCGTTCCACCATGGCGAGGAACCGCTCGGGGGTGAAGCCGGTACTGGGCGAGAGCACCACCCGCCCGCCCCGCCACAACGTCGCGAGGGCGAGGTCGTGGAACCCCGCCGCCCAGCACAAGGCGGGCACCACCAGGTACACCTCGTCCGCGGTGATGCCGTAGTCCACGACCTGGTGGAAGGAGTTCCACAGCACCGTGGCGTGGGTGTGCATCGCGCCTTTCGGCGCACCGGTGGTCCCGGAGGTGTACTGCAGCAGGAACAGGTCTCCCGAGCCGACCTCGACCTCCGGCGGCGGGCCGGCCCGCGAGATCAGCTCCTCATACGCGAAATCCCCGTCCACGGTGCCCACGCCGACGTACCGGGCGGCCGACCCGCCGGCGCGCAGCTCCTTCACCACCGGTTCCAGCGCCTGCTCGTACACCACCCAGGACGCCGCGCAGTCGTCCAGGATGTAGCGCAGCTCACCGGCCTTGAGCAGGTAGTTGAGCGGCACCACCACCCCGCCGAGCTTGGCGACGGCGAAGAAGAGCTCCACCCATTCGACCCGGTTGTGCAGCAGCACGCCGACCCGGTCGCCCTTGGCGAAACCCTGGGCGTGCAGGGCGGCCGCGAGCCGGTCCGACCGCTCGTCGAGCTCGTCGAAGGTGACCTCACGGCTTTCGAAGACGACCGCCACGCGGCCTTCGTTGACCCGGCCGGCCAGGCGCGGTTTGCGCAGCAGCTCGGCCACCGTGTAACTGTCCATTTTCGCTCCGCTTCAGAAGATCGCGGCGTACATGATCTTTTCCTGGGTGGCCTCTTCCCGGCTGAACTCGGCCACGGTGCGACCGAACCGGGCGACCAGGATCCGGTCCGACACGGCGAGGATCTCCGGCAGGTAGGACGAGATCACGATGACCGCCTTGCCCTCGTCGGCGAGCTGCCGGATCAACTGGTGGATCTCCTCGATCGCGCCGACGTCCACACCGCGGGTCGGCTCGTCGAAGATGATCACCTCCGGGTCCGCCACCAGCGACTTGCCGACGACCACCTTCTGCTGGTTCCCGCCGGAGAGCTCGACGATCTTCGCGTCGGCGTTGATCGCCTTGATCCGCAGCCGGTCGCTCCACTCCTTCGCCACCCGCTTGCGCCGCGCCGAGGACAACCACCACTGCCGCCGCCCCTTGCGCGAGGCGAGCAGGCCGAGGTAGAGGTTCTCGGCGATGGTCATCGTCTCGAAGAACCCGTCCAGTTTGCGGTCCTCGGTGATGTAGACGATCCCGTCGTCGATCGCCTGCTTCGGCACCCGGTAGCGCACGGGTTTGCCGTTGAGCAGCACGCGGCCGCCGTGGATGCGGTTGCGCTTGAGCGCCCCGGCGATGATCTTCGCGGTTTCCGTGCGGCCGCTGCCGATCAGCCCCGCGACGCCGAGCACCTCCCCCGCGTAGGCGGAGAACGACATGTTCTTCACGACGTTGCCCAGGATGAGGTTCTCGACCTCCAGCACGCGGCGCTTGCGAACGTCCGCGGTGCGACGCGGCTCGACCCGCGTGGTGCTGCCCAGTTCACGCCCCACCATGTGCCGGACGATCTCGTCCCGGTCGGTCTTGGCCGCGTCCAGGCACGCCACCCGCTCCCCGTCACGCAGGACGGTGACCCGGTCGGCGATCTTGAGCGACTCCTCCAGGGCGTGCGAGACGTAGATGACGCCCAGGCCCGCCGCGCGGAGATCGTTGATGACGTTGAACAGGTGGAGCGTCTCCTCCGGGGTGAGGCTCGCGGTCGGCTCGTCGAAGATGACGATCCGCGCCCGGGAGCGCAGGGCCCGCGCGATCTCCACCATCTGCTTCTTCGCCGCGCCCAAGGTGGACACGTAGGCCGTCGGATCGACGTGGAAGTTCATCGACTGCAGCAGCTGCTGGGCCCCGATGTTGAGCGAGCGGAAACGGGTCAGCACCTTTTCGTGCCCCAGCTCGATGTTCTGCGCCGCGGTCATCGTCGGCACCAGGCTCGTCTCCTGGTACACCATCGCGATCCCGTGCTCGAGCGCGTCGTGCGGGCGGCGGAAGTTCACCAGCTCGCCACCGATCCGCAGCTCCCCGCTCGAGTGCTGCACCGCGCCGGCGAGGATCTTGCACAGCGTCGACTTGCCCGCGCCGTTCTCGCCGACCAGCGCGTGCACCTCACCGGCGCGCAGGTCGAAGTCGATGTCGTGGATCGCGTGCACGCCGCGGTAGGTCTTGGTCACCTTCGACATCTCGACGAGCAGGGTCTGCCCGGCCGCCGGGTCGATCTCCAGCTGCTCCACGATGGACTGGTTCATCACGCCTCCCCCGCCCCGGTCACCAGCACCTGGTCCCCGCCGTGCACCGCGATGAACAGCCGGCTTCCGCACTGGCGGGCCGAGGTGACACCGTGCCGCCGGCCACCGCCGCGGCTGTGCATGCTCGAGACCACGTAGCCCTCCTCGTCCAGCCGGGCCACCAGGCCGTAGGACCGCGGGGGCGCCCACGGCTTGATCACGCCGAGCTTGCGGATCTGCCCGCCCTGCAACGGTTCCAGGCCGGAGTCGAGGCCGCGCAGCGCGGGCCGGATCCAGTAGTCCGGCTCGATCGTGCGCATCATCTCCTCGACGTAGTCGCGCTGGGTCAGCACGAACTCCACCAGCTGGGTGCGCAGCGCGAACATCGCCAGCCAGTAGCCGCCGGGGGCCGGGTTGATCCGGCCCGGGTAACCGGGCAGGTTCTCCCGCAAGGTGCGACCGGCTCCGCCGGCCAGCGGGTAGCGGCGGAGCCGGTGCGCCCACGCCTCGCAGACGACGAGCGCGTCCTGCCCGGGTGTCAGCGAAACTCCGCTGGCGTAGGCCAGTCCGCCTGCCAGCACGGTGGTGCGACCGGACCGGGGGTCGTGGCGCAGCAGCCGTCCGCGGGCGTTCTGCTCCATCAGGTCCCGGACCCAGTCCCGGCCGTGGTGCCGCGTCGACCCGTCGGTGAGGTAGATCGTGCCGTCGCCGGCGAGCGCGACGTCGGTCGGGCAGTGGATCGGCACACCGGACTCGTCGGCCGCGGTCACCAGCTCCGCCGCCCCGTCACGGCCCACCCGCATCAGGCCGGTCCCCGCCACACCCACCAGCAGGCCGTCGGGACCGGGCTCCAGCGCGCCGGCCGGCCCCGGCAGGGTGGCGAGCACCTCGGAGTGCCGGAAGTCCGGACCGGACACCCGCACCACCCGGTCGGCGGTGCTCACGTACAGGTCGCCGCGCTCGTCCAGGCACACGTCCTCGGGCTCGGTCAGACCGCCGATCGCGGTCGCGACGGCGTCGAGCTCGTCGTTCGGCGTGAGCCCGCCGTCCAGCGGCGGGATGGCCCGGTGCTCGGACCTGCCGGGAAAGAGGAACTCCTTGACCAGTTCCCAGGCTTCGACTCGGGGCATCGGTCCTCCTCCTCAGCCGACGGTGGCGGGACGGCCCGCCCGCTCGGTGGTGGCCATTTCGGGTCGACCGGCGCGGAGCTCGACGCGGCCGATCCGGTTGTTCTCGAGCCCCCCGATGTAGAGGTAGCCGTTGTGCTCGCGCATCGACGTGATGGTGGAGTGCTTCTCCCCGCCCGGATCCCAGTAGGCTTCCAGCACCTCTCCGGCGTCGGACACCTTGACCACGCAGCCGTGGTTCATGCTCGGGTAGAGCCATTCGTCGCGCGGAATGCGCTTCATCATGCGGCGCCGGAAGGTGGGCATGCGCATCGCGAGGTCGTAGGTGGGTGAACGCATCCCGTTGAGCGCCACCCAGTAGGTGCCGTCGGAGGCCCGGTTGATGTTGTCCAGGTAGCCGGGGAAGTTGTCCATGAAGATCTCCAGCCTGCCCTTCTTCGGCCCGCTGTGCCAGTACCGCAGGATGCGGCACAGCCAGGTCTGCGCGATGAGCAGCGACTCGCCGTCGTGGCAGCTGCAGATCCCGTTGGGGAACACCAGATCCCGGATCACCGTCCGGGTCTTCCCGGTGGCGGGGTCGTAGCAGAGCAGCCGCCCGTTGGGCCTGCCCTCGACGCCGTCGAGGATCCAGTCGGCCATGTCGAAGCGGGTGGTGGCCTCGCTGAACCAGACCTTGCCGTCCGGTGTGATGTCGAGGTCGTCGGCCATGCGCAACCGCGAGTCGTCCCGCAGCTGGACCCACGTCCGGTTGGTCTCGTCGGAGAGCTTGCGGTGCTTTCCGTCCGGGGACACGGAATACAGACCCATGCCGCCGACGCACACGATCAGGTTCTCCTCGGCGTCGAACGCCATGCCCAGCGGGTGCCCGCCGATGCGGGCGAAGACCTCGCGCTCGCTGAAATCGGGTCCGGAGAAGCGGAGGATCCAGCCTTGCCGGGTACCGCAGTAGACGCGTCCCCGCGAGTCCACGATCACGTCCTCGGGACCCTCGACCTCGCCGAGCCCGATCGCTTCCGCGTCGCGCAGCCGGTCGTTGATCTCGAACGGGCTGCCCGAGCCCGGCCGGACGTCCGGCAGCGGGCCGTACTCGACCAGGGTCGGGTTGACGTAGGTCTTCTGGATGGCCTTGCCGCGGTTCTTGCCCCACTTGGTGTCCAGACCCACGGCGACGATCAGCACCACCGCGAGCACGGTCTGCAGGACCTCGCCGCCCACGTCCATCAGCAGCAAACCCTTGCCCAGCAGGCTGATCGTCGCCGCGCCGATGAAGGCACGCCAGACGGTGCCCTTGCCGCCGGTGAGGCTGATGCCGCCCAGGATGACCGCGGTCAGCACGTTCAGCTCGAGACCCTCGCCGACGCGCGCGCTGGCGCTGCTCAGCCGCGCCGCGTAGAAGACCCCCGCCAGCGCGCACAGCGCCCCGGCGACCACGTAGCTGATCAGCAGGACCCGCTCCACGCGGATGCCGGCGTGGCGGGCGGCCCGCCGGCTCGCGCCGACCGCGGTGATGTGCCACCCGAGCCGCGACCTGCTGAGCACGATGTGCCCGGCGACGAGCACGACCAGCAAGGTGACGAAGCTGAACGGCAGGCCGGCGACCTTGCCCGTGCCGAACCAGTCCCACACCGGGTCCATGACGAACACCGAAGCGGTCTTGGCCGAGTAGTGCAGGTCGAGCAGGTTCAGCACGCCACGGAAGATGATCAGTGTGACCAACGTGGTCAGGAACGGCCGCGCCTTGAGGTAGGCGACGATCGTGCCGTTGGTGGCGCCCAGCAGGGCACCGGCCACCAGCGTCAGCAGGATCGCCGGCACGACCGGCACCCCGGCGACGGTGATCAGCAGGATCGCGACCATGTTGCACAGCCCGAACATCGAGCCGACGGACAGATCGATGCCCCCGGAGATCATCACCACGGCCATGCCGAGGCAGATCAACGAGATCTCCGCGAGCTCCGCCGCCGTCGACAGCAGGTTCGCGGAGGTGGCGAAACCCGGCGCCGCGACGGAGAAGAACACGATCACCGCGATCAGGATGGCCAGCGGGATGGCCGGCTCCATCCACCTCTTCTCGAACAGCTCGGCGAAGAACTGTTGCGGCGAGGCGCGGTAACGCAGGTGGCGAAGCCGGTCGCGAACGGTTTCGTGCTCTCGGACGTTGCGCTCAGGTGGGCGGCGCCGCGGTGTCGCGGGCCGCACGTCCGCAGTTGCCGTCATGGTTCTCCCTCTCCGGAGCTGGGGCGCCGGGACGCCGCGGGCGGGAGGCGTCCCGGCGGGGATGGGATCAGCGAACGGTCAGCCCGTCGTTCTTGCCGTCGTAGCACATGTTCGGCTGGTTCCAGTTGGACTTGTCGATCTTCACCAGCGGCGTGTAGTCGGCGATCCGGGCCGTGCCGGGGGCCTGTCCGGACTGGACCAGGTACTTCGCGATCGCCACGATGTCCGTGCCCTGCGTGGGCACCGAGTAGCCGTAGGACTGGAAGAACATGCCGTCGCGCACGCCCTCGCAGGCGATGTTGCTGTGGTCGGAGGTGAACACCTTGACCTGGCCGAGCTTGCCCGCCTCCTTGATCGCGGCGGCCGCTCCGTACTGCATCTGGTCCCAGAAACCCCAGCTGGCGCACAGGTTCGGGTGCTGCTGGATCACCGTCGCCGTGATGTCGTGTGCCTTGGTGCGGTCCCAGTTCGCCGCCTGCGTGGAGACGATCTTGATCTCCGGGTGCTGGTCGAAGACCTGCTTCGCACCGGCCATCACGTCGAGCGTGAAGCCGGAGGTCGCGTCGCCCTGCACGATCTGCACCTCGTGCGAGGTGGGGGTGTTCGCACCGCACTGCGCGACGATGTCGGTGGCGATCCGGCGGCCGAGGTCGATGGTGTCGGCGCCGACGAAGGCGTCCGACTTGTAGTTGCTCACCATGTTGATCTGGATGACGTAGATCCCGGCCTGCTGCGCCTGCTGGATGAGCTTGGCGAGGATCTGCACGTCGAAGTTGTGCACCACCAGGACCGCGGGCTTCTCGTTGATGAGCGACTGCACGGCTTCGGCCTGCTTCGCGGTGTCCCAGTTGGGATCGCGCAGGACGTAGTTCATGCCGGCGGCCTTGAAGCCGCGTTCCAGCTGCCGGTTCCACTCCTCCATCAGCGGGGTGCCCATGCCGACCGGCACGAACGCGGCCGTCTTGCCCTGCAAGCTGTTCAGCGCGTGGTCGCGCAACTCGCCCGCGGAAGCCGTCGGCGGCACTTGGTTGTTCCCCGCGGCCGTGGTCTGGGCGCTGCCCCCGGTCGAGCAGCCGGTGACAGCCAGCACGGCGGCCGCGGCGAGCCCGCTGATCCGCAGCATCCGCGATTTGCCGATTCGCATGGCAGGACCTCCTTGTCCTTGTGTCGAAATCCGTTGTCCGGGGTTCAGTCGCCCTGGCGGACGGTCTCCTCGTCACGCGGGTGCAGCCGGTTGTCCAGCACGAGCGCCGCGAGCAGGATCAAGCCCTTGATGATGTCCTGCTCGTGCGTGTTCATGTTGAGGATCGTCATCCCGTTGAGCATCACACCGATCAGCGCGGTGCCCACGACCACGCTCAGCACGCTGCCCCGCCCACCGACCAGGCTGATGCCACCGACCACGACGACGAGCAGCACGTCGTAGATCAGCGAGCTGTCGATCACCTGCGTGTTGAGCCCGCCGACGGAACCGGCGACGATGAGGCCGCCGACGAACCCGATCGCGGCGCTGGCCATGTACTCGAAGATGGTGAGTGGCCGGACGGAAACACCCGACAGGGCCGCCGCGTCCGCGTTGTCGCCGTGTGCGTAGATGAACCGGCCGGTCTTGGTCCGCGACAGCATGACCTGCGCCAGCACCGCGGTCACCACGAACACGATGATGGGGACCGGGATGCCGAACAAGGTGCCCTGACCGAGGGCGACGACGAAGTGCCGGTCGCCGGGAAGTTCAGCGATCAGTCCATCGAGGACGGTCGTGCGCGCCAGGCCGTAGACGAGCAGGCCGGAGGCCAGCGTCGCGAACAGGGCCGGGATCTCGGCGAACGCGATCAGGAATCCGTTGAACAGTCCCATCACGAGCACGATCCCGATGCCCACGATCAGCGCGACGGGCGTGCTGACTTCGGTGCGCATCAACTGGATCGCCACCGCGGTCGCGACGCCCATCGAAGCGATGAGCGAGAGGTCCATACCGCGTGCGATCACCACGACCGCCATCGCCACGCCGAAGATTCCGAGCGACGACACGCTGCGCACCAGGTTGACGAGGTTGTTCAGCTCGAGGAAGCCGTTGAGGGTCAGGCCGAAAACCACGAAGAGCGCCACGACCACCACGAGGACGATTTGCTCCTGGGAGATGTTGGCCGGCAGGCCGGATCGCCGCCGCAAAAGAGTTCCGCTCATCGCCACTCCGTTGTCCGATGGCTCTGTATCGATCGGTCAGTATCAACGTCGGACCGAACGGTACAGGTGATCTGCGGCGAGTCAATCCCTGATCGAGCAGCCATGTCCGGACTTCACCCAGATGAGTGACGGCGCTCACAAAACGCTGGCTACATCGCCTGGCAGACCCGCTGCCGCATTGCTACGCGCGGGTACGTGGACCGTCCCGCCGTCGGCGTCGCGGCCAACCGCTGCCCGTTGCGATCCCTATACTGATCGGTACGCTGACATCGATCGGCGAATCGGGGAGGAACGATGGCACACCGGCGGGACACGTCGGGCGAGTCGACCCACGAGCGCATTCTGCGCGTCGCGGCCGAGATCTTCGCACGCAAGGGGTATCACGCCACCGGCGTCGCCGAGCTCGGCGAGGCGGCCGGTCTGCAGCGCGGCGCTCTCTACTACCACATCCGGTCCAAAGAGGACCTGTTGTACGACCTGTCGAAGCGCCACGTCGAGGAGGCGCTCGAACGGGGCAGGGCCGTGGTGGCGCAAGACATCCCCGCGACGGAGAAGCTGCGCGCGCTCGCCAGGGAACACTTGCGCATCATGGCCGCGCGCTGCGACGAGGTGACTGTGGTGATCCGGGAAATGCACGCGCTGAGCGGCAAGCGCGCAACGCAGCTGACCGCGTTGCGCGACGAGTACGAGAACCTCTTCGCCGAGGTGCTGCGCGCGGGGGTACGCGAGGGAGTCTTCGCCAGCGCGGACCGGGTGGTCGTGCTCGGCGTGCTGGGCATGTTCAACTGGACCCACGTCTGGCTCGACACCGAGCGCGGTCCGCTGTCCCCGGAGGACATCGCCGACCGGCTCACCGACCTCGTGATCCACGGCCAGCTCCGGCCCACCGGGCACGTCGCCCAGCCGACGGCGGCACCCGCCGCGGAACCGGCTCCGGCCACCATCCCCTGACCACCACCGCGGCCGCCGGCCCGGTCACCGGCGCAACCGGCGAGTCCGTCGCGGCCACGATCTCCTGGCCGGCCGCGCTACGCCTTCTCCCGGCCGCGGCTCCCACCGCACCGAACGTCCACCGCACGTCCGCGAGCCACCGGCCGCCGCCGGCGGATCGCGTCATCACCGAACCCGCCCGCAGCCTTCGCGGCCCGGCCGACCGGACCGCCTACTTCTTCTGGCGGCGGCTCCCGCCGTGCCAGTCCTCCTGCCGCCCCACTTCACCCTCCCGCACGCCGAACGACAGCAGCTGGGGACGTTCCCGGAGGCTGCGCTTCAGCTCCGTGAACCCGGGGAACCGCGCCAGCGCCACCACGTGGTCCCAGAGCTCGAGCGCCTCCTCCTCGGTGGGAAGACGGCTGATCACCGGCCCGAAGAGCGCGGTGCCCTCGGGCGGCTCGAAATGCAGGATGGGCGTGCCGACGTCCTTGCCGGTGAGCGCCAGGGCGGTGTCGGTTTCCGCCTGGATCTCCGCGTCCCAGCCGGAGTCCTCCAGCGCGTCCGCGTAGTCCTCAGGCAGCCCGCACTGCCGCAACGCCTCGATCGCGAGCGCCCTGGTGCCCCGGTGCACCGCGGCGGCACTGCCGCCCGGCACCGGTTCACGCTCGAAGGTCTCCGCACCGAGCACCTCGTAGAACGGCCCGATCGGGTCAGGCCCGTGCGCCTGACGGATCCGCGCGGCGACGCGCAGCAGCTTCAGCCCGGCGGTGTGCGACGCCTCGTACTCGGGCGGGAAGTGCGCGGCGTAGTCGATGTGGCTGTTGAGCAGCCGCAACGAAATGAACCGCCACTCGACGTCGTAGCGCTTTTGCCGGGCGACGATCCGGACCCATTTGCTCGCCATCCAGGCGAAGGGGCAGACCGGGTCGAAGTAGAAGTGCAGATCAGCGTCGGCCATGGCCCCACCCTACTCTTCTGGACCACTCGGTCTGCCCGGTCACCGGGTTATGTCAAAGCTCACAGCACGTCCTCGGATCACACCCTTACCCTCCTTTGTACCGATCGATACAGACAGGAGTCGCCCATGCCCGAGCACGTCCAGCTGACGGTGGAGGACGGCGTCGGCGTCGTCCGCCTCGACCGGCCGCCGGTGAACGCGCTGAACCGGACCGTGCGGGAGGAACTGGCCGAGGTCGCCGTGACCCTGACCGTCCGCGAGGACGTCCGGGCCGTCCTGATCCACGGGGGACCCAAGACCTTCGCCGCCGGCGCCGACGTGCGTGAGCTCGCGTCGGCGTCCCACGCCGAGATGGTCGCGCGGTCGCGGCGGATCTCGGCGGGCATCGGTGCGCTGGCGTCCGTGCCGAAGCCGACGGTCAGCGCGATCACCGGGTACGCGCTCGGTGGCGGGCTCGAGATCGCCTTGAGCACCGACCGCCGCATCGCCGCGGACGACGCGAAGCTCGGGTTGCCCGAGATCCTGCTCGGCGTGATCCCGGGAGGCGGCGGAACCCAGCGGCTCGCGCGGCTGGTGGGCGAGGCCGCGGCGAAAGACCTCGTTTACACCGGCCGCTTCGTCGGCGCCCCCGAGGCCCTGGAGATGGGTCTGGTCGATGAGGTCGTGCCCGCCGAGGAGGTCTACGACCGGGCCCACGCCTACGCGGCCCAGTTCGCCGAGGGGCCGGCACTGGCCTACGCGGCGGCGAAGAAGGCGATCGAGGGCGGGCTCGACCGTGACCTGACCGCGGGCCTGGACCTCGAGTCGGAGGTGTTCGCCGAACTGTTCGCCACCGAGGACCGCACGATCGGCATGGAGTCCTTCCTCGAGCACGGCCCGGGCAAGGCCCGGTTCACCGGACGGTGAACGCACGACCGGCGGTACTTGTTTATACCGATCGGTACACGCATAATCAGCATTTGACAGGCAATTCCAGACCGATCAGTACACCAGCTGTTCCGGGCGAGGAGGTTGGGCGACGATGCTCAGCGGAACGACCCAGGTGGGTCAGGGCACGTCCGGGGGCTCCGGCGTGATCGGCCCCGACGGACTGGATCATCGGCAGCGTGCCACCCAGGTCACGGTCGCGGACCTCTACGAGCGGGGGTACCGGCAGTACGGCTCCCGGACCGCCGTACGGCACGGGGACAGTGCGATCACCTACCGCGAGCTGGGCGAGCGCGTCCACCGCATCGTCGGCGGGCTCACCGGCCTGGGCGTCCGGCGGGGCGACCGGGGCGTCCTGCTGCTGGGGAACTGCCCCGAGTTCTTCGAAATCGAGCACGCGTTGTTCCTCGGCGGCTTCGTCCGGACCGCCCTGAGCATCCGGCTGCACCTGCGCGAGGTGGTGCACATCCTCACCGACTGCGCCGCCACGGTGGTGTTCGCCGCGCCGGAGTGGGCCGAGCGGCTGGCCGGGGTGCGTGACCAGCTGCCCGCGCTGCGGCACGTGGTCACCGTGGACGGCGGCCCGGGTGACACGACGCTGGAGGAGTTGCGCGAAGCGGCACCCGCGCCCTACACGCGGCCACTCCCCCACGAGCCGGCCGCGATCCTGTACACGAGCGGGACGACCGGGATGCCCAAGGGCGCGACGCTCAGCCACGCCAACTGGGCGGCGATGGTGCGCAACGAGCTCCTGGAGCTGCCACCGGCCCGCGACGACGACCTCGTGCTGCACGTCGCGCCGTTGAGCCATCTCAGCGGGTACGTCGCTCCGTCGTACTTCGTCCGGGGAGCGACCCACCTGACCTGCGCGAAGTTCGACGCCACCGAAACGCTGGAGCTGGTCGAGCGGCACGGGGTGACGATCCTGCCCATGGTGCCGACGATGCTGAACCTCCTGGTGCTCGCAGCCGAGCAGCGCACCGGGGACTACGGGTCGCTGCACACCGTCGTGTACGCCGGATCGCCGATCGCGCCCGACCGGCTGGCCCGGGCACGCCAGGTGTTCGGGGACGTGTTCATCCAGTTCTACGGCCTGAGCGAACTGCCCATCCCCATCGCCTGCCTGTCCCGGCAGGACCACTCCTTCGACCCGGCGAGCGGGATTCCCGCACGCCTGGCGAGCGCCGGCAGGATCAGCCCGTTCGTCGAGGTCAAGCTGGTCGACGACGCCGGCGCCGAGGTTCCCCACGGCGAGGTCGGCGAGATCACCGTGCGCGGCGACCAGACGATGATGGGTTACTGGCACCTGCCCGGGGCGACGGCGGACATGGTCGACGCCGAGGGCTGGGCGAGCACCGGCGACCTCGGGCGGTTCGACGAGGACGGCTACCTCTACATCGTCGACCGCAAGAAGGACATGGTGGTCACCGGCGGGTTCAACGTGTACCCCACGGAGATCGAGAACGTCGTGTCGACGTTGCCCGCGGTGTCCGAGGTCGCCGTCATCGGCGTCCCGGACCCGGTCTGGGGCGAGGCGCTCAAGGCCGTCGTCGTGGTCCGCGACGGGTACTCGCTGACCCCGGAGGAGGTGGTGGCGGTCTGCTCGGCGAACCTCGCGAGCTACAAGAAACCCCGGTCCGTGGAGTTCGTGACCGAGCTGCCCAAGACGGGGTCGGGCAAGATCATGCGGCGGCAGCTGCGGGACCGGTACTGGACCGCCGGTGACCGCAAGGTCGGCGGTTGAGCGAGCTCCCGGCGGAGCCCGGGCCCGTCGAGGACCTGTTCGAGGTCGTCGACACGGCCGCGCGGCTGCTCGGCGGCCCCGTGGTGGTCGAGGACGCGGACTTCCGCGTCCTGGCCTACTCGGCGGTCGCCGGGCAGCCCAACGACGAGGCGCGGCGGTCGGCGATCCTCAACCGCCGCACCCCCGACCGTTGGTTGCGGTGGATGGAGGAGTCCGGGATCCGCCACCGCCTGCAGCGCGACGACCGGCTCATCCGGCTCGACGCACCCTGGCCGTCGCCGCTGCGGCGCTACATCCGGCCGGTCCGATCGGACGGGCACGTGGTGGGCTACCTCTGGCTCATGAGTGGCGACGCGGAGCCGGCCCCGGACGTCGAACACCTCGCCCGCGACTTCGCCGACATCGTGGCCCCCGAACTCGCCCGCCGACGCCGCGCGCGAGTCGAGCACCCAGGGGCACGGCTGCTCCGCCGGTTCCTGGGCGGGTACCTGCCCGCCGCCCAGCTGGCCCAAGAGCTCGGGGTCGACGGGGACGACGCCGGCGCCGTGATCCTGGTGTTCGGGACCGGGACGCAGCCCCTCGGCGCGGTGGCGCTGCGCGCGCTGTCCCGGTACGCGCGGATGAAGCCGCACACCTGGCTCGCGGGCGCCCTCGGCGCGCGGACCTACCTGCTGCACGTGGCACCGGAACTGTCCGAGGCCACGGTGGGCCAGCTGGTGCGGGAGACCTCGGCGGAGCTCGAGCGGGCGGCGCGGGCACCGGTGTGCGCTGCCGCCGGTTCGGCCGTGCACGGGCTCGCGTCCGCGCTCCGGTCCCGCGAGGAGGCCGACCTGACGTTGCGCGTCCTCCAGGCGCGCGAGCGCCGCACCGGCTGCTTCAGCGCCCTGCGGCACGAGGTCCTCCTCGACGAGGTCGTGTCCTTCCTGCGGGCGCGCCCCGTCCTGACGCGCGGTCTGCTGGACGGGCTGAGCACCCACGATCAGCTGCACGGCACCGACTACCAGCGGACCCTGCGGGTGTACCTCGACTCGTTCGGCGACGTCCGGCGCGCGGCGGAGGTTCTGCACATCCACGCGAACTCGCTGCGGTACCGGCTCAAACGGCTGGCCGACCTGGCCCCGCTCGATCTGGACGATCCGGACGCCAGGCTGGCCGTGCAACTCGTTCTCGCCGCGATCCGGTCGCCCTGACTACCCGGCGTCCGCGAGCCGCGGCGGCTGATCCCGCAGCGATGCGCGCCGGACCTTGCCCGTCACCGTCTTGGGCAGATCGGGGACGTAGTCGACGATGCGCGGGTAGGCGTGCCGTCCGATCTCCCGGCGCACCAGGTCCTGGAGCTCGGCGGTGAGGGCCGCGGACGGGGTGGCCCCGGCGTCGAGGACCACCACGGCGCGCACCACCGATCCGCGCCGCGGATCCGGGGCCGCGACCGCCGCCGCCTCGAGGACCGACGGGTGCGAGGTGAGCACCGACTCGATCTCACCGGGGCCGACGTTGTACCCGGCGGTGACGATGACGTCGTCGCCCCGTCCCACGAACCACCACCGGCCGTCCTCGTCGAGCCGGACGACATCCATGGTCCGGAACCACTCCCCGCCGACCAGGCGGGACTCCCACAGGTCGCGGGCGTTGGCGTAGCTGCTCGTCAGCTGGTAGGGCGGGCGCCGGAAGACGATCTCTCCCTGGCCGGGGCCCTCGACGAACTCCCCGTCCTCGCCGAGCAGGCGCGCCTCCCAGCCGGGGACGACCCCGGAGAGCGAGCCGGGCACCGTCTCCCCGCCGTCGTCGGCGAGGTCGGCGAGCACCATGCCCAGTTCCGTCTGGCCGTATCCGTCGCGCAGCGGTGCCTCCGACAACCGCCGCCACCGCGCGGCCGTGTCCGCGTCCAGGGGCTCTCCCGCGCTCACCGCACAGCGCACCGAGGACGGGATGCCCCGCTCGGCCGCGGCGACGACCAGCCGGCGGTAGGCCGTGGGCACGGAGGTCAGGCAGGTGACCCCCTCGCGTTCCACGACGTCGAGCCAGGCATCCGGATCGAAGTCGCCGGTGTACATGACCCGGGCGACCCCGCGCACCATCGGGGCCGCACCGGTGGACAGCAGGCCGAACGACCACCCCGGGTCCGTGGTGGTGAACAGGAGGTCCCGCTCACCGGCCGTCACGCTGTGGTCGAACCAGGGCAGCAGCGAGATCACGCCCGCGTGCGGGATGACGCACCCCTTGGGTTCGCTGGTCGTCCCACTGGTGAACATGACGACCGCCGTCTCGTCCGCCGCAGTACCGGCCATCGGCGTGACCGGGTGACCGGCGTCGAGCTCGGCGGCGAAGTCCCGGTCCCCCTCGAGCAGACCCGCCCCGTCGGCGCCGGCGACGGTGAACACCTGGATGTCGCGCCGCAGCAGCGGCCGGGCGGCCTCCAGGACCTGCCGCCAGCGCTGGTCGACGACGACGGCCTCGACTCCGGCGGCGTTGAGCCGCTGCGCGATGGCGTCGTGCCCGAACCCGCAGAAGAGCGGGACGTAGACCATCCCGGCGTGCCACGCGCCCAGCGCGGCGATCCAGGCCTCGACCTGGCGGGTGAGGATCGCGCCCACCTTCGCCCCGCGGCGCAGCCCCGCGGCGACGAAGGCATCGGCGGCCCGGCTCGCCTGGCCGAAGAGGTCGCGGTAGGTGTGGCGCTGTGCGCTGCCGTCCGGGTGGCACACGACCAGTGCGAGCCGGTCGGCGTCGGCGGCCCAGCGTCCACAGCACTCGTGGGCGAGGTTGAAGCCCCGTTCCGGGTCCTGGTCGAGCGTGCCCAGGACGCGCTTCCACTCGTCCGCGGCAGAGCTGCCGGACTGTCCCATGTGTACTCCTCCTCAGGACCGGGTGACCGCTTCGCCACCACGGATCAGCGGACGGCCGTTCTGGTCGGCGGCCAAATCGGCCACGATCCCCGCGCCGTCCGCCGCACGGACCGAGCCGCGGACGACGATTTCCTCTTCCGGCACGCCGAAACCGCGGAACTGCACCGCGATCCGGCGCAGGGCACGGGGATCACCACCGGCCGCCGTCATCACCGCGCGAGCAGCGATGCCCATCGTGTACAGACCGTGCAGGATGTTGCCGGGCAGGCCCACTCCGCGCGCGTACTCCTCGTCGACGTGGATGGGGTTGAAGTCCTCCGACGCCCCCGCGTACCGGTGCGGCAGGTACCGGTCCGGGGTCACGGTGAGCTCGAAGGTTTCGCCTCGCTTCACGTGCCCGCTCCCCCTCATGCCGAAGTGACCCGGGGACGGTCGACCGCGACGCCCGCTTCGATCAGCTCCGCGATCTCCCGCTCGGCGAAGCCCCAGTCGGCCAGCGCGGCCCTGGTGTGCTCACCGGGGGAACAGGGCGGTGACTGGATCGAGCCCGGTGTGCGGTCGAAGCGCGGGACGGGAGCGGGCTGCCGCATGCCGAACTCGGTCACGTAGGTGCCCCGCGCCTTGAGGTGCGGGTGCGCCATGGCCTCGTCCACGGTGAGCACCGGCGCGAAGCAGACGTCGGTGCCCTCGAACACCTCCACCCAGTGATCGCGGGGCGCGGAGGCGAAGATCTCGGTGAGCCGGACCCGCAGGGCGGGCCAGCGGGACCGGTCGTCCTGCGGCCACTCGCCGGGGTCCAGGCCCAGCCGGTCCAGGAGGAGGGCGTAGAACTGCGGTTCGATCGAGCCGATCGTGATGTACCGGCCGTCGGCGGTGGCGTAGGAGTCGTAGTACGGCGCGCCCCCGTCGAGGAAGTTGTCCTCCCGGTTGCCGTTCCACACGCCCATGTTCATGAACCCGACGATGCTGGCGAACAGCGCCGCGGTGCCGTCGACCATCGCGGCGTCGATCACCTGGCCCCGGTTGGACCGGGCGCGCTCGAGCAGGGCCGCCAGCACACCGACGACCATGACCATGCCGCCGCCGCCGAAGTCGCCGACGAGGTTCAGCACGGGCGGGGGCGGTGCGTCCCGGCGCCCGATCGCCGCCAGCGGACCGGCCAGCGCGACGTAGTTGATGTCGTGCCCGGCGGCGGTGGCCAGCGGCCCGGTCTGGCCCCAGCCCGTCATCCGCCCGTAGATCAGCCGTGGGTTGCGTTCCAGCACCGGCCCCGGCCCGATCCCGAGCCGTTCGGCCACGCCCGGGCGGAACGGGTCGAGCAGGACGTCGGCACGGTCGAGCAGGCGCAGGACGGTCTCCTGGCCGCGACGCGCCTTGAGGTCCAGGGCGATCGACCGGCGCCCGCGCAGCAGCAGGTCCAGCTCGTGCCGCTGGTGCTCGCCGAGGTCGCCGCCGAGGGGCCGGTCGATCCGCACGACCTCGGCACCGAGGTCGGACATCATCATCGCGGCGAACGGGGCGGGCCCGATGCCGCCGAGCTCGACGACCCGCACACCACTCAGGGGTCCGGACATGTCACCTCCGCATGACTGGGACTGTTTCGGATTCGGGCGTGCGGCTCGGCCGCTTCCGGGATCACGCCTGGCCGTCGGTGCCGCGGACGATCATCGTCCACCGCCCGTCGGCGACGGTCTCACCGAACTGGTTCGCCGAATGGGACGAGAACACGAAGAACTCGAGGTCCCCCTTCGCGTGGACGTCCGCGACCGCGGCGCTGGTCGTGATGACGTCGCCGTGGCAGACGGGCGCTCCGAACTCGAACTCCTGCCCGCCGTGGAGCATGCGCGCGTAGTCGATGCCCACGTCGGGGTGCCGGACCGCCGGCCCCATCCACTTGCAGAACACCACCGCGAACATCGGGGGCGCCACGACGTCGCGGAAACCCATCGACCGGGCCACCTCGCGGTCGAAGTAGCAGGCTTCGCCGTGTCCGAGCGCGGTGGCGAACTCCCGGATCTTTTCGATCCCGACCTCGTAGGTCCACGGTCGGAAGGTGCGCCCGGTCAGGTTCCGCTCGGTCATGTCAGCGCAGCCTCAGCACGCTCTTGCCGACGGTCTTGCGCGCCTCGAGGTCCTTCAGCGCCTGCGCGCCGTCTTCCAGCGCGTAGGTCGCGCCGACGAGCGGACGGACGTGGCCCGCCTGGGCGAGCTCGTTCAGCTTCCCGCCGACGCGGCGGATCAACGCGGGGTCGTGCGGCACGTAGTGTCCCCACGCGACGCCGACGGCGTCGATGTTGCGGAGCAGCAACCGGTTCGCCGCGATCTGCGGGATCCGCCCCTCGGCGAACCCGATGACGAGGATGCGGCCCTGTGGCCGGATCAGGCGCAGGCTGGCGTCGAAGCGGTCGCCGCCGACCGGGTCGTACACGAGATCGACGCCGTCGCCGGCGGTGCGCTCGCCGACCTCGTCGATCCAGTCGCCGACGAGGACGACCTCCTCCGCCCCGGCTTCCCGAGCGATGCCGGCCTTGCCCTCGTCGCTGACGACCGCCAGGACGCGAGCGCCGAGCCCACGGGCGATCTGCACCGCCGCGGTGCCCACACCCCCGGCCGCTCCGTGCACCAGCACCGTCTCGCCGGCACGGAGCCGGCCGCGCTCGGCGAGTCCGAAGTAGGCGGTCTGGTAGTTGACCATCAAGCCGACGGCCTCGTCGAAGCCCATGGTGCCCGGGACCGGCACGACGTGCTGCGCGGGCACCGCCACCGTCTCGGCGTAGCCGCCGCCGTGGCCGGTGAACGCGATGACCCGGTCACCGGGCGCGACACCGGCTCCGGCGGGGGCCGACCGCACGATCCCGGCGACCTCCAGCCCGGGCGCGAAGGGCGGCTCGGGCTTGACCTGGTACCGCCCGTGGGTCAGGAGCAGGTCGGGGAACGTCACGCCCGCCGTGTGGACGTCGATGACGACGTCGTCCGGTGCCGGCGAGAGGCTGAGCGATCCGATCCTGAGCGCATCGGGCCCCGTCGGCTCGCTGACGATCAGCGAACGGACATCCTCGCCTCTCATCGGTGTTCTCCTCACTGGGATTTCCGGGCGTTCCTGCAGATCCTGCCCGGGCGCGCGGCACCGTGTCTTCGTCCGAACACCAAAGAGACCGGCGGGTGGTCTTGGTGGATCGTCAAAACCGGGCGGCCCAGGTGTGCGCGGATCCGCCGGACCAGCTCGGCGGCTGTTCTTCGGGCACCCAGTGACCCGCGCAGTGACTCGGCTCCAGCCGGCCGCCCCGCCCAGGGCCAGAACGGGGATCGTGACGCGGTACTCGCGTGGACGGTGCGCGTCGCGCGGTGACCGGCTGTCGCTGTCACAGAGTGAACGTGGCGCGGAACGCCGTGACCGCCTCGCCGGTGATCGAAACCGTCAGGTCGCCCTCCGGGGACCTCATGACGCACACCCGCACCCGCCCGGGCCGCCCCATGGCCTCTCCCTGCCGGCCGGTGAAGGTGAACCGTCCATCGTGGACCGGCGCGATCCCGTGCCGCACCAGGTAGGCGCCCAGTGGGCCGTGCCCGTTGCCGGTCACCGGGTCCTCGTCGATCCCGATCGCCGGCGCGAACATCCGCGACCAGGTCAGGGCATCGGGCGACGCGCCGTCCAGCGTGAAGACGAAGTACCCGTTGCACCCCGTCTCGCGGCTCAGCGACACCAGCGCCTCCCGGTCCGGACGCAGTCCGTCGACCGTGGCGCGATCGCGCAGCCCGACGAGCACCTTGCCGTGCCCGGTCGAGACGATCTGCACCGGCCCGTCCCCGGCCAGGTCGCCGCGGGCCACGCCCAGCGCACGCAGCAACCGGTCCAGCCGCGGGCCCTCCAGTTCCGGCCCGAACCCGGCGGCGCCCTGGTGCATCCGAATCGCGATCCGGTCGCCGTCCCGCACCACGTCGACCGGCTGCCGCAGGCCGCCGCCTGTCTTCTGCACCAGCGAGCCGGCGGGCAACCCGTACTCGACCGCTCGGGCGAAGTGCGCGGCGATCGTCGCGTGCCCGCACGTGGGCACTTCCGCGGCCGGGGTGAAGAACCGCACCCGGACGTCGTGATCCGCCGAGTCCGCGGGCAGCACGAACGCGGTCTCGGAGTTGTTCAGCTCCCGCGCCACCGCGAGCATCTGCGCGTCCGTCATCCCCTCGGCGTCGAGCACCACCCCCGCCGGATTGCCGGTGAACGCGGTGGTGGTGAAGGAGTCGACCTGGTACAGCACCCTCACGGCGCCACCACCAGCGCCACCGCGTCCGCCGCGACGCGGTAGCCGTGGTGCAGGCCGGCCACCTGCACCACGGCGCGAGCGGGGCGGTGCGCGCCGAGCACCCGCGCGTACGCGGCGTCGGCTTCGTCCCAGTCTGCGATGTCCGCCACGAACAGGGTCATCCGGGCGATGCTCGCGGCACTCCCGCCGGCCTCCCGCACGATCGCCACGACGTTGCCCACCGCCCGCGCCACCTGCTCGGCCACCGGCGCGCCGGGCGGGATCCCGGCCGGAAGCTGCGCGGACACCCAGATGGTCCCGCTGTCGGTGATGACGGCCTGCGCGTAGTGGCCGAACGGCCGCGGCGCCGCGGCCGTGACCACCGGGCGCAGGGACGTCACGACCCGGCCTCCCCCAGCTCGCGCACCAGCTGCACGAGCGTCCGCACCCCCGCGCCGGTGCCGCCCCGCGGCGTGTAGCCGTAGGGCTCGCCCTCGTGGAAGGCGGGGCCGGCGATGTCGAGGTGCGCCCACGGCGTGCCGTCCGGCACGAACTCCTTCAGGAACAACCCCGCCACCAAGCCACCGCCCAAGCGCTCCCCCACGTTCGCGATGTCGGCGACCGGCGAGTTCAGGCTGGGGCGCAGGTCCGTGGGCAGCGGCAGGGGCCACGCCTGCTCACCGGCGCGGCGGGCGGCGGCAGCGACCCGGCCGCCGAATTCCTCGCTGGGCGACATCACGCCGAACATCCGGTTGCCCAGCGCCATGCGCATCGCGAACGTCAGGGTCGCGACGTCGACGATCACGTCCGGCTCGTCCTCCGCGGCGCGAGCGATCGCGTCGGCGAGGACGATCCGCCCCTCGGCGTCGGTGTTGAGCACTTCGACGGTGCGGCCGTCGTACATGCGGAGCACGTCGCCGGGGCGGGTGGCCGATCCGGACGGCATGTTCTCCGCGAGAGCGAGCCAGCCGCTCACCCGCACGGGCACCTCGAGCCGCGCGGCCGCGACCACGGCGGCGAACACGGCGGCGGCACCCGACATGTCGCGTTTCATGATCTCGTTCGACCCGACGGGCTTGAGCGACAGCCCGCCGGAGTCGTAGGTGATGCCCTTCCCGATCAAAGCGATGGTCCTCGCCGCGTCCGGGTGGGCGTAGGAGATCCGCACCAGCCGGGGCGGCCGGACCGATCCCTGCCCGACACCGAGCAGACCACCGAAGCCCGCCGCCGCAAGCGCTTTCTCGTCGAGGACCTCGACCGCCAGCCCGTGTCCGGCGCCCACCGCCTCGACTTCCGCGGCGAAGACCTCGGGGTAGAGGTCGTTCGCAGGCGTGTTGACCAGATCGCGCGCGCGGTTCACCTCCTGCGCGAGGACCACCGCGCGCCGTACCGCGGCATCGGCCGCCGCTTGCTCCACGCTGGTGAGCACGCCCAATTCGGCCGTCGCGGGCTGCCGCGCACTGCGGTAGGCGTCGAACGAGTACTGGCCGAGCACCGCGCCCAGCGTCACGGCCTCCACCGCGTCCGGGGTGCGCGCCGGCAGAGCCAGCACCACGCTCGTGACGCCGGCCAGGGCCCGCGCCGCCACGCCGGCGGCTTGCCGGAGGGCGTCCGGCCCGTACTCGCCGTCGCGGTCCGGCTCGCCGAGGCCGACGAGCAGGACGGACCCGGCGTCGAACCCCGGCGGCGCGGGCAGCCTGAGAGTCTCGCCGGCCGCTCCGGTCATCCCCCACGCGGTCGCGGTCGCGATCAGCGGCGTGGCGTCGGCCGGAGCGGCGAGTCCGGCCGGTCCCCGCCCGGCGCCGATCACCACCACGTCGGAAGGCCGCCCGCCGGTGAGGGCGGTCACCTGTGTTGTCGTTGTGCTCACTCGAACCTCCGCCACCACGGTGCCGGAGGTGTCACGTAAGGACAAGTGAGGGTTTTTACAAGATCATTAAGCGGCACTGAAGTGTTGTGTCCTCGCCAGGGTCGCCAGAGGCTAGGGTGTGCCTGGCAAAGATCTCGTTGTTGGCGGGGATGCTGCCGGCTGTGTCGCGGTTTGCGTTGTCGTGGATGGGCAGTGGGCGTTGATCGAGGACTTGTTGCCGGTGCGGACTGGGCTGGTGGCGGTCGGCCGCTGGTGACGTTGGTCGGCCCTGGGCAGGCCGGGGCGGCTCACGCGGTGGCCGCCCACCGGCATTCGACCCGATCGATCACCGCGACCGCTACGACGAACTCGCCACCGCCCACCGCTCAGCAGTAGTACTCCACGCCGTGATCACCTGGACCAGAGCTTTGTCAGACACGGTCTAACCGTTGCCGAGTTCGCCTTCGAACCAGGGCGGTCGCGAAACCACGAATTCGAGTCCTCGCTTTCCGCGCCGCAGTGTGTGCGACGGTGGCTCCCCGTACCGCTCCTGATACGCGGCCCCGAACCGGCCGAGGTGGCCGAAACCCCAGCGGAGCGCCACCGCGGACACGGTGAGGACATCGGGGTCCCCGTTGATCAGGTCGTCTCGTGCGCGGGCGAGCCTGACCTGCCGAAGGTACGCCATCGGCGGGATGCCGAACTCCCGGACGAACGCCTTCTCGAGCGCTCGCAGGCTGATACAGGCGATCCTCGCGATGTCAGCCGCGCTGCCGACCTGCATCGGGTCGTCTTCGATCACGTCGACGACCCGCTGTATGGCGGAGGGCAGGCGCAAGCCCCGGTCTTCGTCGAGCTTGTCCGAGTAGTTGTGCGGTTGCGACATGAGCAGCGCCGACCGCACCAGTTGTCCCAGGTGCGATGCCATGACCGGATGCTGCTGGGCGAGCTGGCTCGGCTGTCCGACGTCGTCTTGCAGGAGCCGCAGCACACGGGCGAAGTCGGCGCCTCGTCCCTTGGTGAGGTCCAGTTTGTCGCCGAACTCGATCGGCTCGACAACCCTCCTGCCGAGGATGGCAGACAGATCGTCCTCCAGATCGGCGCGGTCGATCCGCATCGCCATCAACGTGCTGTCGTCGGTCCAGCGTTCGAACCGCCACGGCGCGCTGGGCGACAGGACAGCAGCAGTGGTACGGGAAACGGATGCGGACCGGCGGCCCGAAACGACGTCGACGGATCCCGATGGCGCGTAGCAGAACACGTAGAACGACGGTGGCGGAACTTCCAGCCGGACGTCGGAATTGAAGTTGCTGTACCCGATCCTGAGCCGCTCGGCGTTCAGCACCCGCATGCTGAATCCGAATCGGCCTCGGTCGACCGCCGTCATGTGGTGGGGTGCGTACACGCTGGTGAGGAAACCACGGGCCTCATCGAGGTCGTCGGTGCGCAGGAGGCCTCCCGAAGTGGCTCGTTGCCCCTTCGCGATCTGTTTCGCGAGCGCGTAGGCCTCAGACGCGTGCCTCGACGTCATCGTCGAGTACCTCCCACTCGGCTTCGGGTGGCACAGCAAGGATGGTCGGTGATCACCCTCCGGCAACATGGTAGTGCTTCGCACTCCGGTCGACAGTCCGGAAAACGAACCGCATCAGCCGGAGTTCGACCGGGACCCCAAGCCGGCCGTTCAGGTCAGCGGGCTCACAGGTCGATTCCGCACCGCGAGGACGGTGAGGCCGGGCCGGGCAAGCTGCACCGCCGTCCCCGGCCCGGTGAGCAGCCGGACCGACCGGTACCCGAGGTCAGCGACGATCGCGCCGGCAGCGCCGTCGTCGGCGGTCGTCCAGGTGTGCCCGTCGAGCGCGCCGAGCACCCGCGCTCCCGGCCTGCGCAGGTAGACCAGCACACCACCCTCCTGGGCGATGACGGCCGCCGACTCCGCGATACGGCGAGCGCAAACACAGCGCGTAGTCTTGAAAATGTCGCCGGTGACGCACTCGGCGTGCACCGCCACGAGCGGCACACTCGTCCGCGGACGTCCGACCAGCGCGACGTGCTCGGCGCCGGTGACCTCGTCGCGGTATCCGACGGCGTCGAGCTGGCCGTGCACGGTCGGCAACCGAGCGTTGGTGACCCGGGTGACGCGTCCTCGTTCCCCGTCGCCGAAGCGCAACCGGTGCTCGACCACCTCCGGTATGTGAATGACAGGCAGGTCGTGCCGGGCCGCGAGCAGGGCCGCGTCCTCGTCGCCGGCCGTCCCCACGCCGTCGCCGACCAGCCGGGCGGTCAGCGCCACTGGCGGAAGCCCTGCGAGGCGGCACAGGTCCACGCCTGCCTCGGCGTGCCCGGGCCGTCCGACGACACCATTGGCATGGACCCTCAGCGGCAGCAGATGACCGGGCCGTATGAGGTCGGCGGGGCCGCTGGCCGGATCGGCGAGCACCCGCGCGGTGCGCGCGCGGTCGGTCGCGCTGATGCCGGTGGTGATGCCGTGTGCCGCGTCGACCGAGACGGTATACAGAGGACTTCGTGGATCCTGGTTGTCATGGACCATCGGGGGCAGGCCGAGTGCGCCGGCGCGCTCCGCCGGAAGGGGTGCGCAGAGAACCCCCGACGTGTGGCGGACCGTCCATGCGGTCCACCGCGGCTCGGCGAGTGCCGCGGGGAGGACGACGTCGTACTCGGTGCCGCCACCCACGAGAACCGGGCGTCCGGCGCGCAATGCGGCCACGGCGTTGGCTACTCGGTCGTCCGTTAGCAGGGGGGCGGGCTCGGCGGACATCAGGACGCCAACGTGGACAGCGCGTGCAGCCGGCTGCCGTGGAAGACCAGCGGGGCGACCTTGTCGTGCGGCTGCATGCCCTCCACGCGCAGCAGCACCATGTCGTGGTCCCCCGCGCTGATGACCCTGTCGATCGAACAGTCCAGCCAGGCGGCCGCGCCGTGCAGGAGCACCGCACCCTCGCCGGTCGTGGTGTAGCCGATGCCGGCGAACCGGTCCCCCGTCTTCGAGGCGATCTGCCGGCAGGCCCGGTCATGCGTCGTCCCGAGCACCGACAGCCCGAGCCGGGGCCGGTCGGCCAGAAGCGGCCAGGTCGTGGAGGTGTGCTGCACGCACACCGACACCAGCGGCGGGTTCATCGAGACCGCGACGAACGAACTCGCGACGATGCCGACCGGAGCGGCGTCGCGCAGCGCGCACACGGCCACCACCCCGCTGGGAAAGGTGCCGTAGACCTGCCGCAGCGGGCCGGTCTCGTCTGGATCGGGAACGATCAACGCGGGCCTCCTGTCACGGCCGCGGGGTTCAGTCCCAGGACTGACCGTGGCACGGCACTGTGCACCGACGGTCTCGACCGATGGCATTGTTTTCTCCTCGTCAGCGGTTCAGCGGGTTCGGCGTTCCCCGGCCTACGCCGCGGCCAGGAACTCACGGATCAGAGCACCGAGCCGGGCCGGCACCTCGAACTGGAGCAGGTGCCCGCAATCCGCGAACAGGTGCAGGTCCGCGTGCGGAAGGTGCTCGGCCAGGAAGAGCCCCGCGGCGGGCGAGATCGTCCCGTCGTCCTTCCCGTGCACCGCCAGGACCGGGTGCGGTATGCCGGCGAGCACCGACTCGTCGTAGACCGGTGCGGGCTCGCCGGCCGCCATGGCGGCCTCGAACGACCGCCGCACCTCCGGCCTGATCGCGACCGCGAAACGCTCCCTCACGTAGTCGTCGATGCCGCCGCCTCGGGACAGCTGGGCGGTCACGAGCGCGTGCATCGCCTCCTCACTCGGGCTCTCGTAGAACGCGGTGAGGGTCCCCAGCTTGGCCTTGACCGGTGTCCCACCCGCGCCCATCAGGACGATCCGCCCGAGCCGCTCGGGTGCGTGCACGGCCAGTTCGAGCGCCACGCGGGCACCGTAGGAGTGTCCGGCCACGTGAACCCGCTCCAGGCCGAGCTCGTCCAGCAGCCGGAGCACCGCGGCGACGCGCCGCCGGAACCACGGCCCCGGGCCCGAGCGCAGGGTTTCCGGATGACTGCTGCGGCCGAATCCCACCAGATCGGGCATGATGCACCGGTACTTCGCGATGCCGGGCAGGAGCGGCCGGAAGCTCAGCGCTCCCGTCGCACCGGGTCCAGTCCCGTGCAGGAGCAGCAACGGTTCGCCACCGGGGTCTCCCGCCGACGCGACGTGCGTCGTGTCCGCGCCGGTGGCCAGGTCTTCCGTCCGCACGGGAGCAAGCTCCGCAGATCGCATGATCGGCGCTACCTCTTCCCCAGGGTCCGGTGGAACAACTCGAGCGTGCGGTCCCACGAAACGGACGCCGCGTGCTGCTGGTAGGCGGGCAGCTGCGGGAACATGAAGCCGTGATCGGCACCGTCGAAGATCTCGACAGTCGCTTTCACCGGGGGCCTGCCCAGCTCGTCCCTGAGCGGCTTGTTCAGCTCGAGCGGGGAGAGCCTGTCGGCCGCGCCGAGTCCGACGAACAGCTCGGCGGAGATCTTCCCGACGCTCCGATGGGGCGAGTCCGGGGCATCCGTGACGCAGTTCGACGGGTGCAGCGCCGAGCCTGCCGCGTATCCCGCGGGGTCGGAGGCGAGCAACCGCAGGGTGAAGCGCGCGCCCATGCAGAACCCCATGGCGGCTTTGGCGTTCATGTCGGCTGCGGGGTCCTTCGCGGTGACCTCCAGCATCGCGGCCGTGTCGGCGAGCACCATGTCGTCACTGAGCGAGGTGACCGCCGCCATCAGGCGATCGAATTCCGGTGATCCCGGCCCTTGACCGATACCGGCCAGGTCGAAGGAAATCCGATGACCGAGCCGGTGGTAGAGATCCGGCAGAACGGCGTAATATCCGGATTCCGCCAATTTGCGGCTGACGTCGTGGATGTCCGCACGCAGTCCCGGTCCGTCGTGGTAAACGATGACCACGGGGAACGGGCCACTGCCGTCGGGATGGCGGACCGTGACCGTCATCGGCCCGTCATCGGTCGGCACGACTTCTTCTTTCTCAACCAATTCTCTCACCTGGTCGTTTCTCGTGGTCGCGCGGTGGTCACCGCGAAGCCGATGATCCACTCGGGGACCGGTTGGTAGAACGAAGACTCGGTCCGGTAAGGCCCTGCGGTTTGCAGCGCGGCATGGGCCGCGATCCACGAACGCACCTCGTGGATCGAACTGCCGCCCTGCTTGCCGAGCCACTCGACGCTCATCGCGTCGAACCAGGACAGGTCGCCCTTCTCGAACTGCCGGAGGATCTGCTCGTCGAGATCAGGGTTCAGTGGCAGCAGCGGGGACTCACCGCGCGCGAAGGCCTGGCCGGCCTGGAACACCGCCTCCTCGCGCGCCTCCTGCTCGGCCGGCGTTCGGCGTTTGTCCACGATGTACGCGACGTCTTCCGGTGGAGACTGGCGCAGCCGCGGGACCGGCACATCGTGTGACAAGCCGCCCGAGCCGACGAGCAGGACCTTCCGATCCAAGTCCCGGACGAACTCGCCCACCGCCGCGCCGAGGCGCCTGATCCGGCGCAGAGGTCCCAACGGCTCGGCGACCGAGTTGATGAAGACAGGGATCACGGGTTTGGCCGCGCTCGAGCCGAACAAATTTTCCAGCGGCTGGGCGATGCCGTGATCGACGACCATCTTCTCCGACATGGCGACGTCGAGATCCGCCGCCAGCAGGTGGACGACCAGATCGTCGGCGAGTGCCTGTGGCACGTCGAGCTCACCGGGACTGGTGTTGTAGTCACCGATGGCCGTAGCCGACAGCCCGACGCAGAACGGTGGCATGAGTTCATACCGGAAGCCCTGGTAGTGGTCAGGGCCGAAGATGACGACGAGGTCCGGGTCGAAGGCTTCCACGAACTGCCTGGCGTCGCGGAGAGCGCCGTCGACCCGCTGCACGACCGACTCGCCCGGGTCGCCCGACCCCAGCAACGGCGTGTGCGACATGCAGCACAAGGCCAGCTCGGACGTCACGACTACACCTTCAGGGAGCGCAGAGCCGGCACCACGTGCTCGCCGAACAACTGGTAGGAGCGCATCGTCTGCTCCTTGGTGAGGGTGCCGAACGACCCCCAGTTGAGGAAGTTCCCGCAGCCGATGTGCTCCATCTGGCTCACGATCTGGTCGCGGACCGTCTCCGGCCTCCCCACGCAGATCGCCCCGATGTCGATGAGAGCGTCGAACGACACGTCCTCCCCGGCGAAGGGGCGGAAGAAGGACTGGTAGTGCTCGTAGCCGGCGGGCACGTTGTCGAGATCGTGGAACACAGCCGCTTCCTTGAACGCCGCGAACAGCGCGTCGAAGGCGGGCTCGGCGACATCGCGTGCCTCCTGTTCGGAATCCGCGATGAACACGTTGCGGCACACGCCCATGTCGGTGGGTTCGGCTTCGCGGCCGGCTTCCGCAGCCGCTTTCTTGTACTGCTCGAAAATCGTCCGCATGTTCTCGGTCGGCGAGAAGACCGAAGTGAACCGGAAGCCCTGCCGGGCCGCCCAGCTCACTGTCTGCGGGCTCAGCGCCGTGACCCAGATCGGCAGCTCGGACCGCAAGGGCCGAGGCCAGAGACTCACGTTGTCGTAGTTGTAGAACTCGCCCTTGAAGGTGAAGGTGTGTTCCTTCCAAGCGGACTGGATGAGCGCGACGGACTCCTCGAACCGGGCGCGCGTCTCCTCCATCTTGACGCCTTCGCGGATGAACTCGGGCTCGTCCACGCCACGTCCCAGGCCGACCTCGAGCCGGCCGCCGGTGAGGTAGTCGAGCATCGCGCCCTCTTCGGCAAGCCGGCGCGGGTTGTGGAACGCGGTGATGTTCGCCATCACCCCGATGTTCATCCGGCTGGTCCGCTGGGCCAGGGTCGCCACGAGCAGGTTGGGCGAGGGGCTGATGCTGTACGGCGTGAAGTGGTGCTCGGAGAAGAAGACCCCATCGAACCCCAGGTCCTCGGCGGCGACCCACGATTCCAGCTTCCAGTCGTAGAGATCCTTGCACAACCGCGGGTCGAACTTCGCCGGGTCGGGATCGTACGGGTAGCTGAAAATCTCAAAGAGCCAGGACTTGACCACTTGATTCTCCGTCCACTCTGACATTCGGCCGGTGTCCGCGTCACGGTTCACGACCGGATCCGGTGCCGATGACGTTAGGGCGGAGTGCCACGGTCCGACGAGCCGTTCTTCGCTCGAGTCTGTCCACTTTTCGCACCGGTCGCGGCCGGAGACACGGTAGCGATCATCCCCGATCGGGTATCGGCGGAGGCCCAAGGCGACCCGGGCATCGCCCTCGGCACCGGGGCGCGGGAATTACAATTCATCCAAGTCGATGTCGAAGCCCGAGCCATCGTCGTAAGGGACTGCGTTCCAGAGTGACTTGGCGGCTTTCCAAGTGGCTCTGACCACTGACCAGTCCACGTCGGAGCCGGTCAGAGTGAGAGTCACCACCGCGTTCGCCGACCTGATTCGGCCGGATGGTTCTGCGTCAGCGACCTCGGCGATCATCACCGAGGTCAAGGGTGACTGCGCGTGGATCTCGATGTGACAGCCGCCGGCACCGGCGGGTTCGCCAGCCCGGTCGAGTATCGCCGACACCCAGGAGCCGCCAGACTCACGAGCACCCGGCCGAAGGTCAGCCCCCTGCTCGCGAGCCGCTGCCACCAAGGCGTCAAGCCCTCCGGCAGCGTCACTTTCACCAAATGCACAGTAGAGCCTTACCGCATGAGCCATGCCCACCCTCCGCCTCCCGGCGACTGGCAACAATTCGTACACCGAACGCCAGTGGTCCACTCTTTCCACGTCACTGTGGTCGGGCAGCCGCGGTTGCACCATGGCGGCCAGGGCGAGGAGATGCTTCAGCCGCTTCGCCTTGGCGATACGTTCGTCCGTGATCTCCGCCGAAAGCAGCGGAAACAGCCGGTCCGCGTCGAAACGGCTACACCGTCCAGATTGCGGAGGTACCAGTCCAACTCGACCCCCGCCAGGGACCGCCGATCAGCGGACAGAGACCGGTTCAGCTCCGCCCTGAACTCCGCCAGCACCGTCTGCACCAGACCGGACCAATGGTTCACCCCCTTGTCCGCACCGGGCCGGCCACCCGATTCCCACCAGTCAAGCGCTGGCCGGATGCGACCGTGCTCGATCCCGTCCATCGGCGGATACCTCCACAGCACCAAGGGCGTGCTCACCGCCGCTCGTCTGGCGGAGAAGTGCGAGAGCCTCTTCGGAGGGAGAGCCGGCGGGCGTCGTGCACACGATGAGCACCTGGTCCGGCGAACGGGCGATCGACAGCGTCTGCTGGGTCACCGTCACCGCGCCGACGACGGGGTGGTGCAGGTCGTAGGACGCGGCGTCGCACGGTGCCACGCGGTGGTCCCGCCAGAGCTCCACGAACTCCGGGCTCCGCATGGTCAGTTCGCCGATCAGCTCCGCGAGCAGCGGATCCTGCGGGTGCTTGCCGGCGGTGATCCGCAGGTTGCCGACCACCGCGCTGGCCTTGCGCCTCCAGTCGGTGTACAGCTCCCGGCAGTGCGGGTCGAGGAACAGCATCCGGGTCATGTTCGGCCGCCGCGCCGGGTCGTCCGGGCTGTCGAAGTCCAGGTGGCCGGCCAGCAGGCTGTGCCCGAGAGCGTTCCACGCCAGCACGTCCGTGCGCCTGCCGAGCACCAGCGCCGGGACGCCGTCCACGGCGCGCAGCAGGTCCCGCGTCTCATCAGCGAGCTTCTCGGGCCGGGGGCGGCGTGCTCGCGGGGCGCGGCGGGCGGCCTCGGCGAGCCGGACGAGGTGCTCGCGCTCGTGGTCGTCGAGCCGCAGGGCGGAAGCGATCGCCTCGAGCACTTCGGCCGAGGCCCCGCGGGACAGGCCCTGCTCCAACCTGGTGTAGTACGACACGCTGACCCCCGCCAGCCGGGCCAGTTCCTCACGCCGCAGCCCGGCCACCCGCCTGCGGGGTCCGACGTCGCGCAGACCGACGTCCTCCGGTCGCAGCAGCGCCCGCCGGGCCTGCAGGAAATCGCCGAGTGGGCCGGGTCCGTCCATGCACCCAGTATCCAGTGCACGGCCGGTCCCAGCCACGCCCTGCGAGGGGTAGGACAACGCGGGAGTGGTCCGCACCCGCCCGCGTTCCCAGACTCGGCGTCATGGAGCACAACCCCGAACAGATCGCACTGGGCGAGGTCACCGTCACCCGCATCAAGGAGTTCTACGGTCCGGTCGAGATGAGCCCGGACCAATTCTTCCCGGACAGTCCGGACGGCGCGTGGGACGAGCACCGCGACTGGCTGGTGCCCGACTTCTGGGACCCCGAAACCGGCCAGTGCCGGTCGGCGATCCAGTCCTGGCTGCTGCGCAGCGAGGGGCGCACGATCCTCGTCGACACCGGCGTGGGCAACCACAAGGACCGGCCGTACGCCCCGGTCTGGAGCCGCCTGGACACGAGCTACCTCGACAACCTCGCCGCCGCCGGAGTGCGGCCCGAGGACGTCGACCTGGTCGTCAACACTCATCTGCACATCGACCACGTGGGCTGGAACACCCGGCTCGACGGCCGCTTCTGGGTGCCGACCTTCCCCAACGCCACATACCTGATGCCGAAGCGGGACTTCGACTTCTGGAATCCCGCCAACGACAACGAAACCGTGTTCGGCCGGGGGAACCAGAACGTCTTCGAGGACAGCGTCACGCCGGTCCACGAAGCCGGCCTGACCCGGCTGTGGGACGGCTCCTACCGGATCGACAAGAACCTCAGGCTCGACCTCGCTCCCGGGCACACCCCCGGCTCGTCCGTGCTCGTTCTGGAGTCCGGCGGCGACCGGGCCCTGTTCGTCGGCGATCTCGTGCACACCCCGCTGCAGATTCCGGAGCCGGACACCAACTCCTGCTTCTGCGAGGACCCGGCCGAATCCCGGGCCACCCGGCACAAGCTGCTCGGCCACGCCGCCGAGACCAACGCGCTCGTGTTCCCCGCGCACTTCGCCGGCGCGGGCGCCGCCGAGGTCGAGCGCGACGGATCGAAGTTCGCGATCAAGGAGTGGGCGTCCTTCTCCCGCATCCGCTGACTGCGCCAGGAAAGGAAGCGTTTTCCATGACCCACCACGCGCATCCCGTGGTCGAAACCCCGGCGGGCGCCGTGCGCGGCGTCCGCGACGACTCCGGTGAGTTCTACCGTGCCATCCCCTACGCGGCAGCACCGATCGGCGCCCGCCGGTTCGCCGCGCCCGAGCCACACCCGGGCCGGCCGGGCGTCCGCGACGGCACGCGGCCTTCGCCCACGGCGCCCCAGCCCGCCCGCGACTTCGGCGAGCTCGACATGACCCCGTACTTCGGGCCGGGCTGGATCCGGGGCGAGGAGTACCTGACCGTCGACGTCCGCACACCCGCCGCGGACGGCGGCAAGCGCCCCGTCCTGGTCTTCGTGCACGGCGGCGGATTCGTCACCGGCTCGACCCGCGCCGCGCTCTACGACGGCCGCGCGTTCGCCCGCGACGGCATCGTCCTCGTGACGGTGAACTACCGCCTCGGCATCCCCGGGTTCCTCGACCTGGACGGCGCGCCGGCCAACCGCGGCCTGCTCGACGTGCTCGCCGCGCTCGGCTGGGTGCACGCCACCATCGCGGCATTCGGTGGTGACCCGGACAACGTCACGATCTGCGGCCAGTCCGCGGGCGCCACGCTCGTCGGGGCGCTGCTCGCGACACCGGAGGCGGGCGGCCTCTTCCGGCGGGCGATCATGCAGAGCGGCAGCGGAACCGGCGCCTTCACCCCGGAACAGGCGCGACGCGTCACCGCCGCGGCCGCTGCCGCGCTGGGTGCCGAACCGACCGCCGAAGCGTTCGCCGCGATCCCCGACGAGCGTTTCGTGGAGATCCTGCCCGCGTTGGCCGGACTCGACCTGCGCACCAGCACCGCCACGGACCCGCTGTCCGGCCTCAGCCAGTTCAGCGTCGTCCGCGCGGTGCAGCCCGCCGACGCCCTCGCCGACGGTCCGGCCCGCGACGTCGACCTGCTGATCGGCACCAACACCGAAGAAGGCCGCCTCTACCTCGTGCCGCAAGGCAGACTGGAGACCACCACGGAGGCGGACGTGCGCGCCCTCGCCGCGCAGGTGCACCCGGACCCGGAGACGGCGCTCGCCGCACTACCGGACGCGTCCCCGGGCGAACTCCGCTCGGCACTGCTCGGGGAGGCCCTGTTCGGGGCCGGGACGCAACGCATGGCGCAAGCCCATGCGCGGCTTTCGGGCGGCCGCACCCACGTCTACTCGTTCGGGTACCGCTCGACCGCCCTCAATGGACGGCTCGGCGCCGCCCACACCGTCGAATTGCCGTTCGTCTTCGACATCGCCGACGAGCCGTGGCTGCACGGTGACACCGGCCTGCTCGGCCCGGACCCCGTCCCGGACGGCCTCGCCAACCGGATGCACGCCGCCTGGGTCTCCTTCGCCCGGACCGGGGACCCGGGCTGGGCGGCCTACGACCCGCGACGACCGGCGGTGGAGACGCTCGGCACCGCGCGCTGACGGTCAGGCGGGGCTGTCGACGGGGAAGGTGACCCGGACCGTGGTGCCCTGCCCAGGCGCCGAGGTGACGTCGACCGTGCCGCCGTGTGCGGTCACGATTCCCTCGACGATGGCCAGGCCCAGCCCGGACGAGCCGCCACCGTCGCGGCTTCGGCTGGGGTCGGCGCGGTAGAAGCGCTCGAACACGTGCTGCAGGTGCTCCGGCGCGATCCCGTCGCCCTCGTCCCGCACCGCGATCAGCACGTCACGCTCACGGGAGCTGACCGTGACGGTGACCGGTGTGCCGGGCCGGGTGTGCTGCACCGCGTTGCCGACGAGGTTGCGCAGGACCTGCTGGATGCGGGGACCGTCACCGTCGACGACCGCTTCCGCCGCCCCCTCCAGGGTGATTTTCCGGTCGGTGCTGACGATCCGGGCGTCGTCCACCACCTCGGCGGCCAGCTCGACCACGTCCACCGGCGCGCGGTTCAGCGGCTGGGCCGCGTCGAGCCGGGCCAGCAGTGCCAGCTCGTCGACGAGCAGCCGCATCCGGCCCACCTCGGCCTGCATCCGCGCCATGGCGTGGTCGAGCTCGTCGCGATCGCGCAGGCCGCCCTGGACGTACAGGTCGATCCAGCCGTGCATGGTCGTCAGCGGCGTGCGCAGCTCGTGGCTGGCGTCCGCGACGAAGCTCCGCAGCCGGTCCTGGGCCCGCTGCTGGCCGTCGTACGCCTTCTGCAGCCTGGCGCTGAGCACGGCGGCGCGCGGGCCGGCGAGCAGCGCGACGAGGGCGGGCCGCCACCGGGAGCGCCAGTTCACCGCTGCTCCGCACGCAGGCTGTACCCGAAGCCCCGCACGGTGCGGATCAGCGACGGGCCACCGAAGTCGATCTTGCGGCGCAGGTTGGAGACGAACCGCTCGACCACACCCGCGTCGCCGCCGAAGTCGTACTGCCAGACGTGGTCCAGGATCTGCGCCTTGGACACCACCCGCCCGGAGTTGATCATCAGGTAACGCAGCAGCCGGAATTCGGTGGGCGACAGCTCGACGGGGCGCCCGCCCCTGGTCACCAGGTGCCTCGATTCGTCCACCTCCAGGTCGCCGCACGACAACACGCCCTCCGGCGCCGCGGACGGCACGCGGCGGGCACGCCGCAGCAGCGCCTCCAGCCGCGCGGCTACCTCCACCACGTCGAACGGCTTGGTGAGGTAGTCGTCGCCGCCCATGCGCAGCCCGCGCACCCGGTCGTCCAGCTCGTCGCGTGCGGTCAGGAACATCACCGGCACGTCGACGCCCCGCGAGCGCAGCAGCTGCAGCAGGTCGAACCCGTCCGTGCCGGGCAGCATCACGTCCAGCACGATCACGTCCGGTGGGCTCGCCTCGATCGCGGCCAGTGCGGCCGGCACGTCGGCGGCGGCCTCGACCTCGAAGCCGGCGAACCGCAGCGCGGACAACAGCAGCTCCCGCAAGCCCGGGTCGTCGTCCACCACGAGAACCTTGTCCACGTTGCCCATCACACCACGTCCCGCGTGGCTGCCGCGAACCTGACGGTTCGCTGAGGGTTGCCTGACGGTTGGTCCGCACCACTGGTGCCACCGGCGCGGCTGGTCCTAACGTTCCTGCCTGCACACCGGAAAACAGTGGGGAGAAATGGAAATGCCGACACGTCGTGGATTTCTTGCCGGCACAGCAGCGCTGGGCGGCGCGGCACTGGTCGCTCCGGCGAAGGCGGAGGGGATTCCGCTCGGTCAGGCGCCGGATCCGGTCACGATCCGGCCGGGTGATCCCCGCTACGAAGACCTCGTGCTGCGCCGGACGAGCGAGCGGTTCTTCCCGCGTCCCGGCTCCTTCCGCCTGCCCACCACCACCGAGCAGGTCGTGCGGGCGGTCGCGGACGCGACGCGCGAGGGCAAACGAGTGACCGTGCGAAGCGGTGGGCACTGCTACGAGAACTTCGTCGGCGACGGCGCGGAGGTGATCATCGACATGTCCGCGATGCGGCAGGTCACGTTCGACCGGCGGCGCAACGCCTTCATGATCGAGCCGGGCGCGACCCTGTGGGAGGTGTTCGAGCGGCTCTACCTCGGCTGGGGTGTCACGATCCCCGGCGGCCAGTGCGGCGGTGTGGCCGCGGGCGGGCACATCCAGGGTGGCGGTTACGGGCCGCTGTCCCGGAGTCTCGGGTCGGTCGTGGATTACCTGTACGCGGTGGAAGTCGTGGTGGTGGACCGGTTCGGACGGGCACGCGCGGTGGTCGCGACCCGCGAGCAGGACGACGAGAACCGGGACCTGTGGTGGGCGCACACCGGTGGTGGCGGCGGGAACTTCGGCGTGGTCACCCGGTACTGGGTGCGCTCGCCCGGCGCGACCGGTGACGATCCGGCCCGCCTCCTGCCGAAACCACCCGCGGTGACACTCGGCGCGACGATCGGGTGGCGCTGGCAGGACACCACCGAGGAGTCGTTCCACCGGCTGCTGCGCAACTACGGCGAATGGCACGAGCGCCACAGCACACCCGGCTCCCCCTACGCCAGCCTCTTCAGCCCGATGCTGATCACCCGGCGCAACACCGGCGCCGACCCCGGCGCGTTCGTCATGGTGGCCACAATGGACGGGACGCTGCCCGACGCGAACCGGCTGCTGAGTGAATACGTGCAGGAGATCACCGCCGGAGTCCAGGGCACGATCACGGTGGAGCCGCCGCACCGGCTGCCGTGGCTGGCGGCGGTGAAGGCCGGATCGCTCAGCCAGGAAGACGAATCCGGGATGTTCAAGGCGAAAGCCGCCTACCTGCGCAAGCGGTTCACGGACGCGCAGATCGGCACCGCCTACCGCTACCTGACGAGCACGGACCACCACAACGAGCGGGCGGTGCTGCTGCTGGTGCCCTACGGCGGCAAGGTCAACACCGTCGCGCCGGACGCGACCGCGCTGGCCCAGCGGGACAGCATCATGAAGGCGATCTACACCGTCACCTGGACCGACCCCGAGGGCGAGCAGGCGAACCTGGACTGGATCCGGCGCTGGTACCGCGCGATGTACCAGGACACCGGAGGGGTGCCGGTGCCGGGCAGCGTGACCGACGGCTCGTACATCAACTACCCGGACGTCGACACCACCGATCCGGAGTGGAACAGGTCCGGAGTCCCCTGGCACACCCTGTACTACAAGGACAACTACGGGAGGCTCCAGCAGGTCAAGGCACGCTGGGACCCGCGGGACGTGTTCCACCACGCCATGTCGGTCAGGCTGCCGGACCAGGCTGTGTCCGGCTGAGGCCCCGCCAATTACGGCCCACGAGGTTCGAACTTCCCGGGAGCGGGATCCGCCCACATCTTCCGCCGCTCGTCCAGAAAGCCCCGCACCAGGCCGAAGAACAGGTTCAGGCTCTCCTCGTCCACGTCGCCTAGTCCGGATTCGCCTCGATGTCGGCCGATCATCCTGGTCACCAGCGAGGCCGGCTGGCGTTGTCCATCACTCAGCCTCCCGATGTGAACCTACCGGGATTCAGCCTCACTGCCCGCGATCGTTCGCGGAGCAGCGAGGCGCTCCCGGCATTACCGAAGTCTGACGTGTGCGCCGCGGCGGCTGGGTGGCTGCCGAGACGCCCCTAGGGTGGCCGCCATGCGGGTTCTTCTCACCGGGGGCGCCGGGTTCATCGGTTCGTGCGTTGCCGATCTCCTGGCCGCCGAGGGGCATGACGTTCTGGTGCTCGACGACCTCCTTCCCCAGGCGCACGACAGCGACACGGTGCCGGCCTACCTCGCGGGGCACCGGTTCGTCCGGGGCACCCTCGCCGACGCCGAAATCGTGCGTGATCTCCTGGACGGGGTGGACGCCGTGTGTCATCAAGCCGCTGTCGTGGGGCATGGGCTCGATCCGGCGGACGCTCCGCTCTACGCGTGGCACAACGACTACGGCACCGCGGTACTGCTGGCCCAGATGCACACCGCCGGGGTCGGGCGGCTGGTGCTGGCCTCCTCGATGGTCGTCTACGGCGAGGGGCGCTACCGGTGCCCGGCTCACGGCCTGGTCGATCCCGCCGCTCGCACACCGGCAGCGCTCGACGCCGGCCGGTTCGAGCCGCCCTGTCCGCGCTGCGGGGCCGACCTCGAACCGCTCCTCGTGCCGGAGGACGCGCCCCTGCGGCCGCGCAGCACGTACGCCGCCACGAAGCTCGCGCAGGAACACCTGGCCGCTGCCTGGGCGCGGCAGACCGGCGGCAGCGTGTGGGCCCTGCGCTACCACAACGTGTGCGGGCCCCGGATGCCGCGCGACACCCCGTACGCCGGCGTCGCGGCGTTGTTCCGCTCCGCGCTGGAACGCGGTGAAGCGCCGACCGTCCTCGAAGACGGGCGGCAGCGGCGGGACTTCGTGCACGTCGAGGACGTCGCCGACGCGAACCTGCGCGCGCTGACCACTCCGGGCGCGCCGGGCGAGCTGACTCCGGTCAACGTCTGCTCCGGCACCCCGCACACCGTCGGCGAGCTGGCCACCGAGCTGGCCCGGGCCTTCGGCGGTCCGCCCCCGGTGGTGGCCGGGGGCGCGCGGCCCGCCGACGTCCGGCACGTCGTGGCCGATCCGGCCCGCGCCCGCGACCTGCTGGGGTTCACCGCGAAGATCCCGTTCGCCGAGGGGATCGCGTCCTTCGCCGCCGCGCCGCTGCGTGCCTGAAGTCAGTGCGCGGCGAGCGGGAGGCGGACCTCGAACCGGCAGCCCGCGCCGTGGTTGCGCACCCCGATCCGGCCGTGGTGCGCCTCCACCAGCCCCTTCGTGATCGCCAGCCCGAGCCCGGCGCCGGTCGCGCCGGACGGGTCCGGGGTGCGGGCCGCCGTGCCGCGGAAGGCGACGTCGAACACCCGGGCCAGCTCGTCGTCCGGGATGCCGCCGCACCCGTCGTCCACGGCGAGCAGCGCGTCGCCGCCCTCGACGGCCACCCGCACGGACACCGTGCCGTCCGGGGGCGTGTGCCGGATCGCGTTGGAGACCAGGTTCTGCACGATCCGCGCCAGTTCCGGGTCGCTGCCGAACACGACCGGCCACGACTCGGACTCGGCGCGCACGCAAACCTGCTTCCGTCGCGCGATCGGCGCCTGCGTCGCGACCGCGTCGCTCACGACGTCGCGCAGCGGCACCGCGGACATCGACAGCCGCAGCGCGCCGGCCGTGATGCGGGACAGCTCGAACAGGTCGGTCACCATGCCGGAGAGCCGTTCGCTCTCGCCGCTGATCCGCTGCGCGTAACCGGCGACCTCGCGCTGGTCGGAGACGATGCCGTCGGCCAACGCCTCGGCCATCGCCCGGATCCCGGCCAGCGGGCTGCGCAGGTCGTGGCTGATCCACGCCACCAGGTCGCGCCGCGCGGCCTCGGCCATCCGCTCACGCTCGCGCGCCTCGCGCTCCCACACCGTGCGCCGCGCGATGGTGCGGCCCAGCACGATCGCCGCGGGCACGGTGACCAGCCCGACGAGCAGGCACACCAGCATCATCGTGGTCATCGCCGGGGTGAACATGAAACCGCTGACGCCGAGCACGCCGGTCAGCGTCGCCAGCACCGGGATCAGCACGAGCACCGTCAGCGTGGTGGCGAGCGAACGGCGCCGCAGGACGTACAGGACCAGCCCGCCGGCGAGCGCGACCGGCAAGGCGAACAGCAGCGCCACCGGCAGGATGTGCCAGGCGTGCAGGAGCATGTCCCGCCACGGTTCGGTGGGTTCGATCATGGCCGCACCGGGTCGTAGCGGTAGCCGACACCCCACACGGTGGCGATCCGGGTGGGCTTGGCCGGGTCGTCCTCGATCTTCTCGCGCAACCGGCGCACGTGGACGGTCACGGTGGACTGGTCGCCGAAGTTCCAGCCCCACACCTTCTCCAGCAGTTCCTCGCGGGAGAACGCGGTGCCGGGCTGGGCGAGGAAGAACGCGAGCAGGTCGAACTCGCGGGTGGTCAGCGACAGCGGCCGCCCGTCGAGGGTCGCCTGGTGGGCGCTCAGCCGCAGCCGCAGCCCGCCGTCGGTGAGCACGTCGGGCGCGGGTTCGCGCGCCGGCAGCCGCGCCCGCCGCAGCACCGACATCACCCGCAGCGCGAGTTCGCGCGGGCTGAACGGTTTCGTCACGTAGTCGTCGGCGCCCAGGCGCAGGCCGGCGATGCGGTCCTCCTCCTCGCCGAGCGCGGTCAGCAGGACCACCGGCACCGCGGTGCGTTCCCGCATCCGGCGGCACACTTCCAGGCCGTTCATGCCGGGCATCATCACGTCGAGCACGACCAGGTCGGGTTCGCGCCCGGCGAAGCGGCGCAGCGCCTCGTCGCCGTTCCCGGCGAGTTCGACGGTGAAGCCGCCCGCTTCGAGGTAGCGCCGCACGACGTCGCGCACCGTCTCGTCGTCGTCCACGACGAGGATGTGGCCTGTTCCAGTCACGTCCGCCCTACCAGTACGTCAGCACGAGGTGGTTCACCGCGAGCGCCGTGACGGCCTGGCCGGCCAGCCAGACCCGGCGCCGGCCCGGCAGCAGCGACACCGCGGGCACCAGCCACACCAGGAATGGTAGCCAGATCCGCTCGGTCTCGGCCTTGGACAACCCGGACAGATCCGCCAGCACGACGGCCAGCGCCGCGGCGGCGACCAGCAGCAGCACCGGGTCGCGCCACCGCCGGACCAGCACCACGCGCCGCACCCCGGCGACCACCGCGGGCCCGGACGCGATCACCAGGCACGCCAGGTTCGCCCACACCCAGTAGGAGTACGGCCGCTCGGCGGCGATGCCCTGGTAATACCGCTCGACGACGAGATGGTAGCCGTCGAGCCACCAGAACCCGGCGAGCGCGAACACACCGGTGACGGCGAGCGCGCCGGCCAGCGCCAGCGGCAACGCTCGGGTGACGCTCCGCCCGGCGACCGCCACCGCCAGCGCGACCACCCCGAGCAGGACGAGCCCGTAGGACAGGAAGATCCCGAACCCCAGCACCACGCCACCGGACAACGCGGCCGGGACCGCCGAACGCCGCCCGGTCCGGAAGGCCGGCGTCGCGTGCGCGAGCAGGGCGATGCCCACCGCGGTGACCCCGGCGAACAGCCCGTCCGCGGAGGCGCCGATCCACACCGCGCCCGGGAAGAGCACCAGGAACGGCAGGGTCGCGCGCGCCGCGTCGGCCCGGCCCAGCGCGGACAGCGTCACCGCGACCGCGGGCACGACGAGGCACCCGGCGAGCACGCACACCACGGCGGCCCATCCCCCGCCGGACAGGCCGAGGCGGTCGAGCCACACGAACACCAGGGTCGCGCCCGGCGGGTGCCCGGACACGTGGGTGGTCCACGAGTCCGGCTTCAAGTCGAGGATCCGCGCGGTGAACCCGCGCAGCATGGCCGGAATGTCCTGGATGCCCGGAACCTCGTGCAGGTACTCGTTCGGGTTGGTCAGGCGCCCGGCGAGGCCGCGTTGCCAGCCGTCGACGAGCGCGAGCGCGAACGTCCAGGCCAGCGCCGCGAGGTAGGACCCGGCCAGCAGTGGGCGCCACGCCGTCGTCCGCGCGAGCGACGGCCCCCAGCCGACCACCGCGAACGCCACCATGACGGCGAGAACCGTGCCCGGTCCGGCGTGCGGCGACCAGACCCCGAACAGCGGCGCGGCCGGTGCGAGGAGGGTGACCCCGGAACCGGGCCGGTTGAGGTAGGCGCCGACCGCGACAGCCACCGCGACCAGCGCGCACGCGCACACCACGGTCACCAGGTCCGCCCGGCGGCCGCTGCGCTCCGGCGCCCGCACCGCGTCCACCCGCACCTTTGTCCCCTTCCGCGCCGGCTTCGCGCACCGTAGCCCGTCGCGCGCGCCGACGGCGGCGGTCGCGCCGATCCGTCAGGAGTCGGTAAGAATTGTCAAGGCGTCATGATTCGGTAAGGGCGGCAACGGTTCTCAACTCTCCACCGTGGACATACCGTCCGGTGTCGTGGATGTGATCCTGCCCTGTCTCGACGAAGCCGGTTCCCTGCCCGGCGTGCTGTCGGCGCTGCCGCCCGGGTGCCGGGCGATCGTGGTCGACAACGGCTCGACCGACGGCTCGGCCGAGGTCGCCGCCGCCGCGGGCGCCAAGGTGGTCAGCGAACCGCGCCGCGGCTACGGCGCGGCCGTGCACACCGGTCTGGAGCACGCGACCAGCGACCTCGTCGCCGTCCTGGACGCCGACGGCTCGCTCGACCCCGCCGCGCTGACCGTGCTCGCCGGGGTGGTCGAGCGCGGTGAGGCGGACCTGGCGGCCGGGCGGCGCCGTCCGGTTCCCGGCGCCTGGCCGTGGCACGCCCGCGTGGCCAACGCCGTGTTGTCGGCGCTGCTGCGGCTGCAGGGCGTGCCGGTGCACGACATCGCGCCGGTCCGCGTGGCCCGCCGGGAAGCGCTGCTCGGGCTCGGCGTGACCGACCGAGCGTCCGGCTATCCGCTGGAACTGCTGATCCGGGCGGGACGCGCCGGGTGGGTGGTGCGCGAGTGCGACGTGGTCTACCGGCCGCGGTCCGCGGGCCGGTCGAAGGTGTCGGGTTCGGTGCGCGGAACCGTGGGCGCGGTCCGCGACATGGCGCGGGTGCTGCTCGGATGACCGCCCGGTTCTGCCTGCTGGTGGTCGCCAAGGCGCCGGTGCCCGGGTTCGCGAAGACCCGGCTGTGCCCGCCCGCGTCGCCGGAGCAGGCCGCCGAGATCGCCGCCGCCGCGTTGCTGGACACGCTCGACGCGGTCGCCGCGACCCCCGGGGCGGTGCCCGTGGTGGCCGTGACCGGGGACTTCGCCGCGGCCGCACGGTCGGCCGAGATCCGGCACGCGCTGGCGCGGACGACGGTCCTGGATCAGCGCGGCGGGCCCTTCGGGGAGCGGCTGGCGAACGCGCACGCCGACACCGCCGCCCGGCACCCTGGGCTGCCCGTGCTGCAGATCGGCATGGACACCCCGCAGGTCCGTCCGGAGCTGCTCGCGGCGGCGGCCGCGGACCTCACCGCGCACGAGGCGGTGCTGGGCCGCGCGCCCGACGGCGGCTGGTGGGCCCTGGGCCTGCGGGACCCGGCGGCCGCCCGCGTGCTCGAAGACGTGCCCATGTCGCGATCGGACACCGGCGAGCGCACGCACGCGGCCCTGTCCCAGCGTGGCGTGGTGCCGCGCGAGCTCACCGAATTGTCCGATGTGGACACGATGGCGGACGCTCGTGCGGTGGCTTCGGCGTGCCACGGGCGGTTTCCCGTCGCGGTGGCGGCGGTGACGCGGTGAGCGGGCACTTCGACAGCGCGCTCCTGGGCGGGCACTGCCGCCTGGAACTGGCCGACGGCAGCCGGATCGAGCTGCCCGCTGGGCGCTGGCTGCGCGATCCCGGCGCCGCCGACGAGCTGCTGCTCGGCCGCTGCTGGGGTCCGACCCTGGACATCGGGTGCGGTCCCGGTCGTCTCACGGCCGCGCTCGCGCGGCGGGGTGTCCCGTCGCTGGGCATCGACGTGTCCGGCACCGCGGTCCGCCTGACCCGCCGCCGGGGCGGGGTGGCGCTGCGGCGCGACGTGTTCGACCGCGTTCCCGGGGCCGGCCGGTGGCGGCACGTTCTCCTGGCGGACGGCAACATCGGCATCGGCGGTGATCCGGTGGTGTTGCTGCGGCGGGTGTTCGAACTGCTCGGTCCCGGCGGCCGGGCGCTCGTCGAACTGGACCCGCCCGGCGCGGCGGTGCGGCGGGAGCGGGTGCGGGTCGACGGGAGCCCGTGGTTCCCGTGGGCCTGGCTGGGCGCCGACGCACTCGCCGGCGTCGCCGCGGCCGCCGCACTGGCGGTGTCCTGGACCGCGGCGCACGGCGGGCGGCACTTCGCCGAGCTCAAGCGCGCCGGCTGAGGAGCAGGCGCACCCCGTAGGCGAGCCCGGAAACCACGAACATGCCCAGGACCAGCCACAGCCAGCGGCCGAGGTAGGGCTGCTGGTCCAGCCCGGTGGCGGCGAGGTGGGTGGCCTCGCCCTGGCGGACGATGCCGGGCAGGAACAGCAGGAAGGTCAGCCCGGCGCCGAGCAGGGGCAGGCGGACGTGGTTGACGATCCGGACGGGCAGCCGCGCCAGTGCCCGTCCGGCCACCGCGCACAGCGGGAACACCACGAGGTCGTGCACGACAGCGGCGCCGGCGAACCAGACCAGCATCGTCGGCAGATCCGGCTCGCCCAGCAGGAAGGATCCGGCGTAGGCGGCGAGCGCGAGGCCCGCGAGCAGGGCGATGAGCCGTTTCACGGTGCGCTCCGGAAGGCGATCGAGCGCACCCATTTCGTGCAGTGCACGCCGGGCAGCGCGGGGACGATGATCCGGGCCGGGAAGCCGTGGTCGGGGCTGAGGTCTTCGCCGTTGACCCGCAGCGCGAGCAGCGAGTCGGGATCGGTCGCCTGGCCGGAGTTGAGGGTCGCCTGGGCGAACGGTCCCCGTTCCAGCGAGGTCACCGACGCCGAGGCGGGGTGCGGGATCCCGGCGAGCGCGGCCAGGTCGCGCAGCCGCACCCCGGTCCAGGTCTGCACGGTCGACCACCCCTCGACGCAGGCGATGGGCAGGCGCGCGGTGTGCTGGGGCAGGGCGAGCAGGTCGTCGCGGGTGAGGACGCGCTCGTGCCCGCCGGTGAGGGTGAGCCGCCAGCCCGCGCCAGTGCTCTCGGCGGTGATCCCGGCCGCGACGGCGGTTCTGTTGACGGGGAACCCCTCCCCCGATTGCCTGCCGCGCGGCAGGAGCAGTGCCAGGTCCCGCAACGGGCCTCCGGTCGACTGTCCCGCGGTGAGGAGGCCGACGAGCAGGGCTCCGCCGCCGACGGTGCCGAGCAGCCCGCGGCGGCTCAGGGTCGGGGGTGCGGGGTCGGCGGCGACGAGCCCGGTGTCGTCGGGTGGCTCGGGCACCGTGTCCTCGCGCGAGGTGGCCAGTTCGCGGCGCAGGGAGCGGGATCGCAGCGCGCGCACGGTGGTGGGGAGTTTGAGCGCGACGTGCGTGACGAAGGAGGCGAGGAAGACCCACGCGCCGATGTAGTGCCCGGTGTAGAAGCTGAACCCGAAGACGTAGTCGTACTGGATGTTGAGGATCCCGGTGGCGAACTCGAACAACGTGCTGCCGACCAGGAGCAGCAGGGAGATCCGTTCCAGCGCGTGGGTGAGCGAGCGGACCGGTGGCCAGGCGAACAGCTTCGGGATGACCGACCACAGCTTGGCCAGCACGACCGGTGCGAGCACCAGCCCGAGCCCGACGTGCAGGCCCTGCGTCAGCTGGAACAGCCACGCCGGACGCGTCGGCCAGTCGAACGCCGGCAGGCGCAGCCAGCCGACGTCCGCGGGAATCCCCTGTCCCGGCCCGTAGGCGGCGTGGTCCAGCAGGCCGGTGACGATGACGAGCGGCAGGCAGGCCAGCAGCACCACGCCGAGGACGGAGGTGAGCCAGGGGCCGCGCAGCGGGCTGCGGAACCGGATGTGCCGCAACACGCGCGGCGGTGGCGTTGTCACGCAGGCGATGCTAGGTCCGCGCCCGCGTCGTCCGGCCGTTCCCGGGCGTTGCGTTGAGACTCTCGTAAGATCCGCGGCCGCCCGTACCGGACCCGCACCGGAACCGCACACCGCGCGGGGAAGGGGCGCGGACAGTGTCAGCGGAACGTCGCCGCCACGCACGCCACGAATGCGAAGATCCTTTCGATTCGGGCCGCCTCGCCGAGCGCGGCCGTCGTTGCCAGCGAATACGAAGGTGCGATGAAACACTCACGCAAACTCGCCGGGCTGACCACTGCCGGCGCCCTCGCCGTGTCCACGCTGCTGTTCGCCCCGGAAGCCGCCGCCATCGACCACGAGGTCTTCACCGCCGACGGCGACCCGGGCGGCGTCGCCTGGTTCACCGAGCACGGTGACTACGTCTACGCCTGCGACAGGGAAGCGGACGGCTGGGCCGTCGGCCTCGACGTGTACTGGAACGGCGGCTCCTACACGCTCAGCGCGGGCGGCAGCGGGAACTGCGACCTCGCGGACGCCAGCGAACCCGGGCACAACCTGCCGGAGAACGCCTACATCAACTTCCGCGTCTACCTGCACAAGTCCGGCACGCCCTACGCCTACCAGCGCACCGCGCAGTGGTACAACGACAACTGACGCGCTCGCCGGCTCTCCGGGGCCGCGAGCGGTAGCGCCGCTCGCGGCCCACTCCGTCACTCCTCGTATCCGCTGTGCCGCCGGTCGTCCGGTGGGACAATGCAGGGATCCGGAGGGTCGCATGGGCGAGGAAGTCGGGCAGCACACCTTCACGAGGGCCGACCGCACGAGGTACCGGGCCCGGTTGCGGCGCTGCCTGGAGGCGTTCGCGCGGATGCTGCGGGAGTCGCACTTCGAGTTCGAGCGGCCGATGACTGGGCTGGAGATCGAGCTCAACCTGGTCGACGAGCGCGGCGAGCCGACGATGTGCAACGCCAGGACGCTGGAGGCCATCGCCGACCCGGACTTCCAGACCGAGCTGGGCCAGTGGAACCTCGAGATCAACGTCTCGCCTCGCCGGCTCAACGGCGACGGCGCGAAGACGTTCGAGGACGACGTGCGCGCCAGCCTGAACTCCGCCGAGGCGAACGCCAACCGCATCGGCGCGCACCTGATCATGGTCGGCATCCTGCCCACCCTGCGGCAGGACCACCTGACCGGCGCGTCGCTGTCGCTGAACCCGCGGTACGAGCTGCTCAACGACCAGATCCTGGCCGAGCGGGGCGAGGACCTGCACATCGCCATCGACGGCGTCGAACGCCTGCGGGCCACGTGCGACACGATCGTGCCCGAGGCGGCGTGCACGAGCACCCAGTTCCACCTGCAGGTGAGTCCCGCGCAGTTCCCCGCCTACTGGAACGCCGCGCAGGCGATCGCCGGGGTGCAGGTCGCGGTCGGCGCGAACTCGCCGTTCCTGCTGGGCAAGCACCTGTGGGCCGAGACGCGCATTGCCCTGTTCGAGCAGGCCACCGACACCCGCCGCGAGGAGCTGAAGGCACAGGGCGTGCGGCCGCGCGTGTGGTTCGGCGAGCGGTGGATCACCTCGATCTTCGACCTGTTCGAGGAGAACGCCCGGTACTTCTCCGCGCTGCTGCCGATCTGCTCCGAGGAGGACCCGTTCGAGGTGCTCGACCGGGGCGACACGCCGTCGCTGCAGGAGTTGCGGCTGCACAACGGCACGATCTACCGCTGGAACCGGCCGATCTACGCGGTCACCCGCGACCGGGCGCACCTCCGGGTGGAGAACCGGGTCCTGCCCGCCGGTCCCACGGTCATCGACACGATGGCCAACGGCGCGTTCTACTTCGGACTCGTCCGCACCCTGGCCGAGGACGAGCGTCCGATTTGGACCCGGATGTCGTTCAGCGCGGCGGAGGAGAACTTCCACGCCTGCGCGCGCAACGGCATCGACGCCTCGATCTACTGGCCGGGGCTGGGCACCGTCCCGGTCGCGGAACTGGTCCTGCGACGGCTGCTGCCGATGGCCGACGAGGGGCTGCGCAAGTGGGACGTCGACGCCGCCGAACGCGACCGGCTGCTGGGCGTGATCGAGCAGCGCTGCCTGACCGGCACGACCGGCGCGAGCTGGCAGCAACGACGTTTCCACCGCCTGTTCGACACGACGGGCCTCGACAGGTTCGACACGCTGCGCACCCTGGTCGGCGAGTACCGGGAGCACATGCACACCAACGAGCCGGTACACAGCTGGCCGGATTGAGAGTCTTGGCGCCACTGACCTGCGCCGAGGGTGGATCGAACACCGCGCCGCGGCGTCCAACGCTCAGTCACCGCCCTCGAACGCGACATCCGCGACTGGATCCAGCAATGGAACACCACCCCAGGCCCTGCGTCTGGACCCGCACCGCCGACCAGATCCTCACTCCCTCGCCGCCTACTGCCGACGAACTAACCACTCAGGACACTAGCCACGATCAGGTGCCTCCAACAGCCGGAGTCGTTGCACGACTGCTTGCACTCCGTGGAGGAGGTCTTCGTCCGTCAGGTCGCCAGGGTCGCGCAGCGCGGGATCGATCACGTAGTCCTCGAGCAGGAAGAACACCTCCGCGAGCAGGCGTTCGAACGGCTCGTCGAGCAGCTGCTCCTGGCGCGGTCTCCGACGGCGCGCGGTCAGCCAGGCTCGCGCGAAATCGGGCGCCGCGATCGAGCCTTCCGCGAACGATTCCATCAGCCGCACTTGCTCGGCGAGCGCGGAGCCAGGCTCCACCTCACTCGGCGACGCCAGCACCGGCCGGGCGGGCGGTAGTCGCGTCGCCACTTCGAGCAGCTCCGGATACACCTCCGCCAGCCGCCGGGCGTCTCGGCGGAAACGCGCACGTGAGCGGTCGACGCCCCACGGCACTGCGGCGGCGAGGAACTCCGCGGTACCCGCCAGGAGGGAGTACCGCGCGTCCGTGATGAGCAAGGCCCCGTCCCGGTTGGGCACAGCGAGCAGGACCTCACCACGCACACCGAGAGGATCTACGTCGCCGAGCACCCGCGGGCGCTCATCGCCGAGGGGAAAGACGAACACCGATGCCGCACCGACCGCACGCGCGCCGTCCCGGAACCTCTCCAGCACCTGGTCGTCGGCGCCGAACGGAGTCGCGAAGGGCACGATCGCCTTGGAGTGGAGCCACGCCGCGCTGAACCAGCGGCCATCGGCGGTCAGCAGCCGGCCGGCCTCCGGCGATTGGGCCACGGCTCAGGCACCAGACCCCAGCGCGCGGCGGGCCTCCGCCTCGCAGTCGGCGAACGTCGCCGTTGCCAGGGTGGCTCCGACCGGGCGAATGGCGGCCGCGGTCATCGACAGGCTCGTCATCCCGAGGCCGGTCAGCACGCGGGCCAGGCGCGGGTCCGCCGCCGCCTCCCCGCACACCCCGGCCGGTTTTCCGGCATCCCGCGCCGCCTCGCCGACCAGGGCCAACAGCCGGAGCAACGCCGGCTGCCACGGGTCGTTCAACGCGGCCACCGCGCCGAGCTGGCGGTCGGCGGCGAACGTGTACTGCGCGAGGTCGTTGGTGCCCACCGACACGAAATCCGCCACCTCCAGGATCTCCCGCGCGGCCAGCGCCGCCGCGGGCACCTCGATCATCACCCCGGCCCGCGCGATCCCGGCGGCCCGCGCCCGCTCCGCGAACCACGCCGCCTCCGCGGCCGTCGCCACCATCGGCGCCATCACCGACACTTCCGCACCCGACTCGGCGGCCGCGGCGGCGATCGCTTCGAGCTGGCGGTCCAGCACCTCCGGCCGGGCGAACGCGACCCGCACGCCCCGCACCCCCAGCGCGGGGTTCGGTTCGGGCTCCGGGGCCAGGAACGCCAGCGGCTTGTCCGCCCCCGCGTCCAGCGTCCGCACCACCACCGGCTTCCCGGCGAACGGCGCGAGCACTGCCGCATACGCCGCACGCTGCTCGGTCACCGAAGGCTCGGACGGCGCGTCCAGGTAGCAGAACTCCGTGCGGAACAAGCCGATCCCCTCGGCGCCCGCTTCCGCGGCAGCGCGCGCGTCCGCCACCGAACCGACGTTGCCGAGGATCCGGACCCGGCGCCCGTCCGCCGTCGCGCCCACGCCGTTCCACTCCACCGCCGCCCGTCGGTCCGCGACCACCACCGGCCCGTGCGGATCGGCCGGCTCGACGACGCCGGTGTCGCCGTCGACGAGGAGCGCCTCGGCCCCGCACTCCAGCAAGCCGCGCACCGCGACGACGGCGGGAATCCCGAGCGCCCGCGCCAGGATCGCGGTGTGGCTGGTCGGCCCGCCCTGCTCGGTCACCAGCGCCAGCACCTTCGCCGGGTCGAGCCCGGCGGTGTCGGCGGGCGCGAGATCGCGGGCGACCAGCACGCTCGGCGACGCCAGCGCCGGCACCCCGGGCGGCTCGACGCCGAGCAGTTCGGCCACGATGCGGTCCCGCACGTCCTGGATGTCCCGCACGCGCTCGGCGAGGTACCCGCCGGCGGCGGCCAGCGAGCGGGCGAACCCGTCCGCGGCCTCGTGCACCGCGCGCGGCGCGGGCACGCCTTCGACGGTGACCAGCCGCTCGGCCTCGGCGACCAGCCCGGGGTCGTTCGCCATCGCCGCCGTGGTGAACAGGATGTCCGCCGCCTCGCCCTCCGCGCTGCCAGCGAGCTCCTCCAGCCGCCGTGCGACGGCCGCCGCGGCGGGCGCGATCCGCGCCGCGTCGGCCGCGGGATCGGCGGGCGCCGGGGTGCGCGGGGGTTCGCCCAGCGGCTCGGCGACCCGCACCACCGGACCACTCGCGCGTCCCGGGCTCACCGCGACCCCGGACAACCTCGTTCCCAGCATGCGCAACACCTTTCAGTCGAGCAGGGCACCGGCCAGCGACTGGTCGCAGATCAGGACGTCGAGGACACCGGTGCGCAGCGCGCCCAGCGTGCCGCGCGCCTTCTCCGCCCCGGCCGCGACACCCGCCACCGTGGGGATGCCGGCCAGGTCGGCGAACGTCGTGCTGATCACCCGGTCGTCGACCGGCCCCGGCACCGGGCGCCCGTCGGCGTCGAAGAACCGCGCGCAGAAGTCCCCCACCGGGTGGTGGCCCTCGAACTCCGCGCGTTCCTCCGGCGTCAGCTCCATCGCCGTGAGCAGGGCCGCCGAGGACCCGACCCCGACGCTGCCGATGCCGACGACCGCCACGTGCACCTTGCGCGCCCGGTCCAGAGCGTCCCGGATGGACGGTTCGGCGAGCAGGATGTCCCGACCTGCCCGGGAAGTCAGCAACGCGGGTGCGTGCAGCAGCTGGAACCGGCCGCCGAGTCGCGCGGCCAGGTCGCGGACCAGCTCCTCGCCGCTGATCGCCGATTCCACCGACGACAGGCCGCCGACGAGCGGCAGCACCTCGACGTCGAGCGCGCTCTCCTCGGGCACGTGCTGCACGACCGCCTGCAGGCTGCGGCCCCACGACACCCCGACCCGCTGTCCGGAGTGGACGTTCTCCAGCAGCCACCGCGCGCCGAGCTCACCGACGCGCGGCAGCGGCCGCTCCCCCGCGGCGTTCTCCGCGACCCGGCAGTCCCGCAACCCGAACCGCGCCGCCAGCTCGCCTTCGGTGTCCAGGTCCCGCCCGGCGGGGTCGTTGATGCGGATCTGCACGATGCCGCGCTCCCGCGCCGCGGTCAGCATCCGGGACACGCTGGAGCGACTCACGCCCAGTGTCTCGGCGATCTGGTGCTGCGACCGGCCTTCCTCGTAGTACAGCCGCGCCGCCTTGACGAGCAGCTGTTGTTCGCGGGGCGGCGGCATCAGGCGTCCGCGGTGGACACCAGCCGGGACAGCTCGGCGAGCGTCGCGTCGGCGTCGTCCCCTTCGGCGCTGATCACGACCTCCTCGCCGTGCCCGATCGCCAGGCTCAGCACCGAAAGCATGCTGCGGGCGTCGACGGGTTCGGCGCCCGGCCGCGCGATGGAGACCGGTCCGCCGTGCCGGGCCGCGGCCTTGACGAACTGGCTCGCGGGCCGGGCGTGCAGGCCGACCGGCGAGGCGATCCGGACTTTGATCTCAGGCATGTCGCTCCTTCGCGTCGGGGGTTGTGACCCGCTGGACCGGCATGTTACACACATCACTGTCAAACGTGAAGAAGCTTTGCACTTATGTGCAGACGCGTTTGGCTCAGGGGGCCGACAAGGAGGAAAATATGGAGGAGCTTGCTGTAATGGCGCAGCAGGCGGACACCGGGTCCAGTTCCGGTCCCCTCGGTGTCCTCGAGTGGCTCGGCAGCCACTTCATCGGGCTGTTCAACGCCTCCGGCGAGCAGTTCGTGAGCCTGGTGACCGGCATTCTGCCCACCCTGATCGTCCTGCTGACCGCGATGTACGCGATCACCACGTTCATCGGCGAGCAGCGGGTCACCAGAGCCGTCCGGTGGTCGGCGCGGTGGTGGATCACCCGCTACACGATCATGCCGGTGCTGGCCGTGCTCATGCTGACCAACCCGATGGCCTACTCGTTCGGCCGGTTCCTGCCGGAGCGGCACAAGCCGGCGTTCTACGACTCCGCGGTGTCGTTCGTGCACCCGGTGACGACGTTCTTCCCCTACGCCAACGCCGGCGAGCTGTTCGTCTGGCTGGGCGTGGCCAACGGCGTGGCCCAGCTCGGGCAGTCGACGGTGCCGCTGGCGCTGCGGTACTTCCTGGTCGGCATCGTGGTGATCTTCATCCGCGGCGTGGTCACCGAGCGGATCACCGCGTTCATGATCAAGCGGACCGGGCGGACCGAGGTGTTCGCGGACTTCGACCGGCAGTTCGAGGCGGCCAAGGCGGGTGCGAAATGACCGAGACCCACACCACCCGCGCGGTGTTCGTCCGCCCCGGCGAAGGCGGCTGGGGCAAGGGCCTGCTGCTGCGGGTCGACGGCAAGCGCGACAAGGTCCTGTCCGTGACCGGCGGCGGCGTCCACCCGGTGGCGGCGCGGATCGCGGAGCTCACCGGCGCCGAGGCGGTGGACGGGTTCCACACGTCCGTGCCGGACGACGAGGTGGTCGCCGCGGTGATCAACTGCGGTGGCACCGCCCGCATCGGCGTGTACCCGCGCAAGGGACTGCCCACTGTGGACGTCTACCCCGGCGCGCCGGGCGGTCCGCTGGCGAAGTTCATCACCGAGGAGCTGTTCGTCTCCGCCGTCGGCGTCAAGGAGGTGACCGAGGCGGACGGCGAGACGGGCACCGCGCCGCCGAAGGTGCCGCCGCGGGAAGAACGCCCGTCGGCCCGGGACGTCGCGGCGACGGTCACCGGCGGGCAGTCGACGGGGTTCGGGCGCGCTTTCGACTCGGTGTCCGGGGTGTTCGTGAAGTTCGGCTCGGGCGTCGGCTCGTTCGTGAACACGATGCTGGCGTCGGGCAGGCAGACGGTCGAGCTGACGCTCACCACGATCCTGCCGTTCATGGCCTACGTCAGCCTGCTGCTGGGCATCGTGAACTACACCGGGATCGCCCGCGGGATCGCGAACGTGCTGTCCCCGATCGCGAGCAACCCGCTCGGGCTGGTCGTGATCTCGCTCGTGGTGTCGCTGCCGTTCCTGTCCCCCATCCTCGGGCCCGGCGCGGCGATCGCGCAGGTGGTCGGCACGCTGATGGGCAGCCAGATCGCGATCGGCGCGCTGCCCGTGCAGTACGCCCTGCCGACGTTGTTCGCCATCAACGGGCAGGTGGGCTGCGACTTCATCCCGGTCGGCCTCGCGCTCGGCGAGGCGAAACCCGAGACCGTCGCGGTCGGCACCCCTGCGGTGCTGATCAGCCGGTTGATCACGGCGCCGCTGGCGGTCATCATCGCCTGGGGCGCGAGCTTCGGACTGTGAGGTGTCGACGATGACGGTGTACTACGAGAGCACGATCCTGCGGGCCGGCGAGGAGGCGCAGGACATGGTGGACGGCGGCGTGGTGATCCTCTACGCCGATCCGATCCCGGACGCGCTGGAAAGCGTCAGCGTCGTGCATTCCCCCGCCGCGAAGCCGGAACGGGAGGTGCGCGTCGGCGACATCTTCCGGCTCGGCGACGCGGAGGTCGAACTGACCGCGGTCGGCGAGCGCGCCCACGAGAACCTGCAGACGCTGGGGCACATCGTGGTCTACCTCAACCCGGACGAGGGCACCACGCTGCTGCCCGGCGCGGTGCACGGCAAGGGGACGGTGTCGCTGCCCGCCGCCGGGGCGACGCTGACGCTCAGCGGCGGGAGCACGACGTGACCTGGCAGGCCGCCGCGATCCTGGTCGCCGGGTTCGCGGTGGCGGGTTTCTTCAGCTACCAACAGCACATGCGGTACGCCCGGGTGGTCAACCAGGTCGCGGCGGAGGAGAACCGCGGCGGCGTGCTGCTGGTGACCGGGCGGGCCAAGGGCAAGCTGCGCGGCGCGGTGGTGCTGCTGGTGGTCGACCGGCGGCGGAACGCGGTGACCAGGGCACTGGCCATGGAGGGCGCGTCGGTGTTCGCCCGGTTCCGGGAACGCCCGGAGCTGGCCGGGCCACTCGGCACGCTCACCGAACGGGCGCCGTCGAAGGCCGTGGCCAAGGCCGCCGCCGACGCGCTGACGATGGTGTCCCGGCTGACCGCGGGACAACGCGCGGCCGCCTGAATTCCGGCGCGGAAAGGGCCGGCTCCCATTGTGGGAGCCGGCCCTTTTTCATTCTCCCTCGTGCACAAATGTGCAAACAACGCGAAGGGTTGTGCTGGTTATTGCCAGCGTGGTACCAAGAAATCACTGAAGTGCACATGAAGTGCACATTTGTGCAGACGGGGAAGGTGTCGAGATGAGCTACGCCGATCGGCTGCGAGCCCGCGAACGCGAACTGGGCCGCCCGGTCCGCATCGGACTGGTGGGCGCCGGCCAGATGGGGCTGGGTTTCGTCGTGCAGGCCGCCCGGATCGACGGCATGGAGGTCGCCGCGATCGCCGACATCGCCCCGGAGCGCGGGGTGCGGGCCTTCGAGCGGGCCGGGCGCGCGGACGTCCGCACCGGCGGGGACCTGGCGGCCGCGGTGGAACTGGGACAGGCGGTCGTGGTGGACGACGCGCTGGCGCTGACCCGCCTGCCGGTCGACGTGATCGTGGACGCCAGCGGTGTACCCGAGGTCGGCGCCCGGGTCGCGTTCGCCGGGCTGCTGGCGGGCAAGGACATCGCGCTGCTCAACGTGGAATGCGACGTCACGGTCGGCTTGCTGCTGTCGAAGATGGCCGCCGGACTCGGCCGCGTCTACACCGTGTGCCGCGGCGACGAACCCGTGGAGTGCAAGGCGCTCGTCGACTACGCCCGCGACATCGGCTTCACCGTCGTGTGCGCCGGGAAGGGCAAGAACAACCCGCTCGACCCGGCCGCCACGCCGGATGCGGTCGCGGCGGAGGCCGCCGCGAAGGGCATGAACCCGCACATGCTCGCCAGCTTCGTGGACGGCTCCAAGACCATGATCGAGATGGCCGCCCTCGCCAACGGCGTGGACCTGAAGGTGAGCCGCCGCGGCATGACCGGCCCGTACTCCACTGTGGACGATCTGAACCGGATCTTCCGCCCCGAGTCCGACGGCGGGCAGCTGCCGGAAGCCGGCGTGGTCGACTACTGCACCGGGCCGGTCGCGCCGGGCGTGTTCGTCGTCGGCCACAGCGACGACCCGGTGGTGGTGGAGGAAATGGCTTACCTGGGCATGGGGCCCGGCCCGTACTACACCTTCTACCGGCCCTACCACCTGGCGAGCGTGGAAGCGCCGCTGTCCGTCGCGCAGGCGGTGCTCGACCGCACCCCGAGCCTCGCGCCCGTCGCGTGGAACGCGGAGGTGCTGGCGGTGGCGAAGCGGGACCTGGCGAAGGGCGAACTGGTCGACGGCATCGGCGGCGAGACCGTCTACGGCGTCACCGACTCCGCCCAGGCCGCCCGCGCGGGCGGTCACGTGCCGCTCGGCCTGGTCAGCGGCGCCCGCGTGCTGCGCGACGTGCCCGCCGGCACGGTGCTGACCGCCGCGGACGTCGCCGTCGACGAGACCACCACGATCGCGTCCCTGCGGCGCCTGCAGGACCGGCTCCTGCAGGGCGAGCCGGTGCGGGACCTGGTTCCGGCGTGAGGGGGACGACCATGGATCTGATCGGCGACGCCGGGCCGGCCCGCGAGGCGCTGGTCACCATGTGGACGATCCGGCGCTTCGAAGAAGCGGTGGACGACCTGTTCGCGCGCGGGCTCATGCACGGCACCATGCACCTGTCGATCGGGCAGGAGGCGGTGCCGGTCGGCGCCTGCCTGGCACTGTCCGAAGGGGACTACATCACCTCCACCCACCGCGGCCACGGGCACTGCATCGCCAAGGGCGCGCGGCTGGACGAGATGATGGCCGAGCTGCTGGCGAAGGAGACCGGGTACTGCCGCGGCCGGGGCGGGTCGATGCACATCGCCGACGTGGCGACCGGCAACCTCGGCGCGAACGGCATCGTCGCCGGCGGGGTGCCGATCGCGGCGGGCGCCGGGCTGGCGGTGCGGATGCGTGGCGGGCAGGAGGTCGTGGTCAGCTTCTTCGGCGACGGCGCGGTCAACGAGGGCGCCTGGCACGAGGGCGTCAACCTGGCCGCGATCTGGGACCTGCCGGTGGTGTTCGTGTGCGAGAACAACCACTACGGGATGTCGATGTCGGTGAGCCGCGCGTTCCGGGTCAAGCAGCTGTCCGAACGGGCCGCCGCCTACGGCATCCCCGGGGTGACCGTGGACGGCAACGACCCGCAGGCCGTGCACGACGCGGTCGCCGACGCGGTGGCGCGGGCCCGCGCGGGCGAGGGCCCGACGCTGGTCGAGGCGATCACCTACCGCTGGAAGGGCCACTCCAAGAGCGACAAGAACCTCTACCGCACCCGCGAAGAGATCGAGCAGTGGCGCGATCGCGACCCGATCGCCCGGTTCGAGCAACGGGTCGCGAACACGCTGGGAGACCAGGAAATCCAGGCCTGCCGGGACGAAGCCCGCGAGCGGGTGCGGGCGGCGATCCGCGCCGCCAACGCCGCGCCGGACGCCTCGGCGGACTCGCTGACCGAGGCGGTGTACGCGAAATGACCGCGGTGGCGGAACAGACCCGCACCCTGACCTACGCCGAGGCCGTGCGGGAGGCGCTGGCCCAGGCGATGACGGCCGACGAACGGGTGTTCCTGCTCGGGGAGGACGTCGGCACCTACGGCGGCGCCTTCGGCGTCACCGGCGATCTCGTGCACCGCTTCGGCGAGGAGCGGATCCGGGACACCCCGATCAGCGAGCTCGGCATCGTGGGTGCGGCGGTGGGAGCCGCGCTCGCCGGGATGCGGCCGGTGGTGGAGATCCAGTTCTCCGACTTCACCGCGCAGGCCATGGACCAGATCGTCAACCAGGCCGCGAAGATCCACTTCATGCTCGGCGGCGCGGCGACCGTGCCGATGGTGCTGCGCGCGCCCACCGGGTCCGGCACCGGCGCCGCCGCGCAGCACTCGCAGAGCCTGGAGGCGTGGTTCGCGCACGTGCCCGGGCTGAAGGTGGTCATGCCGGCCACCCCGGCGGACGCGAAAACCCTGCTGCTGGCGGCGATCGACGATCCGAACCCGGTGATCGTGCTGGAGCACAAGCTGCTCTACAAGCAGAGCGGTCCCGTGCCGGAGGCGGCCACGCCCGCCCGGCTCGGCGAGGCAGCCGTGCGCCGGACCGGGGCGGACCTGACGATCGTGGCCACCGGGGTGATGGTGTCGCGTGCGCTGGAGGCGGCGGAGCAGCTGGCCGCGGACGGGGTCGAAGTGTCGGTGATCGACCCGCGCACGCTCAAACCGCTCGACGCGCAGCCGATCGTGGACGACGTGATCCGCACCGGGCGCGCGCTGCTGGTGCAGGAGGCGCCGAAGACCGCCGGGTTCATGGCCGAGATCGCCGCGACCATCGGCGAGTCCCCCGCGTTCGGGCACCTGCGCGCGCCGATCGCCCGGCTCTGCGGGCTCGACGTGCCGATCCCGTACGCGCCGCAACTGGAGCGCGCGGCGGTGCCGCAGGTCGAGGACATCGTGCGGGCGGCCGCGGACCTGGTGCGGAGGTGGTGATGCCGGAAGCGCCGCTGGTCATGCCGAAGATGTCCATGACCATGACCGAGGGCACGCTGGTGGCCTGGCACAAGTCCGAGGGGGACGAGGTCCGCGCGGGCGAGGTCGTGTGCGAGGTGGCCACCGACAAGGTCGACATGGAGGTCGAGGCGCCCGCCGACGGCACCCTCGCCCGGATCGTCGCGCAGCCGGACGACGTGGTGGCCGTCGGCGAGCCGATCGCCTACCTGGCCACCGCGGCCGAGGACCTGCTGGCGGGCCTGTTCGACGGTCCCGCACGGGAGCCTGCGTCGCAGCCGGAACCCGAGCCCGTGCCCGCGGCGCCGGGGCGGATCGCGGCCGAATCCGAA